>DOOI01000019.1:13819-24255 GCA_003512825.1 Paracoccaceae bacterium | reverse complement strand
ACCACTCGATGGGGGCAGTCCAGGCTTTCAAGTCGAGCACGCCTCACTCGAAGAGCGCGCCGCCTTCCTTTATGATCCCGAACGGTTGGAAGCCCGGTTTCGCACCTTTGAGGCCTGCACCCTTCCTGCATTACGCGCTCAAACCGACCCTGACTTCAACTTTCTCGTCGTAATTGGCGACAGCTTCCCCATCTGGGCCCGCAAACGGCTTGAAACACTGCTCGCCGACATTCCGCAATCGGTGATCCAGTCCCATCCGCCCCGTCAGCATCGCGCGGTGATGCGCGATGCGATCAACTCGTTGCGTCTTGATACAGGCGCGCCCTGCCTTCAATTCCGCATGGATGATGACGACGCCGTGTCAGTTCATTTTGTCAAACGCCTACGCCAAGATGCACATCGTGTCCGCTCATTGATCGAGTCTGAGCGCCATGTTGCCCTCGATTATCGCTGTGGATGGGCGGTGTCTTTTGGCCCTAAGGGCATGGAAGCCGTGGAGATAAACGACGGCTTTTGGACCCCAGGACTAGGGATTGCTTTTGGCCCAAACATTGATCTTTCCATCATGAATTTCAGCCACAACAAGCTGGTTCGCGTCATGCCATCCGTGTCCTTTGTGGACCAAGACATGTTCATTCGCGGCATCTCCGATATGAACGACAGCCGTCAGAAAAACGGGATCAAGCCCTACGCATTTAAAGCGCTCACAGACGCGCAGCGTGTTCATTTTCAAAACCACTACGGGATATCGGAAACGCGAGTTAAGGAAATTTTCAACGCCTGAATAACTCGCATCCACAGTTTACCATGTTACTGTCTCCGCCCGTCTGGCGGTTCTCGCCCCAAATATCTTGCGACGGGAAAATGCTGATTGCATCTAGTGCCCGCTTTTAGACGAGGCTGGCAAAACCAAGGCTCTGCATTATCTTCGACTTCATGGCCCATACGCTCCTCCCCCCTTCTCTTTCTGATTGGTTCGACGCCCAAGGGTGGGCGTTACATCCCCATCAGATCGCCATGCTTGAGAGGGCAAATGACGTTTCAACATTACTGATCGCCCCTACGGGCGGAGGAAAAACCTTGGCTGGGTTTTTGCCCAGTTTGGCAGAGTTGTCACAAGGGGCGCATGCAGGGTTACACACGATTTACATTTCTCCGTTAAAGGCCCTTGCCGCCGATATTCGACGCAATCTTTTGCGGCCAATTGAAGGGGCAGCACTTGGCATCCGCGTCGAGGATCGCACCGGCGATACTTCTGCGACCCAAAAGCGCCGCCAAAGAGTAGATCCACCACATATCTTGCTGACGACGCCAGAAAGCTTGGCGCTCATGATCTCTTATGAAGACGCACCACGGCTTTTTGCTGGATTGCGGCGGGTCATCATCGACGAGGCTCATGCTTTGGCCGAGGCAAAACGCGGCGATCAGTTGATGCTGGCGCTGTCGCGCTTGGAGAGCTTGGCACCCGGTTTGCGACGCGTTGCGCTTTCGGCCACAGTTGAAGACCCAGAAGGCCTCGCCGCTTATGTGGCTCCCCATCCGTTACCCTGCGCCATTCTCCGTGCCGACCCTGGGCCGGACCCTGATATTCAAATGCTGGAAACGGCATCGGCACCCCCGTGGTCAGGGGGTGGTGCAGCCTATGCAATTCCAGAAATCATTGAACAAATACAACGACATAAAACAACGCTTATCTTCCATAACACACGCGCGCAGGCCGAGATTTTCTTTCACAATATCTGGTTGCAAAACGTCGACGATCTACCAATCGGCATTCATCATGGCAGCTTGGATCGGGCTGCGCGCGAGCGCGTAGAGGCTGCAATGGTCGCGGGGCATCTGCGCGCAATTGTCTGCACGGGTTCATTGGATTTGGGGATCGATTGGGGGGATGTGGATCTCGTTCTCCAGATCGGGGCACCAAAGAACGTCAAGCGATTGGTGCAGCGGATCGGCCGAGCCAATCATCGCTACAATGCGCCGTCAAAGGCCCTGTTGGTGCCCGCCAATCGATGGGAAGTCGTGGAATGTCACGCTGCGTTGGAAGCGGTTCGGGCACATGACCTGGATGGCGAGCCACGTGGGCCGGGGCCTTTGGACGTGCTGTGTCAACATATCTTGATCCGGGCTTGTGCGGGGCCATTCGATCCAGAAGCCCTCTATCGCGAGGTGTGCGCCGCAGGCCCATACGCCACGCTTTCGCGCGAGACATTCGACGCCTGCCTCGATTTTTGTGCCACTGGTGGTTATGCCCTGCGCGCCTATGATCGATGGAAGCGGCTGTTGCAGCGCCCCGATGGCCAATGGCAATTGCGCGACCCCCGCAGCGCCAAAGCCATCCGTATGAACATCGGAACGATACAGGATACGGATACGTTGAAGGTTCGGTTTGCCCGCAATCGCGGCGGCGCGCCTCTGGGCGAGATCGAAGAGAGCTTTGCCGCCAGCCTTTCGCCCGGTGATACCTTCTTGATTGGCGGCCAAATCGTCCGTTTCGAAGGGCTACGCGAAATGGTTGTCGAGGTCAGCCGCGATGCGGCACGAAAACCAAAAGTCGCCACCTTCAACGGCACAAAGTTTGCCACCTCGACGCAACTCGCGCAGCGGATCTTGCGCTATTTGGAAGCGGGCGATTGGTCTGCCCTCCCGGATCACACGGCGGATTGGTTGCGCCTTCAGGCCGAGGTTAGTCGATTACCCAGCCCAGGTCGGTTGCTCATTGAAAGTTTCCCTTGGGATGGGCTAGCCCATAGTTGCATCTATGGGTTTGCTGGGCGCAATGCCCAACAAACATTGGGCCTTTTGCTCACCAAACAAATGGAGGACGCAGGCCTTGATCCACTTGGTTTTGTCGCCAATGATTACGCCACGTTGATATGGGGCCTGAAACCGATCACCCATCCGGGGCCGCTCTTTGATCTCACCACAATGGCACAGGGTCTAGAGACGTGGCTCGCGGGCAATGCCGTTATGAAACGCACATTCCGCGCATCGGCGACCATTGCAGGGCTCATTGAACGCAACCATCCCGGACTTCGCAAGTCTGGCCGACAAGCAACGTTCTCGTCCGATATCCTTTATGACACGCTGCACAAATATGACCCGGATCACCTCATGCTTCAGATCACCCATACCGAAGCCATGCGTGGATTGATCGATTTTGACCGCCTACGGGATATGCTGACGCGGATAGGCGCACGGATTGACCTCGTCCGGCTAGACCGCCTTCCTCCGCTCGCAGCACCGCTCTTCCTCGAAGTTGGTCGCGTCCCAGTCGTGGGAGCCGCACGCGAACGGTTGATGGCAGACGAGGCCGAGCGGCTTATGCGCGAGGCAGGGCTCGCATGAGCCGCGTTGCACGTTGCCGTGATTTGACCAAACTGTGCCTGTCGGGCAGCCTTACGTCATGAAAAGCTCGATTATCGCGTTTGTTTTGATCTCTGGTCCTGCCTTGGCACAAACCTGCCCAGAGGCTCCCGACATCCGCGTTCCGACCGAACAGGTTTTCGCCCGAATGCAAACAGCGCCTGACGAATCCACAGCCCGCGCCCTAGCCCACGAGCTTTGGGCGTTATGGACCCGCGCTCCCGATAAAACCGCTCAAGCCCTGCTTGATGAAGGCATGGCCCGGCGCGCGGTCAATGACCTACCCGCTGCGGCAAAAGCCTTTGAGGCTTTGGTCACCTATTGCCCTGATTTTGCAGAAGGATACAACCAACGGGCTTTCGTGCGGTTTCTCTCGGCAAAGTATGATGCCGCGCTCCCTGATCTCGAAAGCGCGCTTGCGCTAAACCCCCGCCATCTTGCGGCCCTCGCGGGCAAAGCGCTCACCCTTATTGCCCTTGGCCGTCATGACGAAGCGCAGACTGCTCTGCGTGCCGCATTGAAACTAAACCCTTGGTTGGCAGAACGGCATCTCTTGAGGGCGCCCAAAGGCACCGACCTTTAAGCGAATATCCCGCTTGGCTCGGTTGAATGGCCCCTCACAGGCTGATATGCGATGCGCGGGGGCTCATACTCCAACCGGTAGAGAGAGAGGACTTAAACTCCTTCCAGTCTGGGTTCGAATCCCAGTGGGCCCACCATTTCCCTATTTTTCAGTGTGTCGTGGCATATCTATTGATGGCAGCCATGGCTTGATATCGAGCAAGATAGTGCCATCAAAAGCATCTGCCGCATCCAGTTCCAACACACCGCTTTCGCGATCAATTGCAACTAACCGCACCACTGCCATAGCAAACGGATTTGGTCGCGCCGGAGAGCGCAATGCAAAGGTGCCCGTGGGTTCGGAACGGTGAGCGGGCGCTTGCACCAAAAGATCGCGGCGTGCTTGCCCCATCCAATAGAGCAAAACCACCGTCATTCCCGGCTCCAGCCCCAAAAGCGCCGGGCGGAATGGCATATCGACATGTGCTTGGAATACCCCACCCCGATCCCGCGCCTGATTGAGGTACTTTGGACAATTGCCACGCGCCCAAGGCGTAGAAAGCTGGCCAATGCGTATCACCCCGGCAAACGTGGTTTCAGCGGGATCAAAGGGCAACGCCACTTCGCCCGCGCGCATTTCTGTATCGCTCATAAATTCCCTCCCGTCGCAGCCGCCCCGCAACGTGAAAGCAGCCAAGCGGCCTAGGCCCCGCCGGTCCACAGGAGCAAGGCCTGTGAAGGGTTATCCAGCGGCACGCGCATCGGGGCGGAAACTAATGCGTTCAGATACCGTAAACCGACCGCCCTTGAGCTTCTCGATCTTGCCCTCCCGCAGCAGCATTCCGAATGACCGCAGACCATCCTCACGGCTGAACTCCTGCCCGTCAACCTGCTTTGCCTTGGTCATCAGCTGTGGGCGCGAGAACTCCTCACGTCCCTCAACGAATGACATATAGGCAGCCGCGGCTTCCAAGACCTCATTGAGTGAGCTTGCGCCAACTTTCTCGACAAACGCCCCGAAACCTCCTTCGGGGACAACCACAGCCTTGGAGCCCTCAACGCGGGGGGCAGGTTCTGCCACAGGGTGTTCCGCCGTGGCACGCAACTCCGCCACGGAAATCCGGCGCGGACGTACAGGTGCCACATCACTTTGAGCAGGGCGCGCAGCTGGCACATCAATTCGCTGCTCAGCCACCAGCTTCAGCGGCGCAGCCCGCTCCTCTGCAGGGCGACGCGTGGTCGGCGTTCCGGCAATCACAGGACGACGTGGGCGCACAACAGATGCCAGATCCTCCTGATAAGGCACAGCCGAAGGCTCGGCTTTCAAAACGCCCCCTTCTTGCTTTTCAGCCTTGGTGGCCGCCACAGCCGCACGCAAATGAGCAATTGCGCTGCGGCGGTGTGTGCTTTCCGGCTCATCCATTTCCGAAATGGTCTTCGCCATCAGGCGCATCACATCACGATCAGCATCTGCACCGGCCAAACGCTGTCCCGCTTCTGAGCGGCGTTCCGGATGATCCTCGCGGTCGAAAGCGTCCTCTTCGAATTCATCCTCACCCAGATCAGTTTGAGCCTGCACCACGGCACGCGTCGCGTTTGCCTGCTCCTCTGCGTTCTGCTCGGCCTCTTCTTCCTCGTCAAAGAGGGAATTCAACGGCTCGTCGTCCTCTTCCTCTTCATCCAGTCCATCAAAGGTAAAGGCACCGTCAGCATCACGGCCCAATTCGGCCTCAACCTCGGCCAACTCGCGCGCCAAATCCATTTCCTCCTCATCCGACAGGCTGGAGGGAGACTGGCTTACAATAGCTTGGCTCACCACAGATTGTGGCGCGACATCCGCCTTCGTCTCTTCTTCCAATAGTCCCGCCCGGATCGCTTGCTCCAGATCGACCTTCCGCACCTTTATCACGCGTGCACGTAGCGATTCGGCTTTCTGTGCAGGAGCGTCAAACTCAGCGTCGGCTACAGCTTTCGCGTCGCTTTCATCGGTCTGCGCCTGCGACGTTGGCGGCTCGGCGCGGCGTGTCTTCGCCATCAACCGATCAAGGATCGCATCCAAATCGTCATCGCCTGCGGCATTTTCCACCACGGGTTCTTGGTCTTCAGACAAGCGTGGAGCAATCACACTCGGCGCAGACACCGTTCCGGGTTGATCACCCTCACTCGCATCTTCGGCGTCGAAATCCAGATCTTCGTCGTCAAAGCCCAGTTCGGCCTCGTCATCCCAGACTTCCGCCGAAACAAGATCTACGGCTTCATCGGCCTCGGAATGCACAATCGCTTCGGCACGCTCTTCCAAAACAGCGCCCAAATCCGACACGGCCTCTTCTGCATGCTGATCTTCAATATAATCGTCAATCTCGGGAACCGTAACAGCGGGCGTGATGGCCAGAGCCTCTGGCACCGCGTCAGGGACTTTGACCTCGTCCTTTGCTGGGGCTCGCGCAACAACGGCCCGAATGCGCTCCAGTTTTTCGGCCACAGCCGCACGGTCTTGCGGCGACGGATCAAGCGTCGTTTGTGCAATGGCATCTGGCGCAAGAGGCGCCTGAGTTGGCACAGAGGAGCCAACCGCCACCTCAATCGCCCGATTTCCTGTTTCAATAGCCCGAGAGGACGTCGCACGCACCGCGACACCCTCATCGGTCGCGATATCTTGGGGCTCTATGACCTTATCAACCTCAGCCTTGCCAACCTCAGCTATATCAGCCTCGGCAATACCAGCCCTTGTATTGTCAGCGGCTGCCTGCTCTGCGGCAACCTTGGCAACACTTGCCTTCTCCACTACGGCCTCCGCCCGCGCGGCTGTCGCAGCTGCACGCTCCGCCACTTGAGCATCATCCAGACGTTCCGCCCGCAACACAATCCGATCGCGATCATGCCAAGCTTCCACTCGACGCGCGATTTCCTTCTCAGCGATACGCGCCAGCATCTCTGCATCCGGCGTGGGCGGCTCTGCACCAAAATAGCGATCGTCTGCGGCCAAATCTCGAAAGTATTCCGCAATAGCCTTCATGGTATCGAAAGAGTCTTCAAACCCCTCCAGTGTGCACGAAAAAGTCCCATAAGAGACCGTGAGCACTTTGTTTGGACCAACCATGACTACTCGCCTTCCAATTCTGCTGCGACGGTATGATTTACCATGTTCGAGGTGACTAAACGTGAACGATTCTGCGATTTTTAACGTATCATTTCGTGTCGAGAATATAATCTGTTTACAGGATGAGGGGTAATCCAATGGTAAATTCCACCATTGTCTCAAGTTTGGAACCCATCACACTCGTCGGCGCAGGCGACGTGACGCCCATTGACGTCAGCGATGCACAGCGAGTCGGACCCCGGTTAATCGCCGCAGACGGCGGCGCAAACGTCCTCTGCGCCATGGGCCTTCTCCCCGAGGCCACTCTCGGAGACCTTGACTCGCTGACCGCTGCAACCCGCGCTAAACTCGCCTCAGACACTGTGCACCTGATCACAGAGCAAGAGAGCACCGATTTCGCAAAATGCCTCCGCATGATAAGCGCGCCTCTCATACTTGGCTTAGGCTTTACAGGCACGCGGATCGATCACATGCTGGCCTGTTTTTCTGCCTTAGCTTCCTCCCCGTCCAAGCCTTGCATCCTCTTTGCACCGGAACAACTCATAACACTTTGCCCCCCTCGCCTTAACATTGACTTGCCAGAGGGGATGCCTGTTTCACTTTATCCCTTGGCGCCAGTGACGGGTAAATCAACAGGGCTGGACTGGCCAATTGATCAGCTCACCCTCTCGCCACTCGGCCGGATCGGCACCTCTAATCGCGCCGGCGGCGGGCAGGTTGCGCTGGAAGTGAGCGCACCGCATCTTTTGCTCATTCTGCCGCGAGCGGCACTCCATGAGCTGTCACAGGCTTTGCAAGACGCGCCCGCGCAATGGCCTGCTCCCGGCGAATGACATACAGCCCGGCCGAACAAGTGATGCAAATACCAAAAACAGCCAATCCATTTGGCAAATCCTGCCAAAACAGCCAGCCGAATATCACCGCAACAGGAATTTCCAAGTATTGCATAGGTGCCAAGGTCGCCGCTGGGGCATAGCGCAACGACCAGACCATCAGCAAATGGCTCACACTGCCCACTGTGCCGATTGCCAACAACAATACCCAACCGATCATATCCGGTGACGCCGCCGCCAATGCACCAAAGCCGCTCGACGGCCCCCAAATCAGCACTGGCAATAACATCACGGTCGCCATTCCCCCGGAAACGGCCTGCATTCCAATCGGATCAGTTTCTTTCGCCACAAGCCGCGTCAATAAAATGAAGGCTGCAAAATTTACGGCCACCCCTAAGGGCAACAATGCAGGCCAGCCCACTTCGGCAAATGAAGGTTGCACCACCATCATCGTCCCCACGAACCCAACCGCCGCCGCACTGAGCCGCCGAACTCCCACTTCTTCGCCCAAAAACACCCGCCCCAAAGCCAGCAAAATGAACGGCATCACGAAAATAATCGCAACCGCATCAGCCAATTCCAGAAATTGCAGCGCTGTGAACATCAAGCCAATGCCAAAGATGTGCAATATTGTCCGCAAGACCACGATGCCAAAGACCCTCCTCGTCATCTGCCACTTGCGACTGCCCCACCAAACCAACGGGGCCAAAATTGCGGCCTGCACTGCAAAGCGCAGAAAAACAGTAAACCCCAAGGGCACCCGCTCGCCCAAAAGCTTCGCAATCGCATCGCCAAAGGGCGCCAACACGCAAAAGCCGAGCATCAGGAGTATGCCCAAGACGGGCCGATCTTGTGTCATAGCTTCACGCTACCCAAGGACCACCTCGCACCGCAATCCTGATTTGCACAACTCACGAAAAAACAACCTTAAAGTTGTTTTTTCGTCTGTTCCGCCAATCGCTCTCGGTGAAACACATAAAGTCCCGACGCCACGATGATCAAAATCCCTGCCAGCGATAACTGGTTGGGCAAATCTCCGAAAACCATCCAACCGAGCGTTACGGCAGTGACAATCTCGGTGTAGTGGATCGGCGCCAAGACCGACGACGGCGCATATTTCAACGCATAAGACATCATCAAATGCGCCACAGCAGATGCTGCGCCAACGCCAGCAAGCCATACCCACGCCAGCCCTTGAGGCTCCACGAAAGTCAGCGTCGGCACGTCATAAGAATTCGTGATCAACAAAATAGGCAAACAGATCGCCGCGGCCACCGTCGAGGTATGAAACTGCATCGCAATCGGATGCAGTTTGCGCGACAGGCTTCGCGTGACCAACATATAGAGCGCAAAGAAAAACGCTGTGCCCAAAGGCAATAATGCCACCAGCCCAAACGTCTGAAACGATGGCTGGATCACCAGAAGTGCGCCACAAAAGCCCACAGCAACCGCCGCCAACCGACGCGGCCCCACCTCTTCATGGTACACAAACCGCCCGATCAGCAGAATGATAAACGGTTCGACAAAGGCAATTGCCAGCGCATCAGCAATGGGCATGAACCGCACCGCACCTACAAAACAATAGGTCGACAAGATTAAGCAAACCGCCCGCCAGATCAGCCCCGGCACCGCAACTTTGGGCAAGCGCAGCGAATGTCCCAAAAGCAGACAGACCGGCGCCATCAATGCACCCTGCACAATAAACCGACCCAATGTGATCTGCCCCACCGGGATCGTGGCCGTCGCCAGCTTCGACGACACGTCAATCAATGGGGCCGTAATGCAAAACCCGATCATCAGCACAATGCCAAGAACAGTGCGATCCGAGAAGGCGGGGAAAGGGGGAATAACGCTTTGGGTCATACTTGTTCGGCTACACTGCCAACGCCCCCCCTGTCACGTTCATTTGCGACGTCTTTTCATCCTCCCTCCATGCTTCGGAGTTTTTCTCCAATCCCTGCGATCAGGGCTTCCTGTTCTCGCTGCGAGCAGGCAGCATTGCAGGCAGAAACACGCGAGGAGATGAGCGATGGTTACGATCTATGGCGTCCTTAGGAGCCGGGCCACCCGCCCGGTCTGGGTAATGGAAGAAGCGGGTGCAGCTTACGATCTGGTCCCGGTCCTTCAATCTTACCGATTGCCCGACCCGACGAGCGCTGATGCTCCTCTAAACACGGCCTCGCTCGCCTTTTTGAAAGTGAACCCGCAAGGCCAAGTGCCTGCTTTGGTCGACGGCAGTTTTACCTTGACCGAGTCGATGGCGACCGCCCTTTATCTTGCTCGCGTCTATGGTGGCGACATTGGCCCACGTGATGCCCGCGAAGAAGCCGAAGCCACCCAATGGGCCTTTGTCGGCGCAGCCTCAATCGAGGGACCGGGGCTTGATATTCTGTACCCATATGCAAAAGGCGAGGCGCAAACCCCTGAAGGAGCTGCCAAAATTTCTGCCGCCAGCGACGCACTCCAGCGCCCTTTCGCGCGCATCGAGGCCCATCTCCAAGGTCGCGACTGGCTGATGGGCGGGCGCTTTACGGTTGCCGATATCGTGCTTGCCGAATGCGTGCGCTATACGCAAC
>DOOI01000019.1:13239-13538 GCA_003512825.1 Paracoccaceae bacterium | reverse complement strand
CGCCCCACGCGCCAGCCTTAGCCCCCTTTCCTGCTCTTTCCGCTTGGATCGCGCGCTGCCAAGCTCGCCCTGCGTTCAAGACCATGATGGAGCGGCGCAACGCCGAACCTGCCTGATGACGGCGCGGGCGGGATAACGCCTTTTCCCCGCCCGCACCCTCTGCCATAGTGTGCTCCACAAAGAATGAGAGCAGCATGGCAGACGATCTACTTACCGGAACCGGCCCTGAAACCTATGACGCCTCCTCAATCGAGGTGTTGGAGGGACTGGAACCCGTTCGCAAACGCCCCGGCATGTAT
>DOOI01000019.1:9759-13004 GCA_003512825.1 Paracoccaceae bacterium | reverse complement strand
GCAGTTCGCAAACGCCCCGGCATGTATATCGGCGGCACCGATGAGCGCGCGCTGCATCACCTCGTCGCCGAGATCCTCGATAACTCGATGGACGAGGCTGTCGCAGGCCATGCCAACCGTATCGAGGTCGAGCTAAACGCCGATTACTCCATGACAATTCGCGATAATGGCCGGGGCATACCTGTCGATCCGCACCCCAAATTTCCAGGAAAATCTGCGCTTGAAGTTATTCTGTGCACCTTGCACGCAGGCGGCAAGTTTTCCGGCAAAGCCTACCAGACCTCAGGCGGACTTCATGGCGTCGGGGCTTCAGTCGTCAACGCGCTCTCTGATTCCATGGTCGTGCAGGTTGCGCGCAACAAGGAACTCTACGAGCAGCGCTTTTCGCGTGGCATCCCGCAGGGCCCGGTGCAGAAAATCGGTGCCGCCCCAAATCGGCGTGGTACGACCGTCACTTTTCATGCCGATGAGCTGATCTTCGGCTCTCATCGGTTCAAACCTGCGCGCCTTTTCAAATCGATCCGTTCCAAGGCCTATCTTTTCTCCGGTGTCGAAATTCGCTGGAAATCCGAGATCGATGATGGCGAAACACCGCGTGAAGCCGTCTTCCATTTTCCCGGCGGCTTGGCGGACTACCTCAAGGAAACCTTGGGCAAATCGGCCACTTACGCCGATCAGCCCTTTGCGGGCACTGTTGATTTCCAAGAGAAATTCGGCGCACCCGGCAAGGTGGAATGGGCCATCAACTGGACGCCTGCACGCGACGGCTTCATCCAGTCTTACTGTAACACCGTCCCCACCCCGGAAGGCGGCACACATGAGGCCGGTTTCTGGTCCGCGATCCTCAAAGGGATCCGTGCTTATGGCGAGTTGGTCAAAAATCGCAAAGCCGACCAAATCACGCGCGACGATCTGGTCACTGGCGGTTGCGCGCTGGTCTCATGCTTTATCAGCGAACCGGAATTCGTCGGCCAAACCAAAGACCGCCTCGCAACCGTTGAAGCGCACCGCATGGTCGAAGGCGCCGTGCGCGATCACTTCGATAACTGGCTCGCTGGCGACACAAAATCCGCAGGTGCCATCCTAGACTTCCTTGTGCTGCGTGCCGAAGAGCGTCTGCGTCGTCGACAAGAAAAAGAAACCGCCCGCAAAACCGCAACAAAACGCCTGCGCCTACCGGGAAAGCTCGTGGACTGCTCAGCCACGAACCGCGAGGGCACCGAATTGTTTATCGTCGAGGGCGACTCGGCGGGCGGCAGTGCCAAAATGGCGCGCGAACGCACTTACCAAGCGCTCTTGCCCCTCCGGGGCAAAATCTTGAACGTCTTGGGCGCTGCGTCCTCCAAACTCGGACAAAACCAAGAGATCAATGACCTCTGCCAAGCTCTTGGTGTTGGAATTGGCACCAAATTCAATGTCGAAGACCTGCGCTACGACAAAATCATCATCATGACCGACGCAGATGTCGATGGCGCACATATCGCTGCGCTCCTCATGACGTTTTTCTTTACTCAAATGCGCCCGATGATCGACAAAGGCCACCTCTACCTTGCCTGCCCGCCCCTCTACCGCCTCACCCAAGGCGCACGCCGTCTCTATGTCGCGGATGACGCGGAGAAAGAGGAATGGATGAAAAAGGGCTTGGGCGGCAAAGGCAAAATCGACGTTCAACGCTTCAAAGGCTTGGGCGAGATGGATGCCAAAGATCTCAAAGACACCACGATGAACCCCAAATCCCGCAAGTTGATCCGCGTCACCATCGACGAGGATGAACCCGGCGAAACTGGCGATCTCGTGGAACGATTGATGGGCAAAAAGCCCGAGATGCGCTACCAATACATCCAAGAAAACGCCCGGTTTGTGGAAGAGTTGGACGTGTAATGAGTTGAAATGGAGGCCTAATGCTTCATGTTTTTTTGGAACGTTTAGCTCGCGAGTATAGTTTTCAACGAGCCAAACCATTTTCCGGGAGTGAATTCGGGAATTTCGTCCGTCATGACATAGCGTTGGAGGCCAAACGTACGCTACTATACTGGCCGTTTGATTTGACAGTCAAATCAAGCGTTGGAGCCGGAAATTGGGCCGCAGTCCCTTGGCTTGCTTTCTTTGATCCAATTGAGACTACAAGCGCAACGTCAGGGATTTACGTTGTATATCTTATTAACCCCCAGACAGAAGAAATTTACCTGTCACTAAACCAAGGCACTACAGCCGTTTATAGTGAGTTCGGAACGACGCGTGGACAAGAAATACTAAGGCGTAACGCAACATATATGACCGATAGGGTCAGCGATTTTGCCAAGACTTTTGAAATCTCAACTATAGACTTAGGTAGTTACGAAAGATTGCCTAGTGGCTATATTGCAGGTCATGCTTTTGGCAAGAAATACAAATCTGGGCAAATTGACGGAGACAGCTTCAATGACGATCTCCAAAGGATGCTATCAGCTTATTCTGCATTAGTGGAACGCGGGGGTCTAACTCCAATCGACATGATGCATGAAGAGGCCGGAACTCAAGACATTGAAGAGACTCGACGTTATATCTTTGCAAGACGAATAGAACGAGCCCCAAATGTACGGCCCCAAGTTCTCGAAAAACGGGGGTATGTTTGCGAAAGGTGCGGCCTGGATCCGGCAATCCATCTTTCTTTTTCTGGCATTAGGAACAACGCGCCCTTAGACGTTCATCACTGCAAACCGATTCATCACCTAGCCGAGGGCGAGCGCAGAAGATACAAAATCCCGAATGATTTTTTAGTTCTTTGTCCAACATGCCACCGTCTGATCCATCAACAAAACGATCCATCAGACATCGACGAACTCAAATCAAAAATAAACTTTGATTTTAAACTTAGAGTTTAGTGGCTCATCAAACTTGAAAGCCTATCTATCGGCGAGAGGGCGAAATAAAGTGCAGCCTTGCGCTTCATGCTTACACAAAGCCAAGCGCGTCCGACAAAGACGCCCAAAGGGTCTCCAGCGGCTCAATCCCCACGGATAGCCGCACAAACCCCGGCTGGACAGCATCGCCCCACCGGGCCCGCCGCTCCGCCGATGAATGCACGCCTCCAAAAGAGGTCGCAGGCTGCAACATCTTGCAACCGTTGATAAATCCTTCCCCCGCAGCCTCATCCTTTAGCGTCAGGCCAATCAAGAACCCCCCCGTCGCCATCTGCTTTCGCATCAGATTATGAGCCGGATCTTGCAGCAGTCCGGGATAGCGCAGCACCTGCACCTTTTTGT
>DOOI01000019.1:7217-9489 GCA_003512825.1 Paracoccaceae bacterium | reverse complement strand
GAGCCGCTCGGCTATCACCTGCGCCGACGCACACATCCGCGCAAACCTCAACTCCAGAGTTTCCAAGCCACGATGCGTCAACCAAGCCTCAAATGGCCCGGGGATCGCCCCCGAAATCTTGCGCCAATCGCGCAGCGCAGCATAAAGCGCCTCATCCCGCACTGTGACATGCCCCATCAAGACATCCGAATGCCCACCCGGAGCCTTGGTATCGGCCGCCACCACCATATCCGCTCCCAGATCAAGCGGACGTTGCCCAAAAGGCGTCATCGTTGTGTTATCCACGACCACAAGTCCGCCCGCAGCATGCACCTCCCGCGCAATTCCGGAGATATCGCAAAGGTCCAGCCCCGGATTAGATGGGCTTTCAAGAAACACCAATCGGACGCCGGAAAAACCCCCCACGCTCATTGCCGAGGTCGCGCGCTCTTCCACTTTCACACCCAGTGGCTTGAGAAACCGATCTGCCAACATCCGCGTCGTGTAATAGCCATCCGACGGCACAATCACCTTATCGCCTGCCTTCAGGACAGCAAAAAGCGCCGCCGAAATCGCAGCCATGCCCGATGGGAACGCCACCGCACGCGCGCCCTCTAGATGACCAAGCGCATGCTCCAAACCGTCCCAAGTTGGGTTGTCCATCCGCCCATAACCCCTTGCTCCCGCAGGATCACCCGGCAAATGATACATCGACGCCATGGTGATCGGCATGGCAACCGGATCACCCTTCGCCAGTTCGGCACGGCGCAGGTGAATGATCTCCGCCGCGCGCTTTTCCATCTCATCCATGACCGCACTCCTTATTTGCGGCCACTCTGCCGCTCCCACTCGCCATGCGCCAGAGGCGTCGTCGCGTCTCAGTTCACAGGAGTTTCTAGTGCCGCTCCCTTTAGAAAGGCCGCCACATTACGCCGTTGCAATGCGGCCATTTCCAGTCTGGTCTCCACGGTGCCCGAGCCCTGATGGGGCTGAATTGTCACATTCGGCAGCGCGTAAAACCGAGGGTCGATATTTGGCTCGTTCAAAAAAACGTCCAACGCCGCACCACCCAACTCCCCGCTCTCAAGGGCTGCAATCAGCGCCGCCTCATCTACAGTGGTCCCGCGTGAGATATTCACCAAAATCCCTTTCGGGCCGAGTGCCTCGATCACCGCTTTCGACACGATGCCTTGCGTCGCGGCCCCCCCTACTGTGGCAACCACAAGATAATCCACTGCCGCCGCCAGAGCGACCGGATCAGCGTGATAGATCCAGCCCGGCGTTTGCTTTTCTGAGCGCGCAAAGTAGTGCACCTCACATTTGAATGCCGCCAACCGATTGGCAATTTCGCGCCCAATCCGCCCAAGTCCCAAAATACCGACACGCCCACCGGAAATTTTGCGGTTCAACGGAAACTCGCCTTTGGCTGCCCAATTTCCCGACCGCGCCCAATCCGCTGCGGCAATCATCTTGCGGCCATGCATCAGCAAAAGCCCCACCGCCACATCGGCAACATCGTCATTCAATACATCTGGCGTATTCGTCACCTTGATGCCGCGTGCATTCGCTGCCGTCACATCAATCGCATCATAGCCCACACCATAATTGGCAATCACGCCTAGATTGGGCAGCAAATCCATCTCGCCAGCACCAAAGGCATGGTGCCCCTTATAGGCCACCGCGCGCACAGCCGCACGCGCATCCTGTGTTAGCCCCCCAAGCTCCGCTGGGCCGGGCAAGAATTTCGCCGAAAACTCCTCCGCCAACGCCGCCGCATCGCCTTGAGTATAGGGGCCAATCGCCAAAGTCTCTGTCATCGTCTTTCCTTTCACGAGGGGCGCAATGCGGCCCGAAATTGTGAGAGCCAATCCAGCCCATCCACTGTCTGGCCCGAGCGTGGCTTATATTCCGCCCCGACAGGGCTGCCCCATCCGGCTGCGCGCAACGCCTTGAGAATGTTGATGTAATCTAATTCACCCGCATCAGGCTCTCCCCGGTCTGGCACCGCAGCAATCTGCACATGCCCTACCAGCGCGCGGACAGCCTCAAAGCGGCGGATCACGTCACCGCCCATGATTTGCAAATGATAGCAATCAAACATGATCTTGAGATTGGAGTGCCCCAAAGCGGCCAATATCTCACCCGCATGATCAAGACGGTGCAAATGATAGCCCGGCACATCGCGGGTATTGATCGGTTCGATCAGCACAGCCATTCCGGCTGCTCCAGCCAGATCACAGGCTTCATCCAGCGTGGCACGAAACGCCGCCTCAGCCAAAGCACCGCCGGCGGT
>DOOI01000019.1:516-6965 GCA_003512825.1 Paracoccaceae bacterium | reverse complement strand
CGCCTCAGCCAAAGCACCGCCGTCGGTTTTCCCGGCCATCACATGGACGGCTCCCGCGCCCATCGCTGCACCATACGCCACGGCTTCCCTCACCGCCGCGCGCGCCTCTTCCGCTCGCCCTGCCAAAGCGGCAAGGCCAAAATCTCCCGCTGCCACATGTCCCGGCCGCGTATTGAGGCCCAGCATTGCAAGCCCGGTCGCCTCTAATGCCGCGCGCATGTCAGCTACGGGTATGTCATAGGGGAAATGGCACTCAACCGCATCAAACCCATCACGTTTGGCCGCTCTGATCCGTTCCGGCAGGGCCAAATCCGCATAGAGAAACCCGATATTGGCAGAAAACTGCATCAGTCCCACTCCACGTCAAATCGCGTGACCACTGATTGCACCTGCTCTGGCGTCAATCCGATCACCCCATGCCCGCGCGTCAATAGGGCCAGCTTTGCCGTTTCTTCCAGCTCTTCCATCGCCTGAACGGTTGCAGCCAATTCCTTGCCTGCCACCACGGGCCCATGATTGGCCAGCACAACCGCCGAACGCTTGCCTGCCAATCCACGCAGGGCCGTCCCCATCGCCGCATCGCCGGGCAGAAAAAATGGCAAGAGCTGCACCTTGCCCAACCGCATGATGGAATAAGCCGTCAAAGGAGGCAGCAGATTTTCAGGATCCACATCCGGCATCATCCCCCAAGCCACCGCGTGACAGGAATGCAAATGCACAACGGCCCCCGACCCATGCCGCGTTTCATAAAACGCCTGATGCAACGCCATTTCCTTGGTCGGCCGATCTCCTCCCAAGAACTGTCCCGCCGCATCAAACCGCGAAAGCCGCGCCGGATCCAACTCACCCAAGGACGCGCCAGTCGGCGTCACCAAGAGTCCGCCATCCTCAGTGCGCGCCGAAATATTGCCAGACGCCCCCGGTGTCAGACCTCGGTCAAAAAGCGATTGGCCAAAACGGCAAATCTCTTCCCTGAGACGCGCCTCCGCAGTCATACCCGCCCCTCCATCACACCAGACGCCTTTTCAAAGAAATCAACCGCGCCAAAGTTTCCTGACTTGAGCGCCAAGACCAGCTGATCAGCAGCGCGCACGACAGGCACACCGGGGTCGATCTCTGGCCCAATGGCCAATGCCTCTGGGGCCAACGCCTCTACCACTGCGCCGGAGGTCTCACCGCCTGCCACGATCAAGCGCGCCACTCCGCGCAGGACCAAAGCCTGCGCGATCTGTGCAAAAAGCCCCTCCAGCGCTGCCGCAACCCGCGCACGTCCATGCGCGGCCTGCGCCGCAGCAACCACGTCGGGCTCTGCCGATGAATAAATCAAGGGCACCCCATCGCTGCCCATAGCCCAATCCGCCAAATCAACCGCATTCACCGCCCCCGAAAGCACGTCTTGCGCGGTCACTTCCCGGCAAGGATGCCGGGCGGCACGATGCGCCTCTACCTGCGCCCGCGTTGCGATCGAACAACTCCCCGACAAGGCAACGCAGGGCCCAGACTGACCCCGCCAAGCGCCGTCACTGCCCGCCAACTGCCCCTTCTCGCGGAAATTTTCCGCCAATCCCAACGCAATACCTGAGCCTCCTGTCAGCAACGGCAACTCTGCCGCCGCAGCGCCCAGCACCCGCAAATCCTGATCCGTCACCGCGTCGGCAATCACCAATCGGTGCCCTGCCTGCGCCTCGCGCTCAAGGGCCGCTGTAACACTCTCAAAACCAAGGGCCACATCGGCAAAGCTGACATGCCCCACGCTGCCTTGACATTGCGCGGCCAAAACCCGGCGCAAATCAGGGTCTGTCATCGGAGTCAGCGGATGGTTCTGCATCCCGCATTCACTCAACAACCTATCACCAACAAACAAATGCCCCATGAAAACCCGCCGCCCCGTTGCCGGAAACGCTGGACAACAGATCACCTTTTCCGCCGCCAACGCCGCAGCCAATGCCTCAGCCACTGGCCCAATGTTTCCTTCATCGGTGGAATCAAAGGTCGAGCAATATTTGAAAAGGAACTGCGTGCAGCCTTGCGCCTTGAGCCATTCCAAAGCTGCCAAAGATTGTGCCACGGCTTCCGCCGCAGGGATCGACCGGGACTTCAGCGCAACGACACCCGCTTCCACACCCGCCTCCGCAGGTCGTGTTGGCACGCCTACATATTGCACAACCCGCATCCCCTCTTTGGTCAGTGTATTGCCCAAGTCGCTTGATCCGGTAAAATCGTCGCCGATACAGCCAAGCAGCATCACGCTTCTCCCGGCAGCTTCAGGCCCGCCGCACGCGTGTAAACCTTGGTGACCGCCGCATCATCAAGCCCGCCATCCCCCGCCTCAGCCGCCTTGCGATACTGTGCCAAGGCCGTGTCTACCAAAGGCACAGGCACCCCGGCCCCCGTCGCGATATCTTTCACAATACCAAGGTCTTTGAGCCAGATATTCACTGCCGACAACGGCCTGTAATCGGCATCAAGCACATGCGGTGCGCGGTTTTGGAACATCCACGAATTGCCCGCAGACTGCGTGATCACTGAATATACCTGACGCAAATCAAGCCCTTGGCTCAAAGCAAAGGCCAAAGCCTCCCCCATCAAGGCAATCTGCGACCCGGCCAAAAGCTGATTGACCGCCTTCATCGCGGATCCACTTCCAATCTCGCGTCCCAAATCATGCACCACTGCTGCCATGGCATCTAACGCAGGCTTCGCCGCCGCAAAGGCCGCCTCAGATCCGGACGCCATGATCGACAACTCCCCGGAAGCCGCTCTGGCAGCACCACCCGATATCGGCGCGTCAAGATACATCAATCCCAAGGCCTCGGCTCGCGTGGCCATATCGCGGGCAAACTCCGGCGAGACCGTCGCGCAGGACACAATAACCCCACCTTTTGGCATCAACGGGGCAATACCCTCAGGACCGTAAAGCACCGTTTCGGTTTGCGCGGCATTAAGCACCACAATCACAGCCACCGCGCTCTGTGCGGCCGCCTCTGCCAAAGTGGCCGCAACACCGCCCCCAGCGACCAAGGCTTCAGCGCGCCCCGGTGCAACATCAAACCCCGAAACCGCATGCCCGGCACGCACCAGCGACTGCGCCATACCCATTCCCATTGAGCCCAGCCCAACGACTGTCATCCGCGCCATGTCATCCCCCGAAAATTCTTGCCGACCATGCCAGTCCGACAATTTGGTATACCAAATTTCACGATAGGGAAACGCACCGCCGTGTCAACGTGCCTTCCCACCCCTCACAGCCCGATCATGTCGCGGCCGCAGGCCTATGCGTCAAAGTCCTTCAAACTCACAAAGCACATGCAAATCCATGCCCATCTCCTCAAGCTTCTTTCGTCCGCCCAATTCGGGCAAATCCACCACAAAAGCACAGCCAACGATCACGCCCCCCAAGCGCTCCACCAGCTTTATTCCCGCCGCGGCGGTGCCCCCGGTCGCCAGCAGATCATCGACCACCAAAACCGTTTGTCCCGCGGCAATTGCGTCATCATGCACTTCGACAACTGCTTCACCATACTCAAGCGTATAGGCCTCACTAATCACCGCACCGGGCAACTTGCCTTTCTTGCGAATAGGAACAAACCCACAGCCCAATTGATGGGCCACCGCTCCGCCAAGGATAAACCCCCGCGCCTCCAAGCCAACAACCGTATCAATTCGCTGCCCCGCATAGGGGTGCAGCAACTGATCAATGCACATCCGAAAACCGCGTGGATCCGCAAAAAGTGTCGTCACATCACGAAACAAGATCCCCTCATGGGGGAAGTCGGCGATAGTGCGAATGTAATCTTTCACGGTCTTCATCGGGCCTCCTTAGGCTTATTTCGGTGGGTAATGCCGCTGCACCACCATCGTATCCTGCGCGCCTAAATCCTTCATCGCATTACTGTCTTGCGAGAAAATCGAGCGCGGCTCATACCATGGGTTTCTGATATCCGTCATCAAGCCCAAGGCTTGTGTCAACTCCTCCAGCATCGCAGACTCGTAAGACCGGATCGAGAGGCTCCGCGAGAAGACAATGGCGGCCCGCGCAATCCGCGCCTCTTCACCCGGCTTCTTGCCTGCCTCAAACCAAATCCGCGTCGAAGCCCCGCCCAAACGCTGCCCATCCAACCCCGGCACCCCCGTGCCTGCCAAAAGCTCTCCGGATGGCGTATCAAGCAGCAAGATCCGAATGTCTGCTGGTTTCCCCACGGCCCCTGTGACGCGGCGCAATTCAATCCCCACACCGGTCGCGGCGATACGCTGCAAAGCGCGCTCCAAAGCCGCATCCGCCCGCTTGGACTTCCCTCCCAAAAACGCCCGATCCACCCGCTCCAACTGAACCGTCAGTGGTCTTGCCGTAACCCAGCGCACAAATGGTTTCTGACAGGCGCCTCCGGGCGGGGCAGCGCAGGCAATCAGCCGATAGAAATCACGATCCGCCAGCGCGCCGTCACTGACCACAAACTCTTGCGCCGTCGCAACGCGGACCGCCCCCATCACGACCATCAAAGCCATAGCGCAGCAGATCAAGACCGCGCAGCGCATTCCAATCATTAGAACATCCGTCCCGCCACAGCATCGAGCCGCGCCATAACCGCCGGATCCCGCTTTTCGGGGGCCGTCATGATCGCCATTTCCAAGGCTCGGTCACAGCCCTGCGGACAGGGCGCCCGCGCCGCGCCAAGCTGCTTGGGCAAGCCCGCGACCATAGCTGCGGCCTTGCGCGCATTCCCGGTCAGCGTCGCGATGATCTGCGTCACATCCACTTCTCCATGATCCGGGTGCCAACTGTCGTAATCCGTCACCATGGCCACGCTGGCATAACAAAGCTCGGCCTCCCGAGCCAGTTTTGCCTCAGGCATATTGGTCATCCCAATCACATCCGCCCCCCAAACCTCGCGATACATCCGGCTTTCCGCCAAGGTCGAAAACTGCGGCCCTTCCATCGCCAGATAGGTGCCGCCGCGATGCACAATCACCCCCGCCGCTTCCGCCAAATCTGCACAAACCGCTGAAAGCCGCGCACAGGTCGGATGCGCCACCGAGACATGCGCCACGCACCCCGGCCCAAAAAACGACTTCTCGCGCGCAAAAGTGCGATCAATAAACTGATCTACGACGACAAAATGCCCCGGTGCCATCTCCTCGCGAAACGATCCGACAGCCGAGACAGAGATAACATCCGTCACCCCAACCCGCTTGAGCGCGTCAATATTGGCGCGATACGGCACCGAGGTCGGACTATGGACATGCCCGCGCCCATGACGAGGCAAGAAAACCATTTTCACCCCGTCCAAAACCCCTACCAAAAGTTGATCCGACGGCGCGCCCCATGGCCCCTCCACAGTCTGCCATTCGGCCCCCTCAAGCCCCGCAATGTCATAGAGACCCGAGCCACCAATCACCCCAATCACAGTCTCGCGCATCGCATTCGCCTTTCTCTTTGGTCAATCGACCGGGAGGTGAGCCCGGCACAGACACACGGGGCCACCCCCGTGCCTCACCCCAGCACAGCGCCGGGGTTCAGAATACCCACCGGGTCAAGAACCCGCTTGATCTCGCGCATCATCGCAATTTTCACTGGATCCCCATAGGTGATCAAATCCTGCACCTTGAGACGGCCAATGCCATGCTCAGCCGAATGCGAGCCACCCAAATCATGCGAAATGTCATGCACCGCGCGCTTGATCTCATCGCGACGCGTTACATACTCCGCCTTGCTGCGCCCCTGCGCGGGGAAGATATTGTAGTGCAAATTGCCGTCGCCCAGATGGCCAAAGCAATTGATCCTGATATCGCCCATCGTGCCAAAATGCGCGTCAGCGCGACGGATGAATTCAGGCACCAATCCCAAGGGAACCGAAATATCATGCGAGGACACCGATCCAATTCGGCGGTTCGCCTCTGGCATCTGCTCGCGCACCTCCCAGAATTGGTGGCGCTGCGCGTCGTTCTGCGCGACAATCCCATCGCTGACCAAACCCGCCTCAAAGGCTTCCGCAAATAACGTCTCCAAGGCCTGTGCCGGATCCAGTCCACGCGCCAGCCCCACATCGATCAGCACGAACCACTCAGGGCGCGCCTCGAAGGGTTGGCGCAGATCCGGCATCGTCTCGGCCTGAAACCGTAGCCCCTCACCACTCATCAACTCAAACGCACTCACCGCCTCGCCCATATGGTCGCGCGCCATCGACAACAGCGCCAGCGCCGCTTCCGGCGAGGGCACCACCAAAAGCGCCGTCCCCTCACCCGCAGGGCGCGGCACCAACTTCAACGATGCGGCCGTGATCACGCCCAAAGTCCCCTCCGAGCCAATCAGCAGGTTTCGCAAATCATAGCCCGTGTTGTCTTTCCTCAGCCGCGACAGCCCATTCCAAATTCGCCCATCGGCGAAAACCACTTCCAACCCAAGGCATAGGTCACGCGCATTGCCATAGCGCAGCACATTCACCCCGCCC
>DOOI01000019.1:0-233 GCA_003512825.1 Paracoccaceae bacterium | reverse complement strand
CAGCACATTCACCCCGCCCGCATTACAGGCCAAAAGCCCTCCCACCCGCGCCGAGCCTTTTGACGCAATCGTCAACGGATACACGCGCTCAACGGCCTCCGCTGCCCGATGCACCTCTTCCAAAATCGCCCCCGCCTCCGCGATCAGCACATTCTCTTCGGGGTAAACCGCGCGAATAGCAGTCATGCGCTCCAGCGAAAGCAACAGGGCCCCCGCCCCATCCGGCATGATCT
>DOOI01000142.1 GCA_003512825.1 Paracoccaceae bacterium | reverse complement strand
GATCACCCGCAAAGCCTATGGCGGAGCCTATGATGTGATGTCCTCAAAACATTTACGGGGTGATTTTAACTATGCCTGGCCCACCGCCGAGATTGCCGTGATGGGGGCCAAGGGCGCAACCGAGATTATTCATCGCGCCGATTTGGGCGATGCAGATAAAATCGCGCAACATACAGCCGATTACGAAGACCGGTTTGCCAATCCGTTCGTGGCCGCAGAGCTGGGCTTTATAGATGAGGTTATTCAACCCAAATCAACCCGCAAACGGGTCTCGAGGGCTTTTGCATCCCTGCGCGGTAAGCAGCTGAAAAATCCATGGAAAAAGCATGATAATATACCATTGTAAAAAGGTTTTGCTTTGATTTTTAGTAGTGATGTGAGCTGAGCATGCACCAGAAAACCATCAAGCGCGGCAATTGGTTCGAAATCTATGATGGACCATGTTTCACATTGGCGCGCCGGCTTCCAGCGCGGTTTGATATCAGCCGCGAGATTTCTATGCCCCTGATGTCTGCGCCGCGTTTGGCGCGCCAAATTCGGCAAGATATTTGGCGCAAACTGCAATCGATTAGGGGGTTTTTGCCGGTGGTTGAAATCACTGATCGCGGGGCGCATTTACACATACGGGCCGGGGGCGAGTTGACATGCCCAGCGCCATTTGAGCGCTCTGGCGAGCGGATCTTTGATGTCTTGAGCAATCGAGATAACCAGCGTCGTTGGGCGGCCTTTGCCGCAACGCGCGGCCCCCATTGCCATAAACAAAAGGCTCTCCCATCATGCTAAAACATCGTGGCTTCCCGGGGCGTTTGCCGGGTACAGATTTTCAATTCACCATTCGCCGGCCCAACCCCAAAGGCGTGACGCCTTTGAAACGGCTTGAGCGCTTTAAAGACCGTCGCCCCCCGGATCGGCGGGCCGATACGGGCTTCGTGCGCGCGCTGCTTGAACATTTTTGGGATCAGCCCTTTGAGCGGGGAAATCTGGATGCAGGGCGGCTCAATTGGCTGTTCGAGCGCGAAGTGAAACCCTATGATGATCCGTTTGATCCAGCCTGTTATGGGGCCAAGCTGATCCTCGATTTGAATTTGATCCACGCCAATTTTGCTGATGCGTTTGATCCAGAATAAAAAGGACTGTTCCGATGTTTGAGAAAATTCTGATAGCCAACCGCGGTGAAATAGCCTGCCGCGTCATCAAAACTGCCCGCAAAATGGGAATCAAAACAGTTGCGATCTATTCGGATGCTGACCGTCAGGCGCTGCATGTGCAAATGGCTGATGAAGCCGTGCATATTGGCCCATCTCCGGCCAATCAATCCTATATCGTGATTGAAAATGTGATGAAGGCGATTGCAAGTTCAGGGGCGCAGGCGGTGCATCCCGGCTATGGGTTTCTGTCTGAAAACAGCCGGTTCGCGCAAGCTTTGGCGGCGGCGAATGTGGCTTTTATTGGCCCCCCTGTCGCCGCGATTGAGCAAATGGGCGATAAAATCACCTCGAAGAAAATTGCCCAAGAGGCCGGCGTTTCAACCGTGCCTGGATATATGGGCTTGATCAACGATGCCGAAGAGGCGGTTAAAATCTCGCAACAAATTGGTTATCCGGTGATGATAAAAGCCTCGGCCGGGGGCGGCGGCAAGGGCATGCGCATCGTCCACAACGCCGCGGCTTTCCCCAAGGAATTCGAAAGCGCCCGCGCCGAAGCCGAGAAGGCCTTCGGCGACGGACGCGTCTACATCGAGAAGTACATCGAGCAGCCGCGCCACATCGAGTTCCAGCTCCTGGGCGACGAACACGGCAAGGTGATCCACCTCGGTGAACGCGACTGCTCCGTGCAGCGCCGCCACCAGAAGCTGATCGAAGAGTCCCCTTCCCCGTTCCTGACCCCGAAGCTCCGCGAGGAGATGGGCAAGGTCTCCGTCCGCCTCGCCGAGACCATCGGCTACCAGAACGCCGGCACGATCGAGTTCCTCGTCGATAAGCACGGCAAGTACTACTTCATGGAGATGAACACGCGCATCCAGGTGGAGCACGGCGTCACCGAAGAAGTCACGGACATCGACCTCGTCCGCCGCCAGATCCTCATCGCCTGCGGCGAGAAGCTCGAGCTCTCCCAGAAGGACATCAAGATGACCGGCCACGCCATCGAGTGCCGCATCAACGCCGAGAATCCCAAGACCTTCGTACCCTCGCCGGGCGAGATCAAGCGCTACCACGTGCCCGGTGGGCCGGGCGTGCGCATCGACTCGCACTGCTATGCCGGCTACCGGGTGCCGCCCAATTACGACTCGATGATCGGCAAGCTGATTACCTATGGCGTGACCCGCGAGTCGGCGATGGCGCGCATGCGCATCGCGCTCTCGGAGATGGCGATCGACGGCATCCAGACCAACATCCCGCTGCAGCGGCGCATCCTCGACGACGCCACCTTCGTCGCCGGCGAGCACCACATCCACTACCTCGGGCAGATGCTGGAGCGCGGCGAGGGTTGAGCGGTAGGACGGCGCCGACCGAAGGCGCCGCGCGGGATCAAGCTGGGCGCGTCCGGGGCCGATCTAGACGGAACAGCCCCGCAGCCCGGTTTCGCCATGCTCGCCACGCCCGCCACGCTGATGTCCCGCATCCACACCCTGCCGGCGGTGCCGAAAGTGGTGCAGGAGCTGATCGCCACCTTCGACCAGCCGCAGATCGACCTCAACCGCATCGCTCGGCTGGTGAACACCGATCCGGTGATCGCCGCCAAGGTGCTGCGCCTGGCCAATTCCGCCTACTACCGGCGCAGCCGCACCGTCACCAGCGTCAATGACGCCATCGTGTTCATGGGCCTGGACGCCCTGCGCATGCTGGTGGTCGGCGCCGGCTTTGCCGCCAGCGTCAAGGTGCCGGCCTCACTGGGGCGCGAACTGTTCTGGCGCTACTGCCTGCACACCGCGGTCAGCGCCCGCTACTTCGCCGGCCAGTGCGGCGAAGACGCGCAGGCGGCATTCACCGCCGGCCTCCTGCATGCCATCGGCGAGCCGCTGATGGTGATGGCGATGGAGGAGGAACTGCGCGAGGTGGAGCGCCAGACCCGCTTCTTCGACCGCGAGCGCGCGGTCTGCGAGCGGGCGCAGGTGGGCTTCGCCTATTCCGATCTCGGCGCCGAGCTGGCCGAGAGCTGGCGCTTTCCGCCCGGCATGGTCGACGCCATCCGCCATGCCCCGGCCCCGCTCTACGCCGAGGATTTCTCGCGTGCTGCCGCCTGCGTCTACCTGGGCAGCCATTTCGCCGCCGGCTACGAGCGCCACGACAGTGCCGACACCAGCCTGATGACCCTGGACATCCGCGTGCTCGACCATCTGGGCCTGGAGTTGGCGGCGGCGGAGAAGATGCCGCCGGTCAACAAGCTGGCCAGCGGTCTGGAGGAGCTGGTCGCCTGA
>DOOI01000222.1:5084-9014 GCA_003512825.1 Paracoccaceae bacterium | reverse complement strand
GGCCCATGCGCTGGCACCTGATTGGCGCCTGTCGGGCGAGCTGCGCGGCGGCACCCGCCGCTACGACTTGAACGCGGGCGGCACGCGCCACGGCGCTGCGCTGCGCCTGCGTCTGGATCATGCGCTGCGTCCGGGTCTGACGGTTTGGGGCGAGGTCGAGATGGCCCGCGAGGACGTGCCCGCCCAGCCCATCACCGGCTTTGATCGGTGCCGTCTGGCGCTTGGTGTCGAACACCAGCGCATGGGAGGGCTGGGGCTGGCGGCGCAGGCCGGGCTGGGGTTTGACCGCCATCACGCGCCTTACCCCGGTCTGGCGACGGAACGGCGTGACCACAGGGCCGACCTGTCGGTCACGCTCTGGCACGAGCGGGTGACGCTGCGCGGGTTTCAGCCGCGCCTGACGGTGACGGCAGTTCGCAATCGGTCTAACGCCACGATCCAGCGTTTCGACAAGCTCGAAACCAGTCTGACCGTGGTCCGGCGCTTTTAGCGGCGCGGCACCACGCCGATCTGGTCGAGTATGCGGTCCAGCTCGGACGAGGGCGCGGGCGCCGTCGACTTCAACCCATCGAACGCCTCCCGCAGCGCAACCTTTTCCGCGCGCCGGCAATCGTTCCAGGGACGGCCTTGCAAGGCCATGTGCAGCACGTAATAGCCGATGAAATGCGGACGCACGCCCGCTGCGATTAGCCGGGCGTAGGCGGCGTGTGCGCCGATGGCGCGCAACTCTTCGGCAGAGGTGATGCCCGCACGGGTGCAATCGCGCTCAAATGCGGGGCCGAGGTTGCGAAGAGAGGAGACTGGCGTTGTCATGGCCGCAGGTTAGCGGTCGAGAGAACGACAGGGAAGGATCAGATCGAGGCCCAGTCCCGGAAAACCGGCTGCTTGGGCGCGTCGGATTGCTGACCTTGCTGCTGGGAGGTGGGCTGCTGTGGCTGATTTGGCGTGTTGGCCATGGTCTTGTCCTCAAGAGTTCCGCGCTTCGGGGCGTCCGTTTCGCGACTGTGCACGAAATTCCCGGCGCAATTAGGACCGCGCCGGGAGAGAAGCAAGTTCATTTTCAACCTGTTACCCGCTCGCCACAGGTGGATGAGCGGGGCATTGCCGATGAGGCGGCGTGGATCAGGCGGGGATCGCAGCCGTGACGATGATTTCCACCTTGTATTTGGGGGCTGCGAGTTTGGCCTCGCCAGTGGCGCGGGCAGGGGTGTGGCCTTGGGGCACCCAAGCGTCCCAGACGGCGTTCATTTCGGCAAAATCGGCCATGTCGGCGACCCAGATGATGGTCTGGAGAATGTTTTCCTTGGAGGTGCCGGCTTTGGCGAGGATTTCATCGACTTGGCGCAGGCAATCTTGGGTTTGTTCCGTGACGCTGGCCCCGTCACCGACTTGGCCGGCGAGGTAGACGGTTTGGCCGTGAATGACGGCTTCGCTCATGCGGGGGCCTGTGCCGATACGTTTGATCATGGGGGCAACCTTTCAGTGTTCAGGGGTCAGTTTGCGAGTTTCACCAATGCGTGCCGCTTTTTGCCAGCGGAGAGTTTGATGGGGAGTTGATCGGCGAGGATCATCTGGCCTGCGTCGGTGACAGGGGTGTCATCGATGCGGGCACCGTTTTCAGAGATCAGGCGTTTGGCGTCTTTGCCAGAGGCGACGATGCCGGAGCGCACGAAGAGTTGCGCCGCCGAGATGCCTGTGCCGATTTCTGCGGCCGTCAATTCGAGTGTGGGGAGGTCATCTCCGACGCCCCCTTTTTCGAAAACCTCGCGCGCAGTGGCATAGGCGGCTGCCGCGGCATCGGGACCGTGGCACAGGGTGGTGACCTCATTGGCCAGAATGACTTTGGCGTCGTTGATTTCGGAGCCGGCAAGAGCGCCCAGACGGTCGCATTCCTCGACGGGGAGTTCGGTGTAGAGCTTGAGGAAGCGGCCCACGTCGGCATCGGTCGTGTTGCGCCAGAATTGCCAGAATTCGTAGGGCGCGCGCATTTCGGGGTTGAGCCAGACGGCGCCATCGGCGGATTTGCCCATCTTCTTGCCGTCTGAGGTGGTGAGCAAGGGAGAGGTGAGGCCGAAAATCTGGTGATCCAGCACGCGGCGGGTCAGGTCGATCCCGTTGACGATATTGCCCCATTGATCCGAGCCGCCCATTTGCAGGAGGCAGCCATAGCGGCGGTTCAATTCGAGGAAGTCATAGGCCTGTAGGATCATGTAGTTAAATTCGAGGAAGCTGAGGGATTGTTCCCGGTCCAGCCGCGATTTCACCGATTCAAAGGCCAGCATGCGATTGACCGAGAAGTGGCGGCCAATGTCACGCAGGAAGTCGAGGTAGTTCAACCCGTCCAGCCATTCGGCATTGTTGAGCATGAGCGCATCGGTCGGCCCATCGCCGAAGGTGACGTAGGAGGAGAATACCCGCTTGATGCCCGCGATATTGTCGTCGATCTGGGCAGGGGTGAGCAGGGGGCGCTCATCGGCGCGGAAAGACGGGTCGCCGACTTTCGTGGTGCCGCCACCCATGAGGACAAGCGGCTTGTGCCCGGTCTTTTGCAGCCAGCGCAGCATCATGATTTGGATGAGCGAGCCCACGTGAAGCGATTTGGCAGTGGCGTCAAAACCGATATAGGCGGGGACCGTGCCTGCGACCAAAGCTTCATCGAGGCTTTGATAGTCGGTGCAATCCGCCAGATACCCGCGCGCCATCATTGTGGCCATGAATTCGGATTTCGGGTGGTAGGTCATCGCACTTGTTCCTTCGCTGAATGCCGGGCATCTATATTGCTCAAGGCGCTAAAGGAAAAGAGCATGTTGAAGGGTCAGGTGATCTCTGCGGTTGGAACCATGTCGGGCACATCGCTTGATGGGGTGGATGCGGCAGTATTGGAGACTGACGGGCAGCGGATTTTGCAATTTGGTGCAAGCAGCTATCGGGCGTATTCGGGCGAGGAGCAGCAGATTTTGCGGGCCGCGTTGGGGCGGTGGCCGGGCGAGCCGGGAGTCGCGGCGGCGGCTGATGTCGTGGAGGCCGCGCATTTGGCGGTGCTACGCGAGATGCCGGGCGAGATCATCGGCTTTCACGGGCAGACATTGGCCCATGACCCCAGCGGGCGCGGCACGCATCAGGCGGGCGATGGCGCCGCTTTAGCGCGTGCGTTGGGGCGCATAGTGGTGTGGGACTTTCGCTCGGCTGATGTCCGATTGGGTGGACAGGGCGCGCCGCTGGCGCCGTTTTTTCATTTTGCGGCGGCGAAATGGGCGGGGCTGACCGAGCCTTGTGCCTTTCTCAATCTGGGGGGCGTGGGCAATCTGACTTGGGTTGATCCGCGCAAGGCGCGGGTCGAGGAAGAGGGGGCGGTCTTGGCGTTTGACACGGGGCCTGCCAATGCGCCGTTGAATGATTTGATGATGCAGCGGTTGGGGCTGAGCCATGACGCCGAAGGGGCGTTGGCGGCGACGGGGCGCGTGGTGGATGGGGCGCTGGAGTTGTTTCTAGAGGAGCCATTTTTCTTCAAAATGCCACCCAAGTCACTCGACCGGAATGATTTCTCGCTGATGCTGGATCTGGTGCGGGAGTTGCCCGATGCGGATGCGGCGGCGACGATGACGGCGATGGCAGCGGCAGCGGTGTTGCAGGGGATGCAATATTGCCCGACCCCGCCTGCGGCGATTTACGTGACAGGGGGCGGGCGGCGCAATCCGGTGATGATGCAGATGCTGCGCGCAGCCTTGGACGCCGATGTGGGCACAGTGGAAGATATCGGGCTTGATGGCGATATGCTGGAGGCGCAGGCCTTTGCGTATTTGGCGGTTCGCGTGGCGATGGGGATGGCGACATCTTGCGCCAGTACCACGGGGGTTCGGGCCTTGGTGGGCGGTGGTGAAGTGAGCCGCGTGTGAGCGCGGGTCAGGCGGAGCAGGAGGCCCCGCCCAG
>DOOI01000222.1:4660-4865 GCA_003512825.1 Paracoccaceae bacterium | reverse complement strand
GGGTGGCGGGATTGTGAGCTCGCCTTAGGCCGAACAGCTCGCCCCACCCAGCACACAGAACTTGGCGCAATGGGGATGGTTGAGCGCCACAGGGCGCTCGGCCTCGGCCAAGGTCTCGCCCAGATCGAACTGGAGATCATAGGGCAAGAGGGTGCAGGCGACGACGGAAGGTGCGGAAGCGCCTTTGCGTTTGACCACCATGCGC
>DOOI01000222.1:0-4374 GCA_003512825.1 Paracoccaceae bacterium | reverse complement strand
CGCCCTTGCGTTTGACCACCATGCGCGAGGAGGCACACATCACGTCATTGGGGGATTTATGCAAGATATCCCAGCAGGCTGTCGTGATTTCCGGGACTTCGGCGCTTAGGTCCATTTCTGGAAATAATACTGTTTCATCAGAACGTTGTGCGTCAATGTTAAAGTTATGCTTTAGGTAAAGCTGGGCGTAGCCATGGCGCGCGTCTGACTCGGATTCGCCCCAAGTCGTGCGACCCGCGACGGTGGTTTTGATGCGCTGATCGCCGAGCCATTCCATGCCTTTGAGGCTGCGCGCGAAGCTGCCCTTGCCGCGTTCTGCGTCATGCAGCGCGGCGCTGTGATGGTCGAGAGAAACGCGCAGGGTGAGGCGATCACCATAGCGGGCTTGGAGGTCGAGCAGGCCGGTTTGCACCCGCTTTCGCATCATCGGCAGCATGGCATTGGTCAGCACGAGGGCGGAATAGCCACGGGCCAGCGCGGCGTTCAGGATTGCGATGATATCGGGGTTCATGAAGGGCTCGCCGCCTGTGAAGGCGATCTCACGCAGGCCCCACTGGCGGCTTTCGGCCTCATCGAGGTAGCGGATCACCTCGGCTTCGGTGAGGTAGACCAGTGCGTCATTGGTGGGGGAGCTTTCGATGTAGCAATTGGCGCAGGTAATATTGCACAGTGTTCCAGTGTTGAACCAAAGCGTGTGCGGCGATGTAAGGGCGACTGTGGCGCGCGGCTCGCCTTTGGCGGTGAGAGCTGGGTCGCGGAACTTTCCAATGTTCGCAGGTAATTGCGACTGATCTTTCATGCTCGCCAGCTCCCTTTTGCACCCTTTCAGGCTAGCGGGCCATGGGCCTGAGGGAAAGTGGGCTTTCGATCCGTGACAGCATTGTGATCGCGCTGCTGGATGGTAGACTGGTGGGGAATTGCCAGATAAAGAAGCGCTGTTAGCGCTAACGGAGCATGTAGATGGACAGGCCGAAATCCAGACCGATGGTCTCGCGGGTAATCCCGGTAGAGGTGTTTGACCTTGTGGTGTTCGGGGCCACGGGCGATCTGGCCCAGCGAAAGATCCTGCCTGCGTTGTTGCGGCGCCATATTGCCGGGCAAATTCCTGCGGGCAGCAAGCTGATTGGTGCGGCGCGTTCGGAACATTCGGCAGAGGATTATCGTGATTTTGTGACCGCAGCGCTGGCAGAGCATGCACCAGATGTCGGCACATCCGCGCAGCGCGCCGCGTTTTTGGACATTCTTGACTATGTGACAGTCGATGCGACCGGGGCTTCGGGGTGGTCTGAGTTGGCGGCGCGATTGGTGCCGGGACGGATTCGGGCGTTTTACTTCTCGGTCGCGCCGCGCTTGTTTGGCGCATTGGCGGAGCGGCTGCACCAATATGGCATGGCGACGGGTGATGCGCGGATTGTGGTGGAAAAGCCCTTTGGCCGCGATCTGGCAACCGCTGAGGCGCTGAACCGCGATCTGGCGCAGCATTTCGCAGAGGGCCAGATTTACCGGATTGATCACTATCTGGGAAAGGAGACTGTGCAGAACCTGATGGCGATCCGCTTTGGAAATATGCTGTTTGAGCCCCTGTGGAACGCGCAATACGTCGATCACATTCAAATCACAGTGGCGGAAACCGTGGGTGTTGGGGGGCGCGGCGACTATTATGACCGCGCAGGCGCTATGCGGGACATGGTGCAAAACCATCTGATGCAGCTTTTGTGCCTGATTGCCATGGAACCGCCTGCGAAATTCGAGCCCGATGCTGTGCGCGATGAAAAGCTGAAGGTGATCCGCGCCCTCGATCCGGTGGAGCAAAGTGATATCGTGCGCGGGCAATACCTCGCGGAGGGTGAAAAACCGGGCTACCGCGTGCATGTGGAGAACCCCAACAGTTTGACAGAGAGTTTCATCGCGATGAAGCTGCATATCTCAAATTGGCGGTGGGCCGGAACGCCGTTTTATTTACGGACAGGAAAGCGGCTCAAGGCACGGACCAGTGAAATTGCGGTTGTTTTCAAAGAGACACCGCATTCGATTTTTGGCGCAGAGGCTGGACGGCATCGCAATATCCTGACCATCCGGTTGCAGCCCAATGAGGGCATCGAGTTAGGCGTGACGATTAAGGAGCCGGGACCGGGGGGGATGCGTTTGGTGGATGTGCCGCTTGATATGACCTTTTCCGAAGCTCTGGGATCGGAGGCGGCCTTGGCTGCGGATGCCTATGAGCGGCTGATCATGGATGTGATCCGCGGGAACCAAACGCTGTTTATGCGCGGCGATGAGGTGGAGGCGGCATGGGGCTGGACTGATCCGATCATTGGCGGCTGGGAAGGGCGAGGCGACGTGCCGATTTCTTATGAATCGGGCAGTTCCGGACCAGAAGAGGCATTGATGTTGATGCATCGCGATGGGCGCCGGTGGCGGGAGATTCGCACATGAAGCTGCTGGAATACGCAGATGCCGAGATGATGGCGATTGATCTGGCCAATGTTCTGGCGGGCGAGTTGGCCGGCGTCTTGATGCATGAGGAGCGCGCGACGCTGATTGTGCCCGGAGGCAGCACGCCGGGGCCGATTTTTGATGCGCTTTGTGCGGCGGATTTGGATTGGGCGCGGGTGGATGTGCTGTTGTCGGATGAACGGTGGGTGCCCGTGGAGGATGCCCGCTCGAACGCGCGTCTGATTGCCGAGCGGTTATTGACCGGGCGGGCGGCCGCAGCGCGGTTTGTGCCTTATTACACCGGAGCGGCGCGCCCGGATGAGGATTTGGCGGAGGTTGAAACCTTGCTGGCACCGATGCTGCCTGCGTCGGTTGCGCTGTTGGGGATGGGAGCAGATATGCATACCGCGTCGCTCTTTCCCGGTGCGATAGGGCTGGCGGAGGCGTTGGACAGTGACGCCCCGATTTTGGTGCCGATCCATGCACCCGGTGTGGCAGAGGCGCGGGTTACGCTGTCGGCGCGGGTGCTGCGGGAGGCTTTGGCGGTGCATGTCGTCGTGACTGGGGTGCAAAAGCGCGAAGCGCTGGAGCGGGCACGGAAGCTGCTTGCAGAAGAGGCCCCGATTGCAGCGGTTTTGGATGTGGCCGTGGTGCATTGGGCACCTTGAACGCGGAACGCATGGAGGCTGTGATGGGACGATTTGACTTTGATGCATTGGCGGCGATGGCAAAGGCTGGGGCTCAGCGAGAAATCAAGGAATTGTTCGAAAATGATAGGCGTTTCGCAGGGTTCTCGGCGCAAAATGCAGGGCTTTTGTTAGATTATTCCAAGACACATTTGACGCAAGACACGAGAAAAGCGCTGTTATCCATGATGGCGGACGCCGGGATTGAGGCCGCGCGCGCGATGATGTTTGCGGGAGAGGCGATCAATCGGACCGAAGGGCGCGCGGTGCTGCACACGGCGTTACGTGCCGATGCGACAGCAGAGATTTTTGTGCAAGGTCAAGACGTCATGCCCGAAGTGCGCGCGACGCGGGCGCGGATGGCCTTGATGGCGCAGGATATCCGCTCGGGGCGGTATGGCGGGCAAGGTGGGGCCTTTACCGATGTGGTGAATATCGGCATTGGCGGGTCAGACCTTGGGCCTGCGATGGCAACCTTGGCCTTGGCCCCATATCATGATGGGCCACGGTGCCATTTCGTGTCGAATGTCGATGGCGCGCATCTGGCGGATACGCTGCAAGGGCTTGATCCGGAACGCACTTTGGTCATCGTTGCCTCCAAGACCTTCACCACTGTTGAAACGATGACAAATGCCGCCTCGGCGCGGCGTTGGATGGCGGAGCGGGTGACGGAGCCGGGGCAACAGTTTGTGGCGCTGTCCTCGGCGGTCCGTAAGGCAGAAGACTTTGGCATCGCAGGCGCGCGCGTGTTTGGTTTTGGCGATTGGGTGGGGGGGCGATATTCGCTTTGGGGCCCTATTGGGCTGTCTTTGATGGTGGCGATTGGGCCAGAGCGGTTTGAGGAAATGTTGGCCGGGGCGCGGGAGATGGATCAGCATTTTCAGAACGCGCCACTAGAGCAGAATTTGCCTGTGCTGCTCGCGCTTGTCGGCCTTTGGCATCACCAAGGGATGGGGCATGCGACACGTGCGGTTATTCCTTATGATCAACGGCTTGCCCGGCTTCCTGCATATTTGCAGCAGTTGGAGATGGAATCGAATGGCAAGGGGGTGGCGATGGATGGCCATGGCCTGACGCAGGCGGCGGCGCCGATCGTTTGGGGGGAGCCCGGAACCAACGGCCAGCATGCATTTTTTCAACTGATCCATCAGGGACGGCAGGTGGTTCCGGTGGAGTTTTTGATTGCCGCAGAGGGGAATGAACCTGACATGGCTGAGCATAAGGCGCTTTTGGTGGCCAATTGTTTGGAGCA
>DOOI01000154.1:17878-18096 GCA_003512825.1 Paracoccaceae bacterium | reverse complement strand
AATGCCCCTATTGCGATTGCAAATTCGTGCATCAGGACTTTGCGAACAGTCTTTGACGTCTAACTGATTGGAATGTCTGTCGGGCCGCATTTGAGGCGCGGTATGCCTGTTGCGTCTTTGAGAAACTCAAGCACATTGAGCCCGGTCCAGACGTGAAGGGCGCGCCCCTTGGTATCGAGCCCGCGGCCTTCGACGGTGCCGGTTTCATTATGCTCGAT
>DOOI01000154.1:17146-17608 GCA_003512825.1 Paracoccaceae bacterium | reverse complement strand
TAGTAAATGACCTGACCAGAGCTGCCGTCTGAGCAGCTGACCGCCCAGCGGCCAGTGCCAAAGGCCATGCCAGAGCGCCATTCTTCTGTGCAGGTGCTGCCATCGCTGATCTGGCCGTTGAGCGTGCCTGCGTTCCAGCCATAGGCGCGTCCATCAAACCATAGCCCGTCTTTACCGATGCAGGCCAAGATGCGGGTGCAATTTGCTGGATCGCCGGGTTTGGCGGTGCAGGGTGCGGGAGGACTGGGCGGGCTTTCAAGCAACCGAAGGTCAGTGCCTTGGGAATGGGCGTATGTTGCTGCAAGCGAAAGAGCGGCTGGAAGCAGGGCGCGGATCATGCGAGAACCTAGAAAACACGAATTTGACAGGAGCGTGCCAATGGAGACCGGTTTTGGCAAGGGGTGCCACCTGCATCTTATTGATGGGTCTGCGTTTATTTTTCGCGCCTATCACGCATTGCCG
>DOOI01000154.1:7743-16849 GCA_003512825.1 Paracoccaceae bacterium | reverse complement strand
CGCATTGCCGCCGCTGACGCGGAAGTCGGATGGATTGCCGATTGGCGCGGTTTCTGGCTTTTGCAACATGCTTCAGCGCTATGTCGAGGGCAACGCGGGCAGTGATGTGACGCATGTGGCCGTGGTGTTTGACAAGGGCAGTCATACGTTTCGCAACGACATGTATGACCTCTACAAGGCCAATCGTGAGGAAATGCCCGCCGATTTGCGGCCCCAGATGCCGTTGACCCGGACTGCGACCGAGGCCTTTGGCATCGCCTGTCTGGAGCAGGAGGGCTATGAGGCTGATGATATCATTGCCACTTTGGCCCATCGGGCGCGCGATGCGGGCGGGCGGGTGACGATTGTCTCTTCGGACAAGGATTTGATGCAATTGGTCGGCGGCGGCGTCGAAATGCTGGACCCGATGAAGAACAAGCGCATTGATCGCGACGGGGTGTTTGAGAAGTTTGGCGTCTATCCTGACCGGGTGGTGGATGTGCAGGCGCTGGCGGGTGATGCGGTGGATAACGTGCCGGGCGCGCCGGGGATCGGGATCAAGACGGCGGCGCTGTTGATCAATGAATTCGGGTCATTGGAGGCGTTGCTGGATCGGGCGGGGGAGATCAAGCAGCCGAAGCGGCGGGAGACCTTGATCGAGAACCGCGCGCAAATCGAATTGTCGAAGCGGTTGGTTTCGCTGGACTGTGACATGCCGCTTGATGTGACCTTGGAGGCATTGGAGGTGCGTGCGCCTGAGGCGGACCGGCTTTTGGGGTTTTTGACCGAGATGGAGTTTCGCAGTCTGACGCGGCGGATTGCTGAGGCGTTGAAGGTGGATGTGCCAGTCATCCTTGACGAGATGCTGGGTGGCGCAGGGGCGGCAGAGGCGTCGGCACCGGAGCGCGTGCCGTTTGATGTGACTGCTTATGAGCAGGTCACGTCGCTGGCGGAGTTGGCGCCTTGGATCGCCGCGATCCGGGAGCAGGGCTATGTGGCCTTTGACACAGAAACCACCAGTCTTGATGAAATGGTGGCGGAATTGGTGGGGATTTCGCTGGCGATTGCGCCGGGCAAGGCCTGTTACATTCCGCTTGGTCATCGCAGCGGATCGGGGGATTTGTTTGGGGCGGCGGAGCTGGCAGAGGGGCAGATGCCGCTGGAGGAGGCCTTGGCGGCGCTCAAGCCTGTGTTGGAGGATGAGAGCCTGCTGAAGATTGGGCAGAATGTGAAATATGACGCCAAGGTTTTGGCGAATTACGGGCTGAGGGTGGTGTCGTTTGATGACACGATGCTGATGTCTTATGCGCTGAACGCGGGGTTGCACGGGCATGGGATGGATGCGCTTTCGGAGCGCTATCTGGGACATAATCCTATTCCGATCAAGGAGTTGCTGGGGACGGGGAAAGCGGCGGTGACTTTTGACCGGGTGCCCGTGGCAGATGCGGTGCGCTATGCGGCGGAAGATGCGGATGTGACCTTGCGGCTGTGGCTGGCGTTCAAGCCGCAACTGCATCGCCAGAAGGTGACGCGGGTTTATGAAACCTTGGAGCGGCCTTTGGTGCCTGTATTGGCCCAGATGGAGCGCGCCGGGGTTTTGGTGGATCGTGATACGCTGTCGCGCATGTCCAATGCCTTTGCCCAGCAGATGGCGGGTTTGGAGGCGGAAATCCATGAGCTGGCAGGGGGGGCGTTCAATGTGGGGTCGCCCAAGCAATTGGGAGAGATCCTCTTTGACAAGATGGGGTTGCCGGGTGGCAAGACGGGCAAGACTGGTGCCTATGCGACGGGGGCGGATGTGCTGGAGGATCTTGCGACGGAGCATGATTTGCCGCGCCGGGTGCTGGATTGGCGTCAGATTGCCAAGCTGAAATCCACCTATTCCGATGCGTTGCAGGATCATATCAACCGCGACACCGGGCGGGTGCATACGTCTTATATGCAAGCTGGGGCGAATACCGGGCGTTTGGCCTCGTCGGACCCGAATTTGCAAAACATTCCGGTGCGAAGCGAAGAGGGGCGGCGTATTCGGGAGGCTTTTGTGGCGGGGCCGGGCAAGCGGTTGGTGTCATTGGATTACAGCCAGATCGAGTTGCGGATCTTGGCCCATATTGCGGGGATTGATGCGCTGAAAGAAGCGTTCCGGCAGGGGCAGGATATTCACGCGGCGACGGCATCGGAGATGTTCAATGTGCCGCTTGATCAGATGACGCCGGATATTCGGCGGCAGGCGAAGGCGATCAACTTTGGGGTGATTTACGGGATTTCCGGCTTTGGGCTGGCGCGCAATCTGCGGATCCCGCGCGCCGAGGCGCAGGGCTTTATCGACCGCTATTTCGAGCGCTTTCCGGGGATCAAGGACTACATGGCGGCGACCAAGGAGTTTGCCAAGGCGCATGGCTATGTCGAGACATTGTTTGGACGCAAGATCCACACACCGGAGATCAATGCCAAGGGGCCGACGGCGGGGTTTGCTCAGCGTGCAGCGATCAATGCGCCCATTCAAGGCACGGCGGCAGATGTGATCCGGCGGGCGATGATCCGCATGCCCAAGGCTATTGCCGGGTTGGAGGCGACCATGCTGTTGCAGGTGCATGATGAACTGTTGTTTGAAGTGGCAGAGGAGGCCGTGGAGCCGCTGATTGCGGTGGCGCGCGAGGTGATGGAGAGCGCGGCTTTGCCGGCGGTGCAGATGGCGGTGCCTTTGGTGGTGGATGCCGGGCAGGGGGCCAATTGGGCGCAGGCGCATTAACGCGGCAGGAGTGAAGGCAGGAGTAAAGGCAGGAGGGCAAGGCAGGGGCGCTGCCCCTCGGCCTGCGGCCTCACCCCGGGATATTTGTTGCAAGAAGACGCAATGGTGCTGAGGTGGCGGCGATTCTGCTGTGACGTTGGGACGGGGCTTGCGATGCGCCTTGGTTTGGGTTTCGCTTGGGTGAGCAGAGAAGAGGTGGCGCATGAGTGACGAAGAATTGGCGGCTTGGCTGGTTGGGGTTTTGACGGTGGAGCCCGTGGAGCGCGATTTCTTCCGGGGGCCCGCGACGCCACAAGGCAAGGGGCGGAGTTTTGGCGGTCAGGTGATCGGGCAGGCTTTGATGGCGGCGACTTGCACTGTGCCGCAAGACCGACCTGTGCATTCCTTGCATGGCTATTTCATTCGTCCCGGCGATGCGACCGCGCCGGTGTTGTATCAGGTGGAGCGCGACCGGGATGGGGGCAGTTTTACCACCCGGCGGGTGGTGGCTATTCAGAATGGCGCGGTGATCCTCAATCTGGCTGCGTCGTTTCAGGAGCGTGAAGCCGGGCTGTCGCATCAAGATCAGATGCCAAATGTGCCCGGGCCTGAGGAGATTGAGACCGAAGAGGTCATGGCGGAACGGATGGCGGACCGTTTGCCGGAAGGGTATTTGAAATGGTTGCGAACGCCGCGCCCGGTCGATTTTCGCCCCTGTGAGCCGCGCCCGCCATTGGATCGCAATCCGCGGGCGGCTGAGCAGCGGGTTTGGATGCGCGTCTGTGGCCCCTTGCCGGATGATCCGCAGGTGCATCGCGCGGCGTTGGCCTATGTCTCGGATTATGGGTTGTTGGGCACGTCGACGGTGGCGCATGGCAAGGCGTTTGGCGATGCGGATATGCAATATGCCAGCCTCGATCATGCGGTTTGGTTTCATGAGGATTTCCGCGTTGATGAGTGGCTGCTTTATGTGATGGACAGCCCATGGGCCGGGGGGGGACGTGGGTTCAATCGGGGGCGGATTTTTACCCGGGATGGACAGTTGGTGGCGTCAGTGGCGCAGGAAGGTTTGATCCGCAACGTCGCGCCGCGCGGGTGAAATGCGGCGTGGCGGGGTCGGAAAACCGCGCGACAGAGGTGGCGTAGGAGCCTAGCTCGGGAGAACCTTTGAAAGGTTCTTGTCGATGACCCAAGCCCCCAATCCCTTACCGCAGCCGGGGCTTCCCGGGGCTGGCGGGCGCAGCGTGGGCAATCTGATGTGTGTGGCGTCGATGTTTGTCTGGGCGGCGGGGTTTCCGGCGGCAGAGGTTTTGCTGGACACATGGCATCCGGTGGCCTTGACGGCGGCGCGGATGTTGCTGGCGGTTTTGCTGCTTTTGCCATTGTGGATTGTGCTTGATGGCTGGCAGGCAGTGCTGACAGCGCGCTGGGGGTGGGGCAGTGTCGTTGGCGGTTTGGCCTTTGGCGGTGGGGCGACATGTCTGGTGGCGGGGCAGGTGCTGACGGATCCGGTGACGGTGGCGATTATCGTCTCGGCGGCGCCTTTGGCCGGGGCGGTGATCGAGTGGGTGCTGGAAGGGCGGCGCTTGACGCGCGGCTTTGCGCTGGGCCTTGGGGCTTCGTTTGTTGGCGGCTTTGTGGCGACCGGGGGGGGAGTGCCGCAGGGGTTTGGGCTTGGCGCGCTTTTCGCGGTGACGTCGTGTTTTCTCTTTGCTTGGGGCAGTCACCTGACGGTGCGCGATTTTCCGATGTTGACGCCTTTGGGAAGGACCACTTTGACCTTGTCGGGGGGGCTGATTTTCTCGGCGCTGGCGTTCTTGATCAGCAACGCTTTGGGCTGGGTCGAGGTGCCACCTGCGATTTGGGAGCCGCAGACCTTAGGCTATCTGATGGTCTATGCGGTGGCCGCCTTGGCCTTGTCGCAGGTCTTGTGGATTGCCGCTGTGGGGCGGCTTGGCGTGGCGATTGCCTCGATGCATATCAATGTGGCGCCTTTTTACGTCATGTTGATTTTGCTTGTCTTGGGGCAGGCATGGAGTTGGCCACAGGCGATTGGGGCCAGTATCGTCGCTTTGGGCGTGATTTTCGCGCAGCGATAAATGTCAACCATCTGCGCCCTTTCAGGGCAGCTCGGTTGACTTGATGATAGGGAAGAAAACGCCGCTTGACCACAGGCCGAACCAGCCGTCGTGATGGGTGCCGATGTCGATGAGGCGGTAGAAGCTTTTGCGGTCGATCAGGGCTTCGAGGCCGCGTCGGACATGGACATAGGGGGCGGGTTCGCCTGTGTCGGCGTCGCGTTCGATACGGAGGGGGTTTTCGGCGCTGGCTTTGGTTTGGTCGCCCATTGAGGTGGTGAATTCCAGAACTTGGGCAGAGCCCGATCCTGTGACGTGAAAATCTACGGCCAAAAACGGGGCGTCATCGACAGTGATGCCGACTTTTTCCACAGGGGTGACGAGGAAGTATTTGTCGCCCTCGCGTTTGAGGATGGTCGAGAACACCCGCGCCAGTTCGGGTCGCTCGATGGGGGTGCCCATATAAAACCACGTGCCGTCCCGCGAAATGCGGATGTCGAGATCGCCACAGAAGGGCGGGTTCCATTGCTCGACTGGCGGCAGGCCACGACCTTTGGCCGCCATCCGCGCGGCTGTGGCAATGCTGTCAGCGGTGGGCTTCACGATCATTTGTCCACTCATTGTTTTTGCCTTCTTCGGTGAGCAGGATACACTTACCCTAACGAATATAGACAGGATGGGGAGTTTCGCCATGTCGGATGCCGATTTGGTTGCCGAGATTGAGGCCTTGGAGGCCAAGCTGGCAGCCGCGCGAGGCTCGATTACCAGACGGTTTATCGGGCAGGAAACCGTTGTGGATCTGACGCTTTCGGCGCTTTTGTGCGGTGGGCATGCGCTGTTGATCGGTCTGCCGGGTTTGGGCAAGACCCGTTTGGTCGAGACGCTGTCGACAGTCATGGGGCTGGAGGGCAACCGGGTTCAGTTCACGCCGGATCTGATGCCTGCCGATATTCTGGGGTCTGAGGTGTTGGAAACCGCAGAGGATGGCAAACGGGCGTTTCGGTTTGTGCCGGGGCCCGTGTTTTCCCAATTGCTCATGGCGGATGAGATCAACCGCGCCAGCCCGCGCACGCAATCCGCGCTGTTGCAGGCCATGCAGGAGCATAAGGTCACAGTGGCAGGGGCGGATCGCCCCTTGGGCAGGCCGTTTCACGTGCTCGCGACCCAGAACCCGATTGAGCAGGAGGGCACCTATCCGCTGCCCGAAGCGCAACTGGATCGCTTTTTGGTGCAGATCGACGTGGCCTATCCCGACCGTGCGACGGAGCGCGATATCTTGCTGGCCACCACTGGTGTGCGCGAAGAGGCGGCGCATCAGGTATTTTCGACAGAAGACCTGTTGGCGGCGCAAACGCTGTTGCGGCGGATGCCCGTGGGCGAGAGCGTTGTGGAGGCGATCCTTGATCTGGTGCGGGCCTGCCGCCCCGAAGATGCGACTGCGCCCGAGCGGGTGCGTCATGCCGTGGCATGGGGGCCGGGGCCGCGTGCCGCGCAGGCCTTGATGCTGACGGTGCGGGCGCGGGCGCTGTTGCAGGGGCGCTTGGTGCCGTCGATCGAGGATGTGGCGGCGATGGCGCGCCCCGTTCTGTCGCATCGTATGGCGCTGAACTTCGCGGCGCGCGCGCGCGGCGATCGTCTTGAGGGGCTGATCGACGAGGTGGTGGGGCGCGTGACGCGTGTCGAGGTTGCCGCATGAACCAAGCGGGTCAGTTGCGGGCACGCGCGGAAGCAGAAGCGGCGCGGTTGCCGCCGCTTCTGGCGCGGGCGGAGCAATTGGCGGGCACGGTTCTGTTGGGCGAGCACGGGCGCAGGCGCTCTGGGATGGGCGATGATTTTTGGCAATACCGCCCCGAACAGCAGGGCGATAGCGCGGCGATGATCGATTGGCGTCGGTCGGCGCGGGGCGACACGCAATTCGTGCGTGAGCGGGAATGGCAGATCGCCCAGAGCGTCATGCTTTGGGTGGATCAGGCCGCGTCGATGCAGTTTACCTCGGAGCCGGAGCGCATCGAGACCAAGGCCGATCGCGCGCGATTGTTGGCGCTGGCGGTGGCGGTGTTGCTGACGCGGGGCGGCGAACGTGTGGGGCTTACGGGGACCGGGCTGCCGCCGCAGCGTGGCCGCGCACAGGTGATGCGGCTGGCCGAAATGCTGTCGCGCGATGAGGCGGCGGAGTATGGCGTGCCCGAGCATCGCGCCATGTTGCCCCATGCGCGGGCTGTTTTTGTTTCGGATTTTCTAGGCGACATGAATGAAACCCGGCTGGCACTGACCAAGGCCGCTGACCGCGGGGTGCGCGGGGTGCTTTATCAGGTGCTCGACCCGAGCGAGGAAGTGTTTCCTTTTGCGGGGCGCACGGTGTTTCAATCTGTGGGCGGGTCGATTTCACACGAGACCTTGAAGGCCAGCGATCTGCGGGGGCGCTATTTGGAGCGGTTGGCGGCGCGCAAGGATGAGCTGGAGGGGTTGGCGCGTGCGACGGGCTGGCGTTTTGGCACGCATCACACCGCACAGAGCGCTCAGGCGGCGCTCTTGTGGTTATGGGCTGCGGTTTCGGGGAGCGCGCCGTCATGATTCTGGGGCCGATAGGGTTTGCGGCACCCATGCTGCTTTGGGGGCTGGTGGCGCTGCCTGTGCTTTGGATTTTGTTGCGCGCCGTGCCGCCCGCGCCGATCCGGCGCCGTTTCCCCGGTGTTGCGCTGTTGTTGGGGCTGACGGATGACGATCATGTCACCGACCGCACCCCGTGGTGGCTGATGCTTTTGCGAATGGCCGCGATGGCGCTGGTGATTATCGGATTGGCCGGGCCAGTGCTTAACCCGGACCGCGCCCGCACGCCGGGCAGCGGCCCTGTGCTGGTGCTGCTTGATGGTGGCTGGGGCGGGGCGCAGGATTGGGCTGCGCGGATGGAATTGGCGGACCAATTGCTGGCCGAAGCGGCGCGCGATGCCCGCACCGCGGCCGTGATACGGGTGAGCCAGCCAGAGGCGGCCGAAGTTTTGCCGACCGATGTTTGGCGCGGACGATTGCCCGGATTGGCACCGTTGCCATGGTTGCCGGGACCACAGAGTGCCGCTCGGCTGGAGGCCGTATTGCCGCAGGGGCAGTTTGAAACCTTGTGGCTCAGCGATGCGCTGGATTTTGACGGGCGCGCGGCAGTGCTGGCAGCGCTTGAGGCGCGGGGCCCGGTGCGGATCTATCAAAGTGGCCGAGCACCTGTGGCGCTGCGCCCGACTGTGGTGGAGGGCGAGGCGCTGCGGCTGACGGCGCTGCGCGCAACACCGGATGCGGCACGCGAGATCAGCGTTGCCGCGCATGGGGTAGACCCGGCTGGCACGCCGCGTTTGCTGGCACGGATGACGCTGCCATTCGAGGCTGGCGCAACAGAGGCGACCGGGCTTTTGGTGCTGCCTGCCGAATTGCGGGCGCGGGTGAGCCGATTTGAGGTGGAAGGGGTGCGCGCCGCAGGAGCGGTGGCGCTGTCAGATGATCGGCTCCGGCGGCGGGAAGTGGCGCTGATTGCGGGGCGCGATGACCGCGAGGGTTTGGAGTTGCTCTCGCCACTGCACTATTTGCGAAAGGCCTTGGTGCCTTCGGTGGACCTGATCGAAGGCGCGATTGCCGATGTGTTGCCCGCCAATCCGGATGTGATTGTGCTGGCGGATGTGGCAACCCTGTCGGGGGCCGAGCAGTCAGGGTTGATTGCCTGGGCTGAGGCGGGTGGGCTTTTGCTGCGGTTTGCCGGGCCGCATTTGGCCGCCTCTGATGTGAGCCGCCGCGAGGAAGATCCGCTTTTGCCTGTGCGGCTGCGTGCCGGTGGGCGCACCGTGGGGGGCGCGATGAGTTGGGGGGAGCCGAAAGCGCTTGCGCCTTTCGCGGAAACCTCGCCGTTCTTCGGGCTTGCCGCGCCTGCCGATGTGCAGGTGCGCGCGCAGGTCTTGGCACAGCCGGATCCCACCTTGGCAGAACGGGTGATTGCCCAACTGTCCGATGGCACACCTTTGGTAACGCGCAAGCGGATCGGTCAGGGGCAGGTGGTGTTGGTGCATGTAACAGCGAATGCGGAATGGTCCTCGGTGCCGCTTTCGGGTCTCTTTGTGCAGATGCTGGAGCGTTTGGCAGTGTCTTCCGCCGCAACCGCTCCGGCGGCAGAGGATCTGGCGGGCACCGTGTGGCAACCCGCACAGGTGATGGATGCGTTCGGGCGGCTGGGCGATGCGGGCACCTTGCCGGGAGTGGCAGGCGAGGCGCTGTTGAATGCGCCTTTGGGCCCCGATCTGCGCCCCGGATTATATAAAGGGGCGGAACGCAGTCTGGC
>DOOI01000154.1:4643-7517 GCA_003512825.1 Paracoccaceae bacterium | reverse complement strand
GCCCCGGATTATATCAAGGGGCGGAACGCAGTCTGGCGCGCAATGCCTTTGGGGCCGAGGATGTGCTGACACCAGCCGAATGGCCTGCGCGTATCCCTGTGGAAGGGATGACAGCGACCCCGCCGACGTTTTTGGCCGGGTTCCTCTTGGCGGCTGCGCTTGTGGCCTTGGCGCTGGATGTGGTGGCGTCACTGGCGCTGTCGGGTCGGCTTTGGAGCACGCGGCGCGCGGCAAAGGCGCTGTCACGCGCGGCGCTTCTGCCACTTTTGGTGATGGCGGGTCTACAGGCTTCGCCTGTTCAGGCGCAGGCCAGCGCAGCGGAGGTTGAAGCAGAGCGTCTAGAGACGGAGTTTGCCATCGCGGCCACATCCGAGACCGTATTGGCCCATGTGATGACCGGGGACCCTGCGCTTGACCGCATGGCGCAAGAAGGGTTGCAAGGGTTGTCGGATGTGCTGTTTTTCCGCACGTCGATTGAGCCGGGCACGCCGATTGGTGTGTCGCTGGAGAGTGACGAGATTGGCCTCTTTCCCTTCCTTTACTGGCCTGTAACCCCGGATCAACCCACCCCCTCAGCGCAGGCCTATGCCAAGCTAAACCGCTATTTGCGCGCAGGCGGAATGATATTGTTTGATACTCGCGACGCGGATGTGGCGGGGTTTGGCTCGGCTTCACCCAATGGTCGCAAATTGCAGGCTTTGGCGGCGGCGCTGGATATCCCGGCGCTAGAGCCTGTGCCGGGGGATCATGTGCTCACGCGCGCGTTTTACTTGCTGCAAGATTTCCCCGGTCGCTTTGCCAGTCGTGACGTCTGGGTCGAAGCCGCGCCGCCCGGTGCGGAGCAGGTCGAGGGCATGCCGTTTCGCAAGCTCAACGATGGGGTGAGCCCCGTGGTGATTGGCGGCAATGACTGGGCTGCGGCCTGGGCTTCGGATGATCGGGGCAATCCGATTTATCCGGTGGGACGCGGCCTGTCTGGCGAGCGGCAACGCGAATTGGCCTACCGATTTGGCGTCAATCTGGTGATGCATGTGCTGACGGGCAATTACAAATCCGACCAAGTGCATGTGCCAGCGCTGCTTGAAAGGCTGGGTCAATGAGCGGGGCGGTGCTGTTTGATCCTCTGGTGCCGCTATGGCTGTTGATCGGCTTGGCGGGGCTGGCTTTTGCCGCGGCGTCGCTGGCGGTGTGGCGCGGGCTGTCGGGCTGGCCATGGCGGGCGCTGGCGGGGCTGGTGATCCTGTTGGCAATCGCCAATCCGGCATGGCAGGTCGAGGAGCGCGTGCCGCTCACCGATATTGTGCTGATGGTCGAGGATCAAAGCGCCTCGAACCGATTGAAAGACCGCAGCGGGCAAGTCGAGAGTGCCGCTGAGACGCTGGCGGCTGCGATTGCTGCGCGTCCGAACACTGAACTGCGCCGCATTCCCTTGGGCGATGGGCCCGATGATAGCGGCACGCTGTTGATGGAGGCGGTGACGGCGGCCTTGGCCGAAGAGCCGCGCGCGCGCGTTGCGGGCGTGATCGCCTTGACGGATGGGCGCGCCCATGACGGGGCGCGTCTGCCGGATTTGCCCGCGCCGTTTCATGTGCTTTTGACGGGGGAGCCTGAGGATTGGGATCGCCGTCTTATCGTGGAGAATGCGCCTGCTTTTGCCATTCTGGGCGAGCCAGTGACCCTGTCGATCCGGGTGGAGGATGCGGGCGCAGCACCGTAAAGCGGTGGGCGGTCCCCGATTTCGATCTCGGTCGATGGTGGCCCGGCCGAGGATTACATGATCGATCTTGGGCGCACTGTAGAGTTGCCTCTGACGTTGCCCCATGGCGGGCGCAACGTGATCCGTTTCGCCGTGCCCGCCAGCCCCGGCGAAGTAACGGACCGCAACAATGCCGCTGTCATCCAGATCAACGGGGTGCGCGACCGTCTGCGGGTGCTTTTGGTTTCGGGCGAGCCGCATCCCGGCGGGCGCACGTGGCGCAATCTTCTGAAATCCGACAGTTCGGTTGATCTGGTGCATTTCACAATTCTGCGCCCCCCGGAAAAGCAAGACGGGGTGCCAGTGGATGAGTTGAGCCTGATCGCCTTTCCGACGCGCGAACTGTTTCTCGAAAAGATTGACGATTTTGACCTGATTATCTTTGACCGCTACCGCCGTCGCGGCATTTTGCCGAATATCTACCTCGAAAACGTGCGCGACTACGTCAAGCGCGGAGGCACGGTTCTGGTGGCGGCAGGCAAGGAGTTTGCCTCTGCGGAATCGCTGTTTCGCTCGCCGCTGGGCGAGGTGATGCCCGCGCGTCCCACAGCGCGTGTGGTGGAAGAGGCCTATCGCCCCGCCATCACCGATTTGGGGCAGCGTCACCCGGTCACGGCTGGGCTTGCGCCATTGACAGCCGAGGGCGGTGAAGGCGATTGGGGGCGGTGGCTGCGCCAGATCGAATTGGTGGCGCAGTCGGGTAGCGTGGTGATGTCGGGTGCAGACGGTCGGCCGCTTTTGGTGCTCGACCGGGTGGAGGAGGGGCGCGTTGCGCTCTTGGCGTCGGATCAAGCGTGGCTTTGGGATCGTGGATTTGAAGGGGGTGGGCCGCAACTCGAATTGCTGCGGCGTTTGGCGCATTGGATGCTGAAGGAACCTGACCTCGAAGAAGAGGCGCTTTGGGCCGAGCCCGTGGGCCAGACCATGCGGATCATCCGGCGCAGTGTCGCAGGTGACGTGGGCACCGTGCGCGTAGAAACCCCTACAGGCGAGACCGTGGAAGTGCCGCTCACCGAGGTGCGGCCGGGGCAATATGAAGCGGAATGGACCGGGCCGGATATTGGGCTTTATCGCCTGACCGAAGGCACACAGATGGCTGTGGTCGGTCTGGGGCCTGC
>DOOI01000154.1:511-4368 GCA_003512825.1 Paracoccaceae bacterium | reverse complement strand
CTGGGGCCTGCGGCACCGAAGGAATTTGAGGAAACGATTGCCGATGCGACGGCGCTGACCGCTGCTGTAGAATCCCGCCGGGGCGGGGTGATGCGCCTTTCGGAAGGAGTGCCCGATTTGCGCTCGGTGCGCGAGGGGCGGCCAGCGGCGGGGCGGGGGTGGATCGGTTTGACCCCGCGTGCGGCGTTTCAAACCCGCGACATCACGCGGCGACCGCTCATGCCTGCTTGGCTGGCGCTGCTCTTGGCGTCGGGGTTGATCGTGGGGGGGTGGCTCCGCGAGGGGCGTCGATCAGCGTGACAACGTCACTTCGACAGGCTTGCCATAGCTGCCGTGCAGCGAACAGCGCCCTCGAATGAGCACGATTCGCGTGCCATCGGGCACCACCACATTCTTGAGCGTGCGCGTGAACGGTTGTTCTTCGATATGGGGGTGCAGCAGCTCGCGGGTTGCCAGCGCGGTGCCCGAGGTATCAAGCACCTGCCATTGATCCGCGAAATGATCCCAGCCCGTGTCGGGATGCGCGATTGTCACTTCAAACTGCCAGCCCATATCGGCGCGCAGCGCAGTCGCGCGCAGCACCTGCGCCTCCTCGGCTTGCAAGGAGGGCGGCTCGCCAAGGATAGCGATCAGGCACAAGGCCGAAAGAGGCGCATAAGTTTTCATGACAGTGTCATGTATCATGGTCCTGCGCCTTTGTCCCGTCACGTCTGTGTATGACCCATGCCGTCGTCCATCCCCATCAGAACGGCGCGGGAGCGTGAGGCAAACTCGCGTCGCCATAGCACCAAGGCAGTAAGCGCCGTTGCCCCGATCAGCGCATAGGGCCCCAGAAGCCAGCCACAAGCCGCCAAGGCAAAATAGACCGAGCGCAGGCCGCGATTGAAGCTTTTGGCGGCTGTGATGTTGATCTCGCCTGCCTTTTGCGCGCGGGGCAGGGCATAGGCATCTGTAGGGTCATTGGGCACCGCCGCCATCACCACGGCGCAATAGCCAAACAGGCGGTGTGACCACACAAATTTCAAAAAAGCATTGGTCAGAAACAGCAAAATCAGCAGCACCTTGATTTCCCAGACGCTGGCGGGTGCATCAATCTGCAAGTCTGACCCCACCCCTGCCAAACGCTCGGAATTGCCGATAAGTGCCAGCCCGCCGCCAATGGCGATCATCGAGGCAGACGCAAAGAACGATGCGCCCTGCCGCAGCGTCGAAAGGGTTTGCGAGTCGAAAATGCGCGGGTTGCGATCGACCATCTGCCGCATCCATTCGCGCCGATAGGCCGTGACAAGGACTGTCACCGAAGGGCGCTCACGCGTGGGGTTTTCGATCCGCCAGCCAATGGCCAGCCAGATGGTCAACAGCGCCGCCAGCGCAGCGAAATCCGCCAGTCCGAAATGCGGCAAGGACACGCCCGACATCATGGTCAAAACGGCTGGGTGACAACGAGCCAGAGCACCCCGATGGTGGCCAGCACGCTGATTTCATTAAAGACCCGCAGGTAGAAATCGGTCTGTTCAAAAACGCCGCGTCTTGCCCGCAGCACCAGTTTTCCCGTCCAAATGTAATGCCCGGCCAAAAGCGTGACCACTCCCAGTTTCGCATGCACCCAACCGGGAAAGCCCAAATCCCAGCCCAGCCAAAGCCCGGTCAGAATGGCAATCACCGCAAGCCCGGCGGAAAAACGATAGAGCCGCACTGTCAGATCGCCCAAGGGACCAAATTCACCCAAGCGGTCCCATTCCCGCCGCCAATAAATCAGCGCGCGTGGCACAGCGAAAATCGAGGTCATCCACCCCATGACGCAAAGAATATGGATGATTTTGACCCAATGCATGGTGTGGCTCCTTCGGTTTGCTCCGTTTTGGCCCCGATCACGCCCCCTCGCAAGGTGCCCCAAGCCTGCGATTGAAAAAACACTGGCCTTTTGGGGTGATTTGGTTATAAAATTTTACCAATTAAGCGAGGTGCCCCATGCAAATGCCAGAACCAAAGGCCCAAGTGCTCGCCCGTAAGGCAGAAATCGTCGCGCGGTTGCGTGGGGTCTTGCCGCGGGATGCGGTGATTGATGATCCGGCGGAAACGCGCGTTTATGAGTGCGATGCGCTCTCGGCCTATCGCTGCCCGCCGCTATGTGCGGTGTTGCCGGCATCCACCGAGGAAGTCGCGGCGGCGCTGAAAATTTGCTACGAGATGGGGGTGCCTGTGGTGCCGCGCGGGGCGGGCACGTCGCTGGCGGGTGGGTCGATGCCCACAGCAGATGCGGTGATCCTTGGCGTGGCGCGAATGAATGACGTGATCGAAGTGGATTACGCCAATCGCTACATTCGGGTGCAATCGGGGCGGACCAACCTGTCGGTCACTGGCGCGGTGGAGACGGATGGGTTTTTCTATGCGCCCGATCCTTCGTCGCAATTGGCCTGTGCGATTGCAGGCAATGTGGCGATGAACTCCGGCGGCGCGCATTGTCTGAAATATGGCGTGACCACGAATAACCTGTTGGGCGTGACGCTGGTGACGATGGAGGGCGAGATCCTGCATCTGGGAGGCGCGCATTTGGATGCGGGTAGGCTCGACCTTTTGGGGGTGATTTGTGGCTCGGAAGGGCAGTTGGGTGTGGTCACAGAAGCCACGCTGCGGATCTTGCCAAAACCCGAAGGCGCGCGGCCTGTGCTGATGTGGTTTGACTCCAATGAAGTGGCCGGGGCCTGTGTGTCTGCAATCATCAAGGCCGGGGTCTTGCCCGTTGCGATCGAATTCATGGATCGCCCTTGTATTCGCGCCACCGAGGCTTTTGCCAAGGCAGGCTACCCCGATTGCGAAGCGCTGTTGATCGTGGAAGTCGAAGGCTCGGACGCTGAGATTACCGAGCAATTGGGCCTTATTCTGGAGATTGCGCGCGGCTTTAATCCGGTAGAGCTGCGGGAAGCGGCGGATGAGGATCAGGCCAAACGCATTTGGCTGGGCCGTAAATCGGCCTTTGGTGCAATGGGTCAGATCAATGATTACATGTGCCTCGACGGCACGATCCCGGTGAGCCAGTTGCCGTTCGTGCTGCGCCGAATTGCAGAGATGTCGAAGGAGTTCGGCCTTGATGTGGGCAATGTGTTTCACGCAGGCGACGGCAATATGCACCCGCTCATCCTTTATAACGCGAATGAACCGGGGCAACTGGAACTCTGCGAGCGGTTCGGCGCGGAAATTCTCAAGCTCTGCGTCGAAGTCGGCGGTTGCTTGACGGGCGAGCATGGGGTGGGGATTGAAAAGCGCGATCTGATGCATGTGCAATTCGCTGCGGATGACCTCGATATTCAGATGCGGATCAAGGATGTGTTTGATCCAAAATGGCTGCTCAATGCGGCCAAAGTATTCCCGCTCGACGCCTCAGCGCCGCGCCGGGTTGCTTGATCGGCGAAGGAAAAACAATGTTGCAGCCAAAAACCGAAGCTGACCTGGCGGCGCTGATTGCCGGGCGCACAGCGCCTTTGCGGATCATCGGCGGGGGCACCCGCGACGTTGGCGCGCCTGTCAAAGGTGAGGTGCTGTCGTTGCGCGGCTTGAGCGGCATTGTCGATTATGAGCCGGGCGCGATGACGCTGGTGGTCAAGGCGGGCACGTCTTTGGCCGAGGTGGACGCGGCCTTGGCACAAGAAGGGCAGCGTTTGGCGTTTGAGCCTGCCGATTGGCGCGCGCTCTTGGGCACAACGGGCGAGCCGACAGTGGGCGGCATGGTGGCGGCAAACGTGTCCGGCCCGCGCCGCGTGGCCGTAGGGGCGTGCCGGGATTTCCTGTTGGGGCTGCGCTTTGTCGATGGTCGCGGGCGCGTTTTGAAAAACGGTGGCCGGGTGATGAAGAATGTC
>DOOI01000154.1:0-250 GCA_003512825.1 Paracoccaceae bacterium | reverse complement strand
AAACGGTGGCCGGGTGATGAAGAACGTCACGGGCTATGACCTTGTGAAGCTTATGGCGGGCTCATGGGGCAGCCTTGGCGCGATGACCGAGGCCAGTTTCAAGGTGCTGGCCAAACCAGCGGCTGAAGTGACGCTGGTCAAATCCGGCCTGTCTGCTCAAGACGGCGTTCATGCGCTGACACAAGCGCTGGGCACGCCCTATGACGTGTCAGGGGCTGCCTGGGTGGGGGGGGGTCGTCGGGGGGAGGCG
>DOOI01000146.1:19225-19747 GCA_003512825.1 Paracoccaceae bacterium | reverse complement strand
AGACATGCATTGGCCCGTTCAGAAGCGCCTCAAGGTGGGCCTCCAGAGCGGGTATGTCAACCTCATCGGGGGTTTGGCGGGCAGCGAGCGTGGCTTCGGCCCGCGATTGAGCGGCAGGCGTCATCCGGCCTGCGGCGTCAGCCACGGCGCGGCGCTCGTCAAGAGAGGCGTTGCACAGCAAGACCACGTCACAACCAGCCGCAATCGATTGTGCAGACAGGCTGGCAAGGTCGCCTTTGAGGGCTTTCATCGAGATATCGTCGGTCATCAAAAGGCCGGAAAAGCCAATCTCGTGGCGGATCGTGGCAATCATCGGCGCGGAGAGCGTGGCGGGCGCGCTGTCTATCGCCTCGTAGACCACATGAGCGGTCATCGCCATGGGCAGGTCATTGAGAGCCGCGAAGGGCGCGTAATCTTGGGCCGCAAGTGATCGACGCGAGGCCGCAACCCGCGGCAGGTCGAAGTGGCTGTCGGATGTGGCGCGGCCATGGCCGGGAATATGTTTGACCACAGGCAAAACCC
>DOOI01000146.1:18647-18932 GCA_003512825.1 Paracoccaceae bacterium | reverse complement strand
AGGCAAACCCCCCCCCGCCAGCATACCATCGGCGGCGGCGCGGCCAAGAGTGGCGACAGTGGAGGGATCGCTGCCATAGCAGCGGTTTCGCAAGAACGGATGGGTCGCGTCGGTGGCCACATCGACCAGCGGCGCGCAATTGCTGTCGATGCCATAAAGGCGCAAGTCATGTGCAATGAGGCGGTAGCGCAGGCGCATCGCTTCGGCGGCATGATCGCCTGCGCGGGCGACAAAATCGAGCGGCGCAAGCCAGTCATGCGCGAGCGGGGCGCGCAGACGCTGCAC
>DOOI01000146.1:4283-18350 GCA_003512825.1 Paracoccaceae bacterium | reverse complement strand
CTGCACCCGCCCGCCTTCTTGATCAATGGTGATCGGGGCTTCGCGGCCCACGGCCTCGCGCATTTCGGCGCAGAGCGCGCGAATTTGCTCGGCGGTATCGAGATTGCGGGCAAAGAGGATAAAGGCGAAGGGGTCGGCTTCACGGAAGAAGCGCTTTTCGTCGGCGGTGAGGCGGAGACCTTCGGCGTCGAGGATGGTCGCGCCGTAGGTCATCGCGTCACCACGGGGATACATTCGGCGCGTTCGGCTTGCAGTGCGGCGCAGAAACGGCGCGCGTCGCTGAGATCGGCAAAGCCATGGGCGCGCAGACGCCAGAAGGTGCGACCACCCGATTGGGCTTCTTGGATAACCGGAGCTTTGCCTGCCATGTAATCAGAGAAGCGCACCGAGAGGCGCTGCCATTCTTTTTCCGCTGTGGCGGCGCTGTCGAAGGCCCCAAGTTGCGCCAAGCGGGTGCCAATGGGCAGGCTGTCGGCGTCGATCTTGAGGGCGACCCCGACGGCGGCAGCAACGGGATCGGCCATGCGGGATTTGATGCCGGTGGGGCGCTGGCGTGGGCGAAGTGTTTCGGTCAGCGCGGACAAGGCGGGCAAGGCGTCGACGCTTGTTGTGGCGTCAAGCACGTCGGAGGGGGTAGTATCTGCCACCTCGCCCAAAGGGGTGACGTCGCGGGCGAGCAGATCGGCCATCACATCGGCGGGGGATTGGGCCGGAGCCTCGCTGTCGATGGCGGGGGTTGGCGCCGCCTCAAGGTTGGATTGCGGGCGATCCTCGTCGACCAGATCCACGGGCTTGGGCGCAAGGGTGAGCTGGTCGGGCGTGGGGGCGGCCGAGCCATCGGCGGGCACGGCATTGACGGCCAAGCCAATATGGTCAGCGGTGGTTCCGCCGGGTGTTTCTGGTGCGACGCGCATCGGCCCTTCCATGGCACGCACGACTGGCACGCCCGAGACATCACGCATGATCACGCCATAACCCCAGACAGTTATGCCAACCACCAACGCCAAAGACATCGCCCCGCCTGCGTAAGTCGAGAGCTTGCTCAGACCTGCAGCGATAGGCGGGCGAACGGCGTCTTGTGTCAGAGGCGCGGCCCCATAGCCACGCTCGGCGCGCATCGGAGCAGCACCCGCGCCCGTATTGGGCGCATAGGTCGGATGAGCCCCGGCATGGGGCGCGTTTTTATAGTAGGACATTGCCTGCCTCTTCCATCGCAATCCCCCCTCGACAAGGGCAACTGCATTCCTGCTCATAGCGATGGAGCGACGTCTTTTAGCGCATCTCTTCCATCGGTTCGACGCCTAGAATACCAAGACCCGCAGAAATAACAACGGCCACGGCACGCGCGAGCGCGATTTTCGCCGCTGTTGTGGCCATATCGCCCTCTTGCACAAAGCGCAGGCTGGTTTCGTCATTGCCGCGGTTCCACAGCGAGTGGAAATCTGACGCCAATTCATAGAGATAGAATGCGATCCTATGCGGTTCGTTGGTGCGGGCGGCGATCTCGACAAGACGCGGCCATTCGCCAATTTGATGCGCGACTTTCAGCTCGGCTTCGTGGTCGAGCTTGGACAAATCGGCTTTTGCCAAGGCGGCCTCGGTGATGTCGAGCCCGGCGTCACGCGCGCGGCGCAACACCGAGTGCACGCGGGCATGGGCGTATTGCACATAGAAGACGGGGTTATCTTTGGATTGCTCCAGCACCTTGTCGAAATCGAAATCCAAGGGAGCGTCATTTTTACGGGTGAGCATGTGGAAACGGGTGACACCGGGGCCGACCTGATCCACCACATCGCGCAGGGTGACGAAGTTCCCTGCCCGCTTGGACATTTTGAACGGCTCGCCGTTCTTGTAGAGTTTGACCAATTGGCACAGTTTGATGTCGAGTGGCACGCGACCGTCCGAGAGCGCGGAGACTGCCGCTTTCATCCGTTTGACATAGCCACCGTGGTCGGCTCCGAAGACATCGATCAGCGCATCAAAGCCGCGCTCGACCTTGTCGAAGTGATAGGCGATGTCCGGGGCAAAATAGGTCCATGCGCCATCCGATTTCATGATGGGCCGATCTACGTCATCGCCATGTTCGGTGGATTTGAACAGGGTCTGTTCGCGCGGTTCCCAATCTTCGGGCAATTTGCCCTTTGGCGGCTCGAGTGTGCCTTTGTAGATCAATCCTTTGGCGCGCAATGCTTCGATTGCGGCTTCGATCCGGCCTGTGCCGTAGAGCGATTTTTCGGAATAGAAGGTGTCCATCTTGACGCCCAGTTGCAGCAGGTCGGCGCGGATCATGTCCATCATCGCTTCGGTGGCAAACTCGCGCACAGGTCCGAGCCATTCGGACTCGGGCGCAGTCAGGAAGCGGTCGCCGAATTTTGCCTTGAGCGCCTCACCCGTCTCGATCAGGTAATCGCCGGGATAGGTGCCATCGGGCCATTCGACTGAGAGGTCATGCGCTTCGAGGTAGCGGAAATAGGCGGAACGGGCCAGCACATCGACCTGTGCGCCGCCGTCGTTGATGTAATATTCGCGCGTCACATCCCAGCCCGCATAATCGAGCAAAGAGGCCAGCGCATCGCCAAATACCGCGCCACGGGTGTGGCCCACATGCAAAGGGCCTGTGGGGTTGGCGGAGACATATTCGACATTCACCCGCTTGCCTTGGCCGAGGTTGGATTTGCCAAATGCAGCACCAAGGGTGAGCACTTCTGCCATGAGAGATTGCCAAACGGCAGGCTTGAGGCGGATGTTGAGAAAGCCCGGTCCGGCCACTTCGGCCACTGCGACGCGCGCGTCGGCGGCAAGGCGGGCTGCCAGCGCGTCGGCAATGACCCGAGGGGCGAGGCCCGCAGGCTTGGCCAGCACCATGGCGGCATTGGTGGCCATATCACCATGCAGGGGATCACGGGGCGGTTCGACGGAAACGGCGGCGGTGTCGAGCCCGGCGGGGATCACACCTGCTTCGGCCATGGCGGCAAGTTCCGCGATGACAAGGGCGCGCAGGTCCTGAAAGAGGTTCATGGGTAGCTTCCTTTTGGCTTGGGCGGGGTTTACCACTCCCGGCGCGGGCGTCAATCAAGACGAGAGATTTACCGCAAAATCGCATGAATTGGCGCAAGCTTCATGGCAAACGCCCGCCCTTTTGCAAAGGCGGGCGCGGTTTTCGATCTGTTATTTGCTAGAGCCCGGGCAACCAAAGCGCCAATTGCGGGAAGATCACCAAGAGCGCCACCAAGAGCAGAGCGCATCCCATATAAGGGAAGGCCGAGACATAGATATCGCGCATGGTGGTTTCGGGGGGCGCCACGCCTTTCATCACGAAGAGCAAGAGCCCGAAGGGCGGCGTGGTAAAGCTGATTTCCAGAGCCAAGAGCATGATGAGGCCAAACCAGATCAGATCGAACCCGAGGCTTTCGGCGAGCGGAAAGAAAATGGGCACGGTGAGCAGCATCATGGAAATCTGCTCCATGAACATGCCCAGAAGGAGAAGCACTCCGAACATCACAAACAGCATCATCAGCGGGTCGAGGTCAAAGCCCGTCGCCCAAGTGATCAGGCCACGGGAGGCACCGGAGAAGGCCAGAAGCTGGCTGAACGTGGCAGAGCCGAAGACGATGAGATAGGCCATCAAGGTGACGCGGAGTGCGCCGACGACGGATTTCTTGACCGCGTCCCAAGACAGACAGCGGAAGATCACCGCAAGCACCAGAACACCCAAAGCCCCAAACGCTGCGGCCTCGGAGGGGGTTACGATACCGCCCACCATCATGATGACGATGATCACCATGACCGAGAGCATCGGGATAACATCGCGGACGAAGAGCATGAGCTTTTCGCTAAGCGCCATCGGCTCGACATCATAGGCGGGCGCGGCCGTGGGATCGAGGCGACACTGAAAGAAGATCGTCGCGATATAAAACAACGCAAGCACCAAGCCCGGCAAGATACCCGCGATCAAAAGAGCGCCCACATCGATGCGCGCCAAAGTGGCCAGAAGCACCGCCAATGCCGACGGCGGAATGATGATCGCAAGGCCGCCAGTGCCCAGAATGGGGCCAATGGACATATGCTTTTTATAGCCGCGCTTTGTCATTTCCGGCACCATGAGGCTGCCGAGCAGTGCCGTGGACCCCATGGAGGACCCAGACAGCGTGGAAAAGCCCGTGCCGCCGAGAACGGTGACATAGCTTAGGCGGCCGGGCAATTTGCCCAAGAGGCGGTCGATGGCGTTGAACATGCGCGCGCCAAGGCCCGTATGGAAGAATATCTCGCCCATCAACAAAAAGAGCGGAATAGGCACGAGCGCGAAGCTGGTGACAGAGCCCAGACCGTTGTTGAGCAGAGCCGAGATCCCTTTTTCGCCGCCCATGAACACCCAAGCGCCCAAGATATTGGCCGCCAGAAAGGCCAGGGCCACGGGCATGCCCACAGCCATCAGGGCCAAGATCGACCCCAAGAGCAGAGCCAATGCGTAATACCATTCCATCATTCGTGGATCCCCGCCTCGCCCGAGTGCATCAAGTCGCGCCCGAAGACGAAGCGCGAGAATTCAATCGCCATCAAACCGAAGCTGATGGGAAAACTGATCGTGAGAAGCCAGCGGGGGAAGTAATAGGCGCGCACGTCATAGTCGTTGCGCGCGATGTTGGTAAGAAAGAGGTCGGCACCTTTCCACGCAAGGATCAGGCTGACCGCGACGCAAGAGGCCGCGACAAGGCGGCTGATCAGGCGACGGGTGCCGGGCGGAAGTGCTGCGGTGACCAGTTCGATATGGACATGGCCCTTTTCGCGCACCAGCCAAGGCGCGCCCAGCATCGTCATGTAGAGCAGCGCGTATTCCGATGAGGTGAATAGCCAAGCAAAGGGCTGCAAGCCGAAGTTTCGCATCGCCACCGAGACGATGACGGACACCATGAGCCAAATCAGCATGGCCCCGGCCACAAAGGCCATGGCGTAGAGAAAGCCTGTATAAAGGCGGATGATCTGGCGCACACGAGCCCCCTTTTGTGGTGGGTCTATGGGTGACAAGCCGCCCCAAGAGGGGCGGCTTCGGGAAGTGTGGTCCGGCGATTATTGATCGCGCGCCGCGTCGTAGAACTTGCCGATCAGCGCGTCATACTGGCCCTCGCCTGCGGGGCTTTCCGCCATCAGGCCCTTCATGCGCGCCCAGGTCTTTTCGCGGGCTGCATTGAGGTAGTTGGCTTTGGCTTCGCCTTCGAGCGAGACGACTGTCATGCCTGCGGCATCAAGTGCGGCGAAGTCCGCGTCGCGTTTGCCTTTGAGTTCCGCCACGCTTTCGGCTTCATGGGCGATGGCGACATCTTGCAGGATCTTCTTGGCCGCGTCCGAGAGGCTGTTCCACTTCTCGAGGTTCACGATCACCCCGAGATCGGTCGAGAAGAAGCATGGCTCGATGCGGTAGTTGAGGAACTCGTTCCATTTCAGGTCGATCAGACCGATCTGGGTCCAACCCGTGGCATCCACAACACCGCGCTCGAGGGCGGAGTAGACTTCGGTGGTGGGAAGGTCGATGACCTGCGCGCCGAGATATTCGTTGAAAAAGGCGTTATAGACGGCATTGCCGCGCAGTTTGAGGCCAGCGACCTTGAGGTTGCCTTTCTCGTCAAATTCCGGCGCGTCGCGGGTCCAGAGGTTGTAGCAGACGCCGCTGTCAAACCAGCCGAGATATTTCACACCCATTTTCGCCTGATGGATCTGGTCAATCATTTCGATGCCGCCATTGGCGCGCGCTTCGACTGCAGTCAGGTTGGACGCGACGAGCGCATCCTTTTCGGGCAAGGCACCACCGTAGAAAGAGCCGGGCGTGTACACCATATCTACAATGCCGTCGCGCACGGCGTCGGGCTGTTGGAACATGCCGATCGCTTCTGGACCGCCGCGCACTTCGATTTTCACGACGCCCGCGCCTGCGGTATTCACCTTGTCGACGAATTTCAGGAAGGATTGGGTATAGATCAGTGTTTGCGGGAAGGCGTGCACGGCCGAGATGGTTTCCTCGGACTGTGCTGCGCTGACCATCATGGTGCTGGCAAGGATGCCACCGATAATCATATGTTTCATTTTCGCTCTCCTTTATCGGGGAAAGGCCCCGCCCTGTTGTGAGGGTTTCCCCTCGGCTGAATTGGCGCGGTTTGTCCGCGCATTAGTGGTTGGGCCAGACCCAAGGGGCGGCCATTTTGCGGCCAGCGCGAAACGTCGCGATGGCCTCTGCTCTTGAAACTGTCAGGTCGATATCGTCCCAACCGTTGAGCAGTTTCTCGCGCCACACCTCGGGCAGCGCGAATTCGTAAAGATGAGGGCCAAGGCGCAGATGGCCTTGGGCAAGATCGATGGCAACCTCTGTGGTGTCGGTGCCCAAGGTGGTGAGCAGGGCGTCCACCGCAGCGCTTGGCAAGGTGAGGGGCAAGAGGCCGTTATTGACAGCATTGCCAGAGAAAATATCGCCGAAAGTGGGGGCGATGACGGCACGGATCCCCGCGTCGACAAGGGCGTAGACGGCGGCTTCTCGCGAGGAGCCGGACCCGAAGTTGCGCCGTGTCACAAGGACAGAGGCCGTGGGGTGACGGTTGAGCGGGAAATCGGCGCGCAGAGTGCCGCCCTCGGTGCGGCGCATGTCATGCAAGAGATAGGGACCATAGCCTTGGACGCGGGGCACCGACATGAAGCGTGCGGGGATCAGTTGATCCGTGTCGATACTCTCGCGTGGCAAGCCCACGGCCAATCCGCGATGATGTGTCCAGCCTGTCATGCGCAGCCCTCCAACAGCGGGCGGACATCACAGAGCGTGCCGGTGACGGCTGCGGCGGCCACCATGGCGGGGCTCATCAAATGCGTGCGCGCGCCCCTGCCCTGACGGCCCTTGAAGTTGCGGTTGGTCGAGGAGGCGCAGCGCTTGCCCGGATCAACCAGATCGCCATTCATCCCCACACACATCGAGCACCCGGCGGCAACCCATTCAAGGCCCGCCTCTGAAAAAATCCGGTCAAGCCCCTCGGCTTCGGCCTGCGCTTTCACCAAGGCAGAGCCGGGAGCCACAAGCCCCGGCACCTTTGCGCGGCGGCCTTTGATGACAGCAGCGGCAAGGCGCAGGTCTTCGATGCGGCCATTGGTGCAAGACCCGATAAAGACCTGATCCACCGGGGTGCCTGCGAGGGGGCGGCCCGGTGTCAGGCCCATATAGTCGAGTGCGTCACGGGCGCGCGCGGCGCGATTGGGATCAAGCCCGGCAGGATCGGGCAGAGTGGCCGTGATCGGCAGCGCCTCTTCGGGGCTGGTGCCCCATGTGAGTGTGGGCGCGATGCTGGCGGCGTCGATTTCGACTTCACGATCAAAGGTGGCGTCCGGGTCGCTGGGCAGTCGCGCCCAGTCGTCAAGCGCGCGCGCCCAATCGTGGCCTTGCGGAGCATAGGGCCGGCCCTGGAGATAGGCGAAAGTTGTCGTATCGGGCGCGATCAGCCCAAGGCGCGCCCCCCCTTCGATGGATAGGTTGCACAGCGTCATGCGGCCTTCCATCGAGAGCGCGCGCACGGCGGCCCCGGCATATTCAATCGCGTGCCCACGCGCCCCGTCTGCGCCCAAGAGCGCAATCCAGTGCAAGGCGATATCCTTGGCCGAAACAGCGGCGCCAAGCGCCCCCGAGACGGTGATCCGCATGGTTTTGGGGCGGCTTTGCCAAATGGTTTGCGTCGCCATCACATGCGCCACTTCAGTGGCACCAATGCCAAAGGCCAAAGCACCGAATGCACCGTGCGTGGAGGTGTGGCTGTCGCCGCAATTGACGGTCAGGCCCGGAAGCGTCAGCCCCTGTTCGGGGCCAAGAACATGCACAATTCCTTGGTTTGGATCGCGCAGACCAAAAAGCTTCAACCCATGTTTTTTCGCATTTTTTTCAAGCGTTTCAATCATGCGCTTAATGTCGGCATCTGCGATATTTTCGCGATTGCGGGTGGGGGCGTAGTGGTCGACGACCGCATAGGTCAAATGCGGTTCGGCCAAATCGATACCGCGCGCGGCCAATTGCGCGAACGCGTGGTGCGAGCCTTCGTGGACGAGGTGACGATCGACCCAGAGAAGCGAGACGCCATCGCTGCGGCGGGTGATTTCATGCGCGCGCCAGAGCTTGTCAAAGAGCGTTTGTGCGCCCGACACCTCTGAATTGGGGAAGTGGCGCGCCGCCGGGGTCATTTGGCTTTCCCGTTGGCGGTTGGTTTTTGCGCGGGCTGGTTAATCACCGGCGCCCAGTGGCGATTGCCTTCTCGCCCGACGCGATCGAGCGTCATTTCCAAGCGGAACAAATCAGGGCGGTAAAGCGCCGCGAGATATTCGACGCCGCGCCCTTTGGTGTCGCGCACCACGCGGCGAAGTGAAAGGAGCGCCGTACCTACCGCGACATCCAGCGCCTCAGCGACATCGGGTGCTGCCAGTGTCGCGCTTACCGATTGATGGGCCGACGACACCTGCACGCCAGAGCGCTCGAACAGGCGAAAGAGCGGCGTGGTGGCGAGGTCGGCTTCGGTGTAATGGGCCGCGATTGCTTCGGGGACATATGTGGTGAGGTGAGAAAAGGGATTGCCATCAATCAGGCGGACACGGATCGCCGTTTGCACGCGGGCAGAGGCCGGAAGGGTCATGGCCTCGGCGACAAATTGCGGCGCGATCCCGTAGGAAAAGGACAGGAGACGTGCGGTTGTCGTGCGGCCCATCTCGACCAACTGCGGCATCAAGGTGGTGAGGTCTGCCGCAACCAGACCCGCAGATGCGCCCTGTGCCCGCACAACCGTGCCAGAGCCTGCGCGGCGCTCGATATGACCATCGGCCTCTAGCGCTTCGAGTGCGCGGCGGATGGTGACGCGGCTGACATCATAAAGCTCGGCCAACTTCTGCTCGCCCGGCAGGGATGAGCCGGGCGCGAAGCCTCCGTTTGACATCTCACCCTTCAGCAATAGGTACACCCGACGGGCTTTGCCGCCTTCCGGTAATCCTGTGATGGGCCTGACGTTCAAAGAGCACCTCGCTTGGCAAGTCGTTTTTGCGATGGATTCGAAGAGAAGCCTATCATCGCAATTCTCAAAATCAAGAAATCACTCTGCTTTAGATGCAGATTTTTGCTCTATGCAGATACCAAAATCGGTATTACAAAAAATACAGCTTTGACAGGGAGGGATTGGCATGCCGATCATCGAAGCCCATCTGTTGGAAGGGTATTCCGACGCCGAGAAAGAGCGTTTGGCGCGCGGATTGACCGATGCGGCGCTGATGGTGGTTCCGGCCACACCTGACGCGATTACCGTGATGATCCACGAAATGCCCGGTGCACATTACATGCGCGGCGGCCTGCGGCGGCAAGGGGCCCCTGCCCGGCCTGATCCCTGCGAGACGATCCGAGACTATCTGGCCGCGATGGAAGCCCGCGACCTGCCCAGAGCAGAAGCGATGCTGGGCGCCGGGTTTGTCATGAACTTTCCCGATGCGCCAAATTTGAAAACGCTGGCAGAGCTGATCGCATGGGCCAAGCCGCGCTATCGGTTTGTCAAAAAGACCTATGACAAGTTTGAGGCGTTTCAGCAGGGCATGGTGAGCGTGGTTTATTCCATGGGCACGCTCTATGGCGAATGGCCCGATGGAACGCCTTTTGCCGGGATCCGGTTTATTGATCGGTTTGAGATGAAAAACGGTCAAATCACCCGACAGGATGTGTGGAATGATATGGCAGAAGTGAGAGCGAAACTGGCATGAGTATTGATCCGATCACGCTGGCGGTACTTGCAGGCCGAATGGAGCAAATCGCTGATGAAATGGATGCCACGCTGTTTCGTGCGGCGTTCAATCCCATCATCGCAGAAGCGCATGATGCGAGCCATGGGCTGTATCATGCCGCGACAGGTGACACGCTGGTGCAGGGCAAATCCGGCTTGCCGATTTTCGTGGGCGTGATGTCGTTCGCGGTAAAGGCTGTGATCGACAAGGTGGCCGAGACCAATGACTTGGCCGATGGCGATATCTTTATTTTCAACGATGCCCATCTGGGCGGAACGCATTTGTCGGATATGCGGCTGGTGCGGCCCTATTACCGGGATGGCACGTTGTTTTGCTGGCTCGCCTCGGTCGGTCATTGGCATGACGTGGGCGGCGCCGTGCCGGGCAACTATAATCCGGCGGCGACAGATGCCTTTGCCGAAGCCTTCATCTTGCCGCCTGTGCGTTTGGCGCGTGCGGGCGAGATCAATCAAGACATCATCGATATTTTGCTGCGGAATACGCGATTGCCGCAATCGGCACAGGGCGATCTGAATGGGCAATTGGGGGCGCTGGATCTGGGTGTGCGGCGCATGGACGAGCTTTTGGGCGAGTATGGTGCGCCGACGGTGCGTGCGGCGCTTGATGCCTTGGGAGAGCGCGCCGAAGCGTTGATGCGCGCAGAGCTGACGGAATTGCCCGATGGCCGCTGGGAGGCCGTGGATTATCTCGACAATGACGGGATCAGCGACACGCCTTTGGCGATCAAGGTGGCGCTGAGCATCAAGGGCGACGAGATGGAACTCGACTTTGCGGGCACGGCACCGCGCTGTGCGGGGCCCGTGAACATTGCGCTGCCGACCGCAGTGGCGACCGCCTATGTGGCGATCAAGCATATTTTCCCCAGCTTGCCCGCCAATGCCGGCGTGATGCGGCCTATTGCTGTCAAGATCCCGGAGGGGTCGCTGCTGGCCGCCGAGTTTCCGGCCCCGGTGGGCGGGTATACCGAAACAATCTTGCGGATGATCGATGCGATTTTCTCGGCCATGGCACAGGCCGCACCCGAGCGCGTGGTGGCCAATGCCTATGGCACGATCAACGCGCTTTCCATTGCGGGGAAACGCGCCAATGGTCAGCCTTGGGTGATGTTTTCTTTCTATGGTGGCGGGCATGGCGGCACGCCAGAAGGAGACGGCCTGAACCATGGGAATGCGCCGATTTCGACAGCCACGATTCCACCAATGGAAATTTTGGAGGCGGCCTATCCGGTGATGTTCCGCACATGGGCCTTGCGGCCCGACAGTGCGGGAGCGGGCACCCACCGTGGCGGCTTGGGGGCGATCTATGAAATCGAAGTGCTGGAAGAAAACGGGGCGGAGGCGTTCTTGTTTGGAGAGCGCGGGCGTTTTGCCCCCCAAGGTGTGGCCGGGGGCGCGCCGGCAGCGCTAAACGTGTTTTCCTATGAGCAGGCCGATGGCTGGCATCGCCCGCCGATGGCGTCGAAGATGCGCGGCATCAAGCTGGCGCAGGGCCAAGCGGTGCGGCTTGAGACGCCCCGAGGGGGCGGCTATGGGCCCGCAGAGGCCCGCCCGCCCCATGACGTGGCGCGCGACGTCGATCTGGGCTTTTTGAGTGAAGAGGCGGCGACGCAGCTTTACGGAACCGCATGGAAAGAAGGTCGGGCATGAGCGATGGTGTGATGATTGGCGTCGATGTTGGCGGCACGTTCACCGATGTGTTCGTGCTGGATGAGGCGACGGGAACGGCCCGGGTGGCAAAAGTTCCGACAACACGTCCAGATCAGTCGGGCGGATTTCTGGACGGAATTCGCCAGCAAGTGGAGGACCTCGCCAGCGTCGCAGTGGTGGTGCATGGCACGACGGCAGGAACCAATGCGCTGTTGGAGCGCAAGGGCGCGAAACTGGGGGTGATCACCACCGAAGGGCTGCGCGACGTTTTGGAGATGCGGCGACGGGATCGGCCGCGCACGTGGGGATTGCGCGGCGATTTCCTGCCTGTCGTGCCACGTGATTTGCGCCTTGAAGTGCCAGAGCGCACTTTGGCGGATGGCTCGATCCGCACTGCAGTGGATCTTGAGGCGGTCCGAGACGCGGCCAAAGCGCTGGCAGATCAGGGCTGTTTGGCAGTGGCGGTGCTTTTTGCCAATGCCTATGCCAACCCGGAAAACGAGCGCGCCGCGGTGGCAGCGGTGCGGGCGATTTGGGACAATCCGCATGTGTCGGCCAGCCATGAGATTTTGCCGGAAATCCGCGAATATGAACGGTTTTCGACAACAGCTTTGAACGGGTATTTGCAGCCTGAGGTGTCTGGCTATCTTGATCGGTTGGAAACCGCATTGAAATCAGGGGGGTTTTCCGGCGAGTTCATGATCGTGCAGTCCAATGGTGGGGTGATGGCAGTGGATACCGCCTGTCGCTTGCCTGTTCGCACGGCCTTGTCGGGGCCAGCGGCGGGGGTGATTGCCGCGGCCTATATCGCGCAGACGGCTGGGTTTCCTGATGTCATCACCGGAGATATGGGCGGCACGTCGTTTGATGTGTCGTTGATTGCGGGGGGCAAATCGATGCTGTCGCCGCAGACCTCGATCGATTTTGGCATGGTGGTGCGAACGCCGATGATCGAGATCACCACGATTGGTGCTGGGGGAGGCTCGATTGCTTGGGTCGACAAAGGCGGGTTGCTGCATATCGGGCCAGAGAGTGCGGGATCGAACCCCGGGCCTGTGGCCTATGGGCTGGGCAATACGCGGCCCACGGTCACGGATGCCAATGTGGTGCTGGGGCGGATTGACCCTGAAAACCCGATTGGTGGCAAACTGGCGCGTCTCGATGTCGAGGCGGCGGCGCGGGCAATTGATGAGCATGTGGGCGCAGTCCTCGGGTTGAGCACCGTTGCAGCTGCGGAAGCGATTTTGCGGGTCGCCAATTCGCGCATGGCTGGAGCGATCCGGCTGGTCAGTATCGAGCGCGGTTTTGACCCAAAGCGCTTTGCGTTTATGCCGTTTGGTGGCGGAGGTGCGCTGCACACGGCGGCGCTGATCGAGGATGTGGGCCTCGCTCGGGCCATTGTGCCACGCTATCCCGGTGTGACCTCGGCTATGGGCTGTGTCATCGCGGATATGCGGCAAGATTTCGTGCAGACGATCAATGTGCTTGCGGATCGGCTGGACGAAGGTGCGCTGGCGGCCTTCTTGCAAGATCACGTGTCGAGGGGGCACGCTTTGCTGAAGGCCGCGCGCACGACGTTTGAGAGCACGGATGTCGTGGTAGAATTGGACATGGCTTATCTGGGACAGACCCATACAGTGGCGGTGCCCCTGCCCGTCACTGTGGCGAACGCTCAGGTCGTGCCACCGACGCGCCGTGAGATTACGGCAGCATTTGATGCGGCGTATCTGGCGACCTACGGTCGGCTTTTGAAAAATGGCACGCGGCGGGTGATGAACTTGCGGACCTCGGTGATTGGACGGCGGCCCAAATTCGATCTGGCCACGCTTGCGCCGAAAGGGGGCGATGTCGCAGCGTCACGCAAGGGTCATCGCGCGGTGTTCTTCGCGGGCGATTGGCACGAGACGGCGATTTATGCCCGGTTGGACCTGCCCGTGGGGGCGGTGATTGACGGGCCTGCAATTCTTGAGCAGCCAGATACGACGGTTTTGGTGGATCCGGGGCTGCGGGCGACGGTAGATAGCTTTGGAAATACGATTATCGAACGGCGGGAGGGCTGATGATGGCAGAGGTGACCCAGCTGGATCCAAGGCGCACCGCGCTGTTGACGATCGATTTGCAGAACGATTTCCTGCACCCCAAAGGGGCCTATGGCCGCGCAGGCCAATCCGCCGAGGCCATTGCGGCCTTACCTGCCAAGATTGCACCGCTGCGCGATGCGTTGCGGGCACGTGGCGGCACCTATGTCAGCGCGCAGTTCACTTTGGTGCCCGGACCGGGAGGCGCGCCGCTGATTGCGCCACATCTCAAGGCGCTGCGCCCCTTTCTGGGCAAGGGTGACTTTGCGCCGGGCGCCTTTGGGCATGACTTGGTGGATGAGTTGAAGAGCGCCGACTATACTATTGAAAAAGTGGCGTATTCGGCGTTTTATCAGACGCGGCTGGAATATGTTTTGCGCGCATTGGGCATTGATATGCTGCTGATCGGCGGCATCGTCACAAATGGTGGCGTGGCCAGCACGCTGCGCGACGCACATTTGCGTAACATTGATACGGTGCTGTTGACCGATGGCTGTGCGGCCTTCCGCTCAGAGGTGCATGAGGCGACGCTGATCTCGCTGGGGTCA
>DOOI01000146.1:922-4056 GCA_003512825.1 Paracoccaceae bacterium | reverse complement strand
TGCGCGAAAGCCGTGAAAATGTTGGAGACAAGCGCATGAGTTTGAAAGCGCGGCTGAAACAGCCAGAAATCTTGGTCGCTCCCGGTGTTTATGACGGGTTGACCGCAACATTGGCGGCTTCGGCAGGGTTTGAGGCGCTTTATCTTTCGGGGGCAGCGGTTGCCTATACGCGGCTTGGACGCCCGGATATTGGCCTGACGTCGCTGTCGGAAATGGCCGATACAATGGCGCTGATCCGGGATCGGGTAGACCTGCCGGTGATCATTGACGCCGATACCGGGTTTGGCAATGCGCTCAATGCACAGCGCACCATGCGTATTTACGAGCGCGCAGGGGCCAATGCCTTGCAGATCGAGGATCAGAGCTACCCCAAGCGCTGCGGGCATTTGGCGGATAAATCACTGATCTCCAAAGAGGAAATGGTTGGGAAAATCAGCGCGATGGCGGAAGCTCGGGCCAGCGATGAAACCCTGATCATTGCGCGCACTGATGCGATTGGTGTCGAGGGCATTGAGGCGGCGATGGTGCGGGCGGAGGCCTATGTGGCGGCTGGGGCGGATGTGCTTTTTGTGGAAGCGCCACGCTCGGCAGAGGAGTTGGCGCGGGTGGCAGGCACATTTGCGGGGCGGGTGCCCTTGCTGGCGAATATGGTGGAAGGTGGCGCGACCCCTGTGCAAAAGGCAGAGGATTTGCAGGCGCTGGGCTTTGACATCGTCATTTTCCCCGGCGGAATTGTGCGGGCCTTGGCAAAATCCGCTGCGGCCTATTATGGCTCGCTCAAAGCGCATGGATCAAACGCGCCGTTTTCGGAACAAATGTTTGACTTCAATGGATTGAACGACGTTCTGGGCACATCTGACATGCTGGCGGCAGGCCGTCGGTTCGAGGGACTTGGCGAAGGATGACCGAGGCTGCGCCATTCGATTTCGACGTTGAAACGCTGATTATCGGCGCAGGCGCGGCGGGATTGGTGGCAGCTTTGGCGGCGCGCGAAGCAGGTCAGGACGTGTTGGTCATTGAGGCAGACGCGGTGCCCTCCGGGTCGACGGCATTATCTGCCGGGCTGATCCCGGCGGCCGGGACACGGTTTCAGCGGGCTGTGGGCATCGCGGATGATGCAGCGGTTTTCGCGACAGATATTCAGACGAAAGCCAAGGGCGAGAATGACCCCGCGCTTGTGGCGGCGATGGCCGAAACCTCGTCAGAGGTGATTGAATGGTTGGTAGATCAACATGGCCTGCCGTTTTCTCTGGTTACAGATTTTGATTATCCCGGCCATCAAAGGCGAAGGATGCATGGGCTGCCCAGCCGTTCGGGGCGGGAATTGATTGATGCGCTGCGGGCTGCGGCGGAGCGTTCAGGTGTGGATGTGGTCTGTCATCGCCGCGCCATAAACATCTTTGCCAACGATACCCATGTGCAAGGGGTGGCCGTGCAAGGCCCGGAGTGTATTGAACGGATTGCGGCGGGCCGGGTGATTTTGGCCTGCAACGGCTATGGCGGCAATGCAGAGATGGTGGCGCGCTATATGCCGGAGATTGCGGATGCGGTCTGGTTTGGCCATGGCGGCAATCGCGGTGAGGCGGTGACTTGGGCGGCGCAATTGGGGCTGAAGACCGCGCATCTTGGGGCCTATCAGGGGCATGGCAATGTCGCTCATCCGCATGGCATATTGATCACTTGGGCCGTGATTATGGAGGGTGGCGTTCAGGTCAATCGGGCGGGGCGGCGGTTTTGGAACGAAGCGCAGGGCTATTCTGAGGCCGCGCGCGCAGTCTTGGCCCAGCCAGAAGGCATGGCTTGGGCTGTGTTTGACGCAAGAATTGCAGCGATTGCGCGCCAGTTCGAGGATTTCAAACAGGCCGAGGCGCAGGGCGCCGTCAAAGAGGCCGCGACCCCCGAGGCGCTCGCCCAGTTGATGAACGTGCCGAGCGGGGCTTTGAGCGCCACATTGGCGCAGATCCCTTGGGGCGGCAGCGATGCCTTTGGCCGCCGTTTTGGCACAACGCCTTTGGCCCCGCCCTATTGCGCGGTCAAAGTGACAGGTGCGCTGTTTCACACGCAAGGTGGGATTGTGGTTGCGCCCAAATCGGCGCGGGCTTGTCGGGCTTCGGGCGGAGAGATGGCCAATCTTTATGCGGTTGGCGGCGCTGCCTGTGGCGTATCAGGGAGCGGCGACAGTGGCTACTTGTCGGGCAACGGATTGCTGGCCGCTGTCACCCTTGGACTGCGGGCTGGGCGGGATGTCGGCGCTTAGGCGGTGGTTTCGGGCAAGCGCGCCCGTGCAATGGCAATATGCAAATCCATGCCGTGCAAGAGCGCATCATCGTTGAAATCATAATCCGGCGCATGCAGCAGAGGCGAGGTTTCGCCATTGCCGATAAAGGCAAAACAGCCCGGCACGTGATCGAGAAAGCGGGCAAAATCCTCGGAGGCGGTGATGGCGGGGGCGTGGCCGTTCACATGGGCGGAGATCGGGCGCGCGGCTGTCGTTACAGCGGCCGCAAGGTCGGGATCATTGATCAACGGCACAAATTCGCGGCTATAGCGGAGATCAAACGCAAGATCATGCGCCAAGGCCAGACCTGCGGTCAGGCGGCGCATCTCTGTTTCGATCAAGCTGGAGACCTCGGAGCGGAAGCTGCGGGCATCGCCCAAGATCCGCGCGGTGCCGGGCAAGGCGTTGCGGGTGCCATCGGTGATCAGTTCCGTCACGGAGACGACAGCGATATCTGCGGGGTTCACACGCCGTGCGACGATGGATTGCAAATCCAGCACCAAGGTGCAGGCAGGCAGCATCACTTCACGCCCGCTATGGGGCCGCGACGCGTGACCGCCTTTGCCTGTCAATGTGATCTCGAAAATATCCTCTGCCGACATGATTGGACCCGGGCAGGTTTCCACATGGCCCAGTGGCAGGCCGGGCATATTGTGCAGGCCAAAGACTTCGTCAAAGGGCGCGCGCGCCATCACATCGTCGCGCAACATTGCGGCAGCCCCCTGCCCCCATTCTTCGGCAGGCTGAAACAGGAAACGGATGGTGCCATCAAACCCGCCCTCGGCGGCAAGCACTTGGGCGGCCCCAAGGAGCATGGCGGTATGCCCATCATGGCCGCAGGCATGCATGGTGCCCG
>DOOI01000146.1:0-657 GCA_003512825.1 Paracoccaceae bacterium | reverse complement strand
GGCCGCAGGCATGCATGGTGCCCGGCGTCTGCGATGCATAGGCCCGCCCGGTATTCTCGGCGATGCGAAGGGCATCCATATCGGCGCGCAAAGCAATGGCGCGGTTTGACGTGCCCCGGCGAAGGCTGCCCACGACACCGGTTCCGCCCACCCCTTCGATCACATCAAGTCCAAACCCGCGCAGAGTTTGCGCGACAAAGGCCGCGGTGCGGTGCTCTTCAAACCCAAATTCAGGATGCCGATGCAGATCATGCCGCCATGCGGTCAACTGGGTTTTGAGCGTGGCGCGGACAGTCATGGCTGAACCTTCTTGGAGGACTGCGAAAACAGGCGGCCCGGCGCCAGGGCTGCGAGAGGCGCATGGGAATATTGCGCCATATGCCAAGCCAGAACTTGGTTGGAGCTAAGCACAGGAATGCCAAGCTCGGCCTCAAGTTCGGCAATGAGATCAAGGGTGCGAAGATTGGTGCAAGAGAGAAACACAGCCTCGGCCCCATTGGCAGCAGCCGCCCGCGCGGCGGCCTTGATCGAAGCTGGCGCGATACGGGCCACACGCTCTTCGCGCTCCTCTCCGAAAGAGATGGCTTCGACTACGGGAAAGCCGCATGCCGCAAAAGCCTGCGCCACCGGAGCGGCAATGGCGGCAATATAAGGCGT
>DOOI01000067.1:15630-16074 GCA_003512825.1 Paracoccaceae bacterium | reverse complement strand
GTTTGGTAGGAGGAGAGTTCCAGCACGATAACGCCGCCATCGCCGGGGGGTGCGATGTCGAGCACGCCGCGCCCGATATTGCCGGCAAGCTGGCTCTCGCGACCGGCCTCGGTGAGGATGTGGTGGATCAAAGCAGAGGTGGTGGATTTGCCGTTCGAGCCTGTAACGGTGATCACCTTGGGTGGTGTTTCGTGATTGGCCCAGTCGTCTTGGCCCAGCGAGCGGAAGAAGAGGCCAATATCGTTGTCGACGGGCACGCCCGCGTCCCATGCGGCGGCAATGACGCGGTTTGGTTCGGGGTAGAGATGGGGGATGCCCGGCGAGGTGACAAGGCAGGACACGCCCTCGAAGGCCCCGAGACGGGTGAGATCGCGGATTTCAAAGCCAAGGCTTTCGGCTGTTTCGCGCGCAGCGGGGTTGTCGTCCCACAAGAGGGGATGCGCC
>DOOI01000067.1:15081-15349 GCA_003512825.1 Paracoccaceae bacterium | reverse complement strand
CGCCTGCCGCGAGCGCGCGCGCTGTCGCGAGGCCGGATCGCCCCAAGCCCAGAACCGCAACCATTTGACCGTCATAGCCTTGCACCGGGATCATGCGTGCCCCCTTTGAACCAACTCTCCAAGGGATACCGGGGTGCGGGAGAAAGGGAAAGGGGCGGTTAGTGGCGCATGGCTTCGAGTGTTTGGGCGTGTTCGCGCAGGTTTTGGGTAAAGCCGAGGATGGTTTCGAGTTTTTGCGCAATGTCCTTGTGGTAGCCGTCGAGCGCGG
>DOOI01000067.1:4458-14817 GCA_003512825.1 Paracoccaceae bacterium | reverse complement strand
AGAGACGACAGCCGAGAGGCCGCTTTCGCGATCTTGCAGGCGTTCGTTTTCCACGCGGCACATGATGCGGATCGAGTCGAGGGAGAGGATCGCGCGGCCAAGGTTGACGGCTTGGCTCTCGCGGCGGATGGTGCGCTGGTTGGCATTGCGGAAGGCTTCGCTGGCGCGGGCTTGGGTTTCTTCTTCGAGCGCGTTGAGGCGGTCAACCTCTTGGAGGATATCCACGCCCGAGGTGAGGTCGGCGCGCGCATGGGTGGTGGTTTCGACGCGGAAGGCGTCGGCGGCTTCAACCAACAGGCGTGCGGAGGCGGTCAGAAAGAGCGCGCGCTCCATGGCGCGGTAGGTGAAGGTGGTTTCCGGTGTGCCGTCTTGCACGAAGATGGCGAGTTGTTCGGCAACTTCGGCGGAGAGCGTGCGGTAATTGTCGGAAATGGCCGAGAGCGCGCCCCCTGCCCGTTCGATCCGCGCGGCCATGATCCGCATATTCACGGGCACGAGGCGCATGGCGTTCATCTGGGTCAGCAGGACTTGCTGTTCACTGACCAGATCGTGAACCATTTCGCGCATGGCGCTGATGAGCATGATCCGGCGATCTAGGGGGCGGCCCAAAGCTGCGTCGCGGGCGGTGATTTCCATACCTAAGCTGGCCGAAGCGAAAGCCGCGTAGGTCGGGTAGCCCATGGCAGCAAGTGCCGCAAGGATCCGGTGGCCTGAGGCTTCGGGGGACAGACCTTCGTCGCGCTCGGCGGCGAGCGCTTGGGCATAGAGCGCTTGCACTTTGGGAAAGAGCGCGCTGGACGGTTTGAGGCGCACGGACGTGAAGCCATCTGCGATGGGCGTGACGACGGCATAGACCCAGTATTGCAAGTCATCGGAGGACTTGTTGAGCACATAGCCCCCAAAGCGCTGACCGGATTTGATCGCTTCCCACATCAACCAAAAGACGCCTTTGGGCATTTGTTCGTGGCGGATGATGCGATGAGGCGCGCCTTTGAGGCGCTCGGGCGGATGGTGCGCGACACGGGCAAACACGGCGTTCCATGCTTGCAATACCCCGCGCGCATCGGTGCGAGAGAAGAAGAGTTCGTCCAAGCCGAAAGGCGCCTCGCCCGTGCGGGGACGCGTTTCGAGATGGTCGGTGGACGAGGTTTGGAGAAGTAGACTGCCGTCCATTTGAGCGCCTTTTGCCGAACCGAAGCGACCCATGGCTTCGATGTAAGAGCCAACGGCAAGAACCGCGCCATTGTGAGCATGAGGCCTGATTTTTTTGAAAAAATACTGCGGCGGGGCGCAAAGAAAGATGCGGTCATGCCCGGCGTTTGGAAGCAGGTGCCCTTAGAAACGAAAAAGGCGGGGATGCGCCCCGCCTTGATGTTCGTTGTGCAAAGGCACTACCGGATTTTCAGGGTCGCCAAACCGATCATCGCCAGAATGAGCGAGATGATCCAGAAGCGGATCACGATCTGCGGCTCTTTCCAGCCCTTCTTTTCGTAGTGGTGATGAATGGGGGCCATCAGGAACACCCGTTTTCCGGTGCGCTTGAAATAGAGCACTTGGATGATCACCGAGAGCGCCTCGACGACGAAGACCCCGCCAACGATCGCGAGAACGATCTCGTGTTTGATCGAGACCGCGATGGCCCCAAGCGCACCGCCCAAAGCCAGCGAGCCAGTATCGCCCATGAACACCGCAGCGGGCGGCGCGTTATACCACAAAAAGCCCAAGCCCCCGCCAATAAGCGCCATGACGAAGACAAGGATTTCGCCTGTGCCCGGCACGTAATGCACATCAAGATAGCTGGTGAAATCAACCCGGCCCACCGCATAGGCAATGACGCCCAGCGTGCCTGCCGCGATCATCACTGGCATGATGGCCAGACCGTCGAGCCCGTCGGTGAGGTTGACGGCATTGGCCGCCCCAACGATCACGATCATGGCGAAGGGCACGAAGAGGATGCCGAGGTTGATCAAGACATCCTTGAAGACGGGCAGCGCCAATTGGTTGGTGAGGTCGGCGGGATGAAGATAGGACGCCCAAAACCCGGCCAATGCGGCGATGGCCAGCCCCAGACCAAAGCGCACCTTGCCCGGTGCGCCTTTGGTGTTTTGCTTGGAGACCTTGGCGTAATCGTCCCAAAAGCCGATGAGGCCGAAGGAGAGCGTGACAAAGAGGATCAGCCAGATGAAGCCGATATCAAGGCGCGCCCAGAGAAGGGTGGAGAAGAACAGCGCCGAGAGGATCAAGAGGCCGCCCATGGTGGGGGTGCCTGCCTTGACGAAATGGCCTTCGGGGCCGTCGGTGCGGATCGGCTGTCCCTTGCCTTGTTTGCGGCGCAGCACGTTGATCAGTGGTTGACCAAAGAGGAAACCAAAGATCAGGGCCGTGAGGAAGGCTCCGCCAGCGCGGAAGGTAATGTAGCGAAACAGGTTAAAGACATCGCCCCCGTCGGAGAGTGCGGTCAACCAATATAACATCTGCAACATCCTTCCCAAACAGGCCTTGCGGCCTCACATTCCATGGATCCGGTTGGGGTATGTGCCCCGGCGGATCATTCAGCCAATGGCGCGGATTGGCCCAGTTTTCGCAGCGCGTCAACCACGAGGCTGACTTTTGACCCTTTCGAGCCTTTGACCAGAACCACGTCGCCTGCGTCTATCAAACGATGCGCGCGGGCGGCCATTTCGGGGGCGGTTTCCACCCATTCGCCCCGTTTGTTGCGCGGCAAGATATCCCACAGATGTTTCATCCGGGGGCCGACGCAATGGACGGTTTCGATCCCGGCGAGGAAAGGCAGCCCGGCAAGGCCGGTATGGAGTGCGATCTCGTCGGGGCCAAGTTCGAGCATATCGCCGAGAACCGCGATGCGGCGCCCTTTGGCCACGCGCCCCAGCCCATCTTCGGGATGGGCGGCGGCGAGCACTTCGAGGGAGGCAGCCATGGAGGTGGGGTTGGCGTTGAAGGCGTCATCAATCAGGTGGAAGGCCTGATCTTCGTGGACAAGGTCCATCTGGATGCGTTCGCGCGTGCCGCGCCCAGCCGGGGGAGACCAGCGCGCCAGATCATTGGCCGCCATGACCGGATCCAGTTTGAGCGCATGGATCACTGCCAGCACCCCCATGGCGTTGACTGCGAAATGCCGCCCCGGCACCGAAACGCGAAAGAGCACCGGGCGACGCCATGCGCGCCCCTGAGCAATCGTGGTTTCATCTTGCAGGGTAATTTCGGTCAGGCGGTGATGGCAGGCCGCGCTTTCGCCAAAGGTGAGCACATCGGCCCCGTGCCGGCTGGCGGTATCGAGGAGGATGGGCGTGGTGGGCAGGTCGCCATTGAGCACAGCGACGCCATCCGGCTCTAGGCCCTCGATGATCGAGGCCTTTTCATGTGCGATACCTTCAATGTTTTCAAAGGCTTCAAGGTGCGCTGCGGCGACAGTCGTGATCATGACCACATGCGGGCGCGCCAGCCGGGCCAAGGGCGCGATTTCGCCGGGATGGTTCATGCCGATTTCGATCACGGCAAAGAGCGCATCTTGTGGCAGGCGGGCCAGTGTCAGGGGCACGCCCCAGTGGTTGTTATAGGAGGCTTCGGCGGCATGGGTTTTGCCCTGCCCCGAGAGCACGGCGCGCAGCATTTCCTTGGTGGAGGTTTTGCCCACAGAGCCTGTGACGGCGACGACATGCGCCGCGCTGCGCGCCCGGCCTGCTGCGCCGAGGGCCTCTAACGCGGTCTGCACATCGGGGACGATCAGCAATGGCGCATCTGCTGCGACGCCTGCGGGAATATGAGTGACCAAAGCCGCAGCGGCACCTTTCGCCAGCGCTTGTGCGACAAACTCATGGCCGTCACGGGCGGCTTTGAGTGCAATAAACAGATCGCCCGGTTGCAGCGTGCGGGTGTCGATGGAGACCCCCGTGGCCTGCCATGCAACAGGTGCGTGCCCCCCTGTCGCCTGTGCGGCCTCTTGCGAGGTCCAGAGCGGGGGGGCGGAGCGGTTTGAATGCGCGTTCATGCGGGTCTTCCATCAAGAGCGGCCACGGCGACGCTGGCCTGTTCGACATCATCAAAGGGAAAGACCGTATCCCCGACGATCTGGCCGCTTTCATGGCCTTTTCCCGCAATCAACAGCGCATCCCCCGGACCCAAGGCATCGACGCCGCGCAAGATCGCTTCGGCGCGGTCCGCTACTTCGGTTGCCTCGGGGCAGCCCATCATGACCGCTGCGCGGATGGCGGCGGGGTCTTCGCTGCGGGGGTTGTCATCGGTGACGAGAACCACGTCAGCATGGGCCGCGGCGGCTTCGCCCATCAGTGGGCGCTTGGTGCGGTCGCGGTCGCCCCCTGCCCCGACAATCGCGATGAGGCGACCCATGACATGGGGGCGCAGGGCAGTCAGCGCGGTGGCCACTGCGTCAGGCGTATGGGCGTAGTCGACAAAGACCGCCGCCCCATTGCGCCGGGTGGCGGCCAGTTGCATGCGGCCACGCACCGTGGAGAGGCGCGGCATCGCGGCAAAGACATCGCCTGCGGCAGCGCCCGACCCGATCACCATACCCGCAGCGACCAGCACGTTTTCGGCCTGAAAGCCACCGATCAGGTCAAGCCGCACTTGGATGGGGCGGCCTTGCCAGCTGAAGCGCAGGTCTTGGCCCGTGGTGTCAAAGCGTTGGGCGTCGAGGCGCAAATCGGCCTCGGGCGAGCGGCCCGTGCGAATGACGCGCTGCCCCCGCGCATTGGCCAGCCGGGCCACTTCGGCGCCTTTCGGGTCGTCGACATTGACCACGGCAGTGCCTTCTTCGGGCAGAACCCGCAGAAAAAGACCCATTTTGGCCGCGAAATAGGCGTCAAAGGTTTCGTGATAGTCGAGGTGGTCTTGGGTGAAATTGGTAAAGCCCGCTGCCTTGAGATGCACCCCATCAAGGCGCCGCTGGTCGAGACCATGCGAGGAGGCCTCCATTGCGGCATGGGTGATGCCCTCGGCGGCAGCGGCGGCCAATGTGCGATGCAGCGTGATCGGCTCGGGCGTGGTATGTTTCAGGGGCGCTTCCCATGCGCCTTCGACGCCTGTGGTGCCAAGGTTGACGGCGGCATGGCCCATGGCGACCCAGAGTTGGCGGCAAAAGGTGGAGACCGACGTTTTGCCATTGGTGCCTGTGACGGCAACCATCGTTGCGGGCTGCGCGCCAAACCATAGCGCGGCCGCAGCAGACAGGGTGGCGCGGGGATCTTCGGCCACGACCAAAGCGGCGTCCTGTGTTGCCAAGACAGGTGCTGCGATTTGCGCGCCTTCCGGGTCTGTCAGGATCGCAGTTGCACCCATTTCAAGCGCAGTTGCAACGAAGGTTGCGCCATGCACTTTGGTGCCCGGCAGCGCCGCAAACAGATAACCCGGTCGCAAATCACGGCTATCCACCGCAAGGCCTGTCAGAGCGACATCGCGTCCACCACGGGCGGTCAGTCCCAGTTGCGCCAAAGATTTCGTGGCCGCGCCCATTTCATACCCCACGCCTAGTTTGACGTGAGCGTTATATCACTCAAACGGCCGGGTTCAATCTGGGGCTTGAGACCCAGAAGCGGGGCCACGCGCCGGATCATTTCGGCCGCCACGGGCACGGCTGTCCAGCCTGCGGTGCGGCGTGGCTCGGGGCCAGTGGTGTTGACCGGTTCATCAAGCGTGACGATGAGGACATATTGGGGATTTGAGACCGGGAACATCGTGGCGAAGGTAGCGATGACCTTGTCCTTGTGATAGCCACCGCCCGTTTCTTTGGGTTTATCGGCTGTGCCTGTCTTGCCGGCCACTTCGTAGCCTGCGACTTCGCCCAAGGACGCGGTGCCTTCGGTGACGACATGGCGCAGCATTTGGCGGGCGGCGGCGGCGGTTTCGGGGCTAAGGATGCGCGCCCCTTGTTGCGCGGCGGGATGGCGCAGCAACGTCGGGGCAACAACGGTGCCCCCATTGGCGATCATCGCATAGCCTGCGGCGAGGTGGAGCGGCGAGGTGGAAATGCCGTGACCATAAGAGACGGTCATCGTGGTGATTTCGGGCCAGCGCGGCGGCAAAAGCGGCTTTCCGCCCTTGGCCTCGACGATTTCCAGCGGCGTCGCCTCCATCATGCCGATGGACCGCAGGAAGGATTGCTGGCGCTCTGCGCCGATCTGTTGTGCGATCCGTGCGGTGCCGACGTTAGAGGATTTGACGATGACCTTTTCCACCGAGAGTGTGGGGCCATAGTTCTTGAAATCGCGGATGCGGTGCTTGCCCCATTGCATGGGCGAGGACGTGTTGATGATGGTCTCGGGATTGACCAACCCAAGTTCCATCGCCTGCGCGACGGTGAAAATCTTGAAGGTGGAGCCGAGTTCATAGACGCCTTGCACAGCGCGATTGAACAGCGGGCTATCGGAGGGATTGCCCTTGGTGGGGGGGGCGGGGCGCTCGTTTGGGTCGAAATCGGGAAGCGACGCAATGGCCACCACTTCACCGGTGTGCACATCCATCAAGACGCCTGCTGCGCCTTTGGCATTCATCAGTTTCATGCCCGTATCGAGCACTTGTTCCATGGTCGCCTGAATGGTGAGGTCAATGGAGAGTTGCAGCGGCTCGGCGGCGCGGGCAGGATCGCGCAGGCGGTCGTCAAACATCTTTTCGATGCCTGCCGTGCCGATGACTTCGGCAGCAGAAACCCCTTCACGGCCAAAGGACGCCCCCCCAAGCACATGCGCGGCCAGCGCGCCATTGGGATAGAGGCGCATTTCGCGAGCACCAAACAACAGCCCCGGCTCGCCGATGTCATGCACGGCTTGCTGTTGTTCGGGCGAGAGCACTTTGCGGACCCAGAGGAATTTACGCTTGCCGGTGAAATCTTCCATCAACGCGGCGGCATTCAGATCTGGGAAAATTCGGGCCAGTTCAGTCGCGGCGCGGGCGGGATCCACTATCATCGGGGGTTGGGCGTAGAGCGCTGACGTTTCGAGATTGGTGGCTAGGATACGGCCTTGGCGGTCGAGAATTTCCGCGCGTTGGGTGGCGATTTCAACCCCGGCGGCCGAGACTGTGGGTTCGGCGGGCGCAGTGCCTGCGAGCACTCCCATGCGGATGGAGATGGTCGAAAACGCTGCAAAGAAGCACAGCCCCAGAACGAAAAGGCGGCTTTCGGCGCGGCCGCGGTCGCGGTCATACATCGCCTCATGGCGGGCCGCGAGATTTTCGCGTTCGATGGCGTCGGGGTTGTCGCCGCGGGCGCGGGCTTCGAGGATGCGGGCGAGTGGACGCAGAGGTGTGCGGATCACAGGCTGCCCTCCTCGACGGTGATGGCTTCGCTGGTTGCCGGATCGATCAAGGGCAATTGGGTTTGCACAGGGGGGTATGGAATTTCGTCAACGCGGCCAAATTGCTCTGGCTGGAGCGGAAGGAGGGCCAAGGCGTCGAAGTTGATTTCGGCCAGATCGCGCAGACGATCGGGGCGGTTGAGATAGGCCCATTCCGCGCGCAACACGGCAAGGCGGGCGCGGGCGTCGCCGATGCGGGTTTGCACCGCTTCGGCCTCGGCCATTGCGTCTTGGGTCTTGTAGTTCTCGTGATAGGCCCAGAAGCCAAGGCTCACCACACAGACAGCAAGGAGAACATAGAGAACGGTTTTCATCAGCGTCGTTTCCCAGGCAGAACCGGAGCGCCCAAGGCGCGGGGATCATTGGCACGCGGTGGTGCGGCGGTGCGGCGCGCCACGCGCAGGCGTGCGGAGCGTGAGCGCGGGTTTTCCGACAATTCGGCCTCGTCGGGCCCGACGGCTTTTTTGGTGACGGGCTCCCAAGTGGCCTCGGGGCCTTCGCTTAGAGGGGCGTAGCGATTGGCATTGCCCGCCCCGCCTGTGCCGTGCTGGAAGAAGCGTTTGACGATGCGGTCTTCGACGGAATGGAACGTGACCACGGCGAGAAGCCCGCCGGGCTTGAGGGCGCGCTCGGCGGCTTCCAGCCCGCCGACCAGTTCGCCATATTCATCATTCACCGCGATGCGGAGTGCTTGGAAGCTGCGCGTGGCCGGGTGGCTTTGGCCGGGTTTGGGACGCGGCAAGCAAGAGGCGACAGCCTCGGCCAATTCCAATGTGCGGGTCAATGGACGGGCGGCGAGGATTGCGCGGGCAATCCGACGCGACGCGCGCTCTTCGCCGTAATGGAAAAGAATATCCGCCAGATCCGCTTCGGAGGCGGAATTGACCAGATCAGCCGCTGTTGGGCCGTCTTGGCTCATCCGCATATCAAGCGGGCCGTCGCGCATGAAGGAAAAGCCACGCTCGGCGAGGTCAAGCTGCATGGAGGAGACGCCCAGATCGAGCACGATCCCGTCGAGATCTTGGGCATAGGCGTCCATTTTGGAGAACACGCCTTCTTGCAGGGAAATCTTGTCGCCAAAGCCCGCAACCCATGGCGCGGCCATGGCGAAGGCGAGCGGGTCGCGGTCGACCCCGGTGACGTGATCTGCCCCTGCGGCGAGAAGGCCCTTGGTGTAGCCCCCAGCCCCGAACGTGCCATCAAGCCAATGGCCCGCAACCGGGGCGACGGCCGCCAAGAGAGGGCGCAGCAGGACCGGGATATGAGGCGCGTCGGAGGCTGTGGCAGCAGCACGTGACATCGATCAACCCCCGCCCGAGATGAGGGAGAGGGGATCGAAGTCGTCGGGCATGTCAGACAGGAAGCTGTCGATCTCGGCGGCCTCTTCGGCGCGGAAGGTATCGGCGTTCCAGATTTCAAAATAATCGCCCATGGCCACCATGACGGCCTCCTCGGCAAGACCGATCTGTTCGCGGCGCTCTTTGGGCAGCACGATACGGCCATCGCGGTCGACTTCGGTTTCCCATGATTTGCCAAGGATCAGGCGGGACGCCTTTTTGCGGGCGTCAGAGCCGCGCGGCAGGTTCTGGATGCCGGCTTCGATTTCGGCCATCGCCTCGAGTGTATAGGCATGCAGACAATTCTTGAGATGCGGGCCATAGAGAACGACCATCCGCGGCAGCTTGTCTTTGGAGTAAGCAGGGTCGCCCAGCTCGAGCACACGACGAAAATCGGCGGGGATCGACATCCGACCCTTGCCGTCAACCTTTTGGTTGAACTCGCCTCTGAAGCTCAGGCCCATGGCCTCGACCTCTCCTTCCCCCACTTGGTTTGAATTTTCCAACCCCTGGAACGGGAAAACGGCGGATCGGAGCTGCTGCCACTGCCCGATCCGCCGCCCTCGTCCCGCTGAGCGGGGTGGTCCGACTGCGCGCGCCACCTGGGGGGATGTCTGCTCGCTCGCGCGCCGGATCTCTTGGTTCGATGAAAGCGGGTGCCTGTATGAAACCTGACTTGGGAGTTTTTGGTTCGGGGTCTTGCTGCCCCTGATCCCGTCCTCATCGTGTGGATTAGTGATCGCATGGGAAATCATGGAAATCAACAGGAATTTGAGGGCAAACCCCACTGCATCTTGTTCACCTCCCATAGAAGAAACAAGATATGGCGTGAACGAAATGCGAACACAGATCACTCTCTAGTCATCAACTCACAGAGGGACACAAAATATTGTGGTTCGGCTCGGGCAGAAAAAATGACCATTTTTTCCCAAGAAAATTGCAATTTTCTTGGCCACGGCCCTTCAGGCGCAGAGATTTTCAGGGGAATTCGGGAGAGCACGTAGAAAAGTCAGCTGTTTTCCCGTGAATTCCCGGCTCTCTCGAACGGGTTGATTCGGACGATTTGGGAGAAATTGCTCCCCTTTCCCGTCAACTCCCATGCGCTCAATGCCGCTTTCCGCGCCCGCAGGCCCCGGATTGACGCTATACATAGGGAACGGAAAGGCGTATGGCGCGCCCTTGCCCTGACGGAGTTTGCCGAAATGACCCTTCCTTCCCTTCCTGCCGCCCTGCCCCAAGCCCTAGCGGAAACGCTGGCGGCGCGCGGCTATGCAAGCCTGACCCCTGTTCAAGAGGAAATGCTGCGACCGGATCTGGCGGGGCGGGATATGATTGTCTCGGCACGCACAGGATCTGGCAAGACGGTGGCCTTTGGTGTGGCTTTGGCCGAGCGCGTGCTGCCGGTGTTGCGCGTGCCCGGACCGCCGAAAGCCTTGATCATTGCCCCGACCCGAGAATTGGCGATGCAGGTGCGGCGCGAGTTTGAATGGCTTTACGGGCCTGCCGGGGGGCTGATTGCGTCTTGTGTGGGTGGCATGGACATGCGGCGCGAAATCTTCACGCTGGAAAAGGGCGCGCAGATTGTCGTGGGCACGCCGGGCCGTTTGGTGGATCACCTCAAGCGTGGCTCGCTCAATCTGTCGGGAATTGTCGGCGTGGTCTTGGATGAGGCCGATGAAATGCTGGATCTGGGC
>DOOI01000067.1:3544-4187 GCA_003512825.1 Paracoccaceae bacterium | reverse complement strand
ACGCTGATGTTCTCGGCCACTGTGCCGAAGGCCATCGAGAAGCTTGCTGCGGGTCAGTTGCGCCCAGGCTTTGAGCGGGTCAGCGTGGCCGGCGGCGAAGAGCAGCATGCCGATATCACCTATGATGTGGCGGGCGTTCCGCATGACGATGCTGAGCGGGCCTTGGTCAATATCTTGCGGTTCCACGAGTCCGAGCGGGCGATCATTTTTGCCAATACCCGTGCTGCCGTGGCGCGGATCGCGGCGCGCTTGGGCAATCGCGGCTTTCGCGCTGTGGCTTTGTCGGGCGAGTTGAGCCAGTCGGAGCGGACCCATGCCTTGCAAGCGCTGCGCGATGGCCGGGCGCGGGTTTGTGTGGCCACAGATGTGGCGGCACGTGGCATCGACTTGAAGGGATTGGATCTGGTGATCCACGCCGAGCTGCCGGGCAGCCCGGAGACGCTCAAGCACCGTTCGGGCCGGACAGGGCGCGCCGGACGCAAGGGAACAAGCGTCTTGGTGGTTACACCGCGCACCCGTGCCAAGGCCGACCGGATTCTGAAGATGGCGGGAATTGACGCGAATTGGGGCAGCGCACCAACAGCAGAAGACGTGCGCGCACGCGATGCCGAGCGGCTGGGGGAAGCGGTTGGCGGGGCTGTGG
>DOOI01000067.1:2385-3291 GCA_003512825.1 Paracoccaceae bacterium | reverse complement strand
CGAGCGGCTGGTGGAAGCGGTTGGCGGGGCTGAGGAGTTGGAGGAAGATGACCGCGGCTTGGCGGCGCGCATTGCCGCGGATTGCGATCCGGTGGCTTTGGCGGCGACGGTTGTGTCGTTCTGGCGCGCGTCCAATTCGGCACCAGAAGAGATTGGCTCGCTCAATACTGCGCCGCCCCCTCGCGAAAAGCGGGCTGTGCAGGACTTCGGTGCGTCGGTTTGGGTGCGACTGTCCAAGGGGCGGCGCGAGCGGGCAGAGGCACGCTGGATCTTGCCGAAGATTTGTCAGGCCGGCGGGATTACCCGCGAAGAGATTGGCGCAATCCGGGTGGGCGAGGCCGCAAGTTTTGTGCAGATCGCAGAGCGCGCTGCGGGGGGCTTTATGCTTGCGCTTGGTCCGGATGGAGTGATCGAGGATGGGCTTTATGCCACCAAGCTCGATGGTGCACCTGATCCGGCGGAATACGCCTATACCCCGCCCAACAGCAAAGGCCCCAAAAAACCGCATCGCGGGCAGCGCGATGGGGATGAGCGCCCTGCTCCGCGGTATGGACGAGAGGACAAGTCGGTCGCCCGTGCGCCGAGAGATGCGAAGCCTGCCAAGACCGAGACATGGGACGACAAGCCCATTCTGGAGGCCTATCGCGGTGAGCGCTCTGAGCCAAAAGCGCCAAAGCCGCGGGCCGAGGCCGAAGCACGGCCAAAGTCGAAGAAAGAGTTTGTCGCCAAGAGCTATGAGGCCAAGAGCCATACCGCCAAAGACCGCTCAGAGACTGACGCCCCGAAAGCGCCGTACAAGGCCGGGCCAAAGCCCTCGAGCAAATGGACCGACAAGCCCGGTGCAGGCACAGCCAAATTGAGCGGCAAACCCAGTGGAAAGCCGGGCGGAAAGCCGGGCGCGAAGCC
>DOOI01000067.1:0-2107 GCA_003512825.1 Paracoccaceae bacterium | reverse complement strand
AAGCCGGGCGCGAAGCCAGACGGGAAGCCATGGGAAAAGCCCAAGGGGCCAAAATCTGCTGGTTTCAAGGCGCATGGGGGCAAGGGAAAGCCTGCCAAGGCGCAGGGGTTCAAGAGCCATAGCGCCCCAGGTGCCAAAGGACCGAGCACCAAGGGGCCAGACGCAAGACCGACGCGCAAGTCGTGACCTAAGCGTCAAAACTCTCGATAGAAAATGAAAAAGGCCTGAGGAAAACCTCAGGCCTTTTTGCGATACACACAGAGGCTCAGGCGTGGCCTTCGGCGATCAATCGGGCGGCAAGGGTGGCATAGGCCTCGGCCATTGGGCTATTGCCTGCGGCAATCGGAGTGCCCGCATACCCGCCAAGGCGCGTGTCGAGGTCGATCGGCAAAGCGGCCAACAGCGGCACCCCCATTTTGGCAGCCTCGGCCGCTACGCCGCCATGACCAAAGATATGGCTTTCCTTGCCGCAATGCGGGCACGCAAAGACTGACATATTCTCGATCAACCCCAGAACCGGAGTTTTCAGCGTGGCGAACATGTCGAGCGCTTTGCGCGCGTCGAGCAGCGCCACGTCTTGTGGGGTGGAGACCACGATTGCGCCTTCGAGTTCGGATTTCTGACACAGCGTCATCGCCACATCCCCCGTGCCGGGAGGTAGATCGACAAGCAGCACATCCAGATCGCCCCACGCGACTTGCCCCAGCATCTGCTGGAGCGCGCCCATCAGCATCGGGCCGCGCCAGACAACGGCTTTGGCCTCGTCAAGCATCAGGCCAATCGACATGATCGTGACGCCATGCGCCTTGAGGGGAATGATGGTTTTGCCATCAGGGCTGGCGGGGCGAGCGGAAACACCCATCATCCGGGCTTGGGACGGGCCATAGATATCTGCGTCCAGCAATCCGACGCGGCGGCCTGCGCGGGCAAGGGCCACGGCCAGATTGGAGGAGACGGTGGATTTGCCCACCCCGCCCTTACCAGAGCCGATTGCCAGAATGCGCGCCACGCCTTCGGGCTTCATCGGCCCGGCCTGTGGTGTGGGATGGCCGCCGATCTTCAACGAGGGGGCGGGTTTGCTCGCCGTGGGCGCGGTCAGTGCAACCGTGACTTTTTCGACGCCGGGCAAACGCGCGACAATACCTTCGGCCGCGCGGCGCAGCGGCTCCATCTGGCCTGCAATTGCCGCTGAGGGCGCTTCGATGACAAAACGCACGGCCCCTCCTTCAATCGCCAGCGCCCGGACCATATCGCGCGAGATGAGATCACCGCCGTCGGGCAGCGCCAATTGGCGCAGAGCGGATTCGACATCGGATTTGGTGGGGGGAAGGGGTGCCATCGGGAGCCTCTTTGAATGCCTGCGTCGTTTGTCACGTCATAGGTGATGTTTATATGCATCTATGCAAGGGCAAGGGCCAAGACTGACCACACAAAAGGCAGCTTGCTGCAAGATTGGGCACCGACGGAACAGGGGGGTAGAAATTTACCTTACGGAAGTTGCACTTGGCGCATAGCTGCATTGCAGCATCATCTATTGTGCAAGCGCAGCATTCGCCTATCTTGGTTGCAACAGAGGCGAGCAACAGTCTTCGCCCCGCGACACAGAAAGACGAAACGATGACCTACGCATCAGACATTCTGCACGGACGTGACCCTTGGGTCGAGCTGAAGGCCGATCTGGCCGCACGCTGGTCTCGCTACAGCGCCTACCGCGCAACCCTGTCGGAACTCTCTGCTTTGAGCACCAAAGAATTGGCTGACATCGGCCTGAACCGCTCGCAGATCCGCTCGGTTGCTTTTGAACACGCTTACGGCCCCGAGGCCTGAGGCACAAAGATCAGGGTTATCCTCTCCTCCCTTTCGAGGGCCCTGTAAATTGGCGGCGGCTTCCGCTCCTCCTCCCTAGGAAGCCGCCGCATCTTTCTTCCTGGCCCGGGATCACGGGGCACGAAATACGCGGGTTCCTTCTCCTCCCATTGGGGGCCCGTGGATGCAGCGGGCTTCCTCCTCCTCCCTTATGGGGCCTGATGCGACAAGAGAGCCGGCGGGGTTCCTCCTCCTCCCTTTGGAGCCTCGCCGGCGCTCTACTACCAGATACGGGCTGCCT
>DOOI01000120.1:43684-43901 GCA_003512825.1 Paracoccaceae bacterium | reverse complement strand
GTGCACGTTGATGCCGCAGCGGCAAGCGCACATGTAGCACGTGGTTTTCTTGATCTCATCGGAGACCTTGGGAGAGGTGTTCAGCTTTGGCTGGGTCATAACTCGGGTCCTCTGCCTTATCCTGCTGTATTTATGAGTGCGCGCACCAGCCCGAACGCCGCAAGAGCGATCAGAAGCGACAAGCTGAAGGGCCGATAGTGTTTTTCAAATTCGGGGC
>DOOI01000120.1:43144-43415 GCA_003512825.1 Paracoccaceae bacterium | reverse complement strand
GAAAAAGGCGCGCCCGACAAGCACGCCTGCGACCATGGGAATGGCCAGTGCCGCGGCGCGAAGCGCGCTTATGGAGGTCAGAATACCAAAGGCGGCTTGCCACAAAAACGTTAGCGCTCCGCCGATGAAAATCACCAAAATGAGGGAGGCCCGCACGGTGGCAGGGGGCATTTGGCGCGCGAGTGTATAGAGCGCGATGACCATGCCCCCGATCGATGCGATGCCTGTGACAAAGCCGGAAAGGACACCTGTTGCCACGGTGGCGGCAGGG
>DOOI01000120.1:42496-42842 GCA_003512825.1 Paracoccaceae bacterium | reverse complement strand
GAGGGGAGATGGGCAGACGCAGACGCAAGAGCTGGGCAAGAGCAAGGCAAAGGATCAGGCTCTGCACAAAAAGGCGCGACGTGTTGGGGTCAAGTATGGTGGTCAGGGCAAGGCCCAAAGGCGTGCCGACAAGAGCACCCGATTGTAATTGCAGGACCATGGCCCTGTCGGCTTGCGCGAAACCGCCGCGCACCAAAAGTGCGGAGGCGAGAAGTTCCAGCAGCACGCAGACAGGTAGCAATTCGATCGGCGGCAAAATCAGCGTCAGCGTCGCCATGATCAGAGCTGAGAGCGCAAAGCCAGTAAAGCCACGCACGGCGCCGGCCACAAATGTGGCTGTGATGGC
>DOOI01000120.1:41875-42200 GCA_003512825.1 Paracoccaceae bacterium | reverse complement strand
GATTGGCAAGCGGTATGAACGGGCGCATCTCGGGGCCGTTGTAGAGGGTCAGTGGGCGCAGAAGGATGTTGGAGCGCTTTTGCTCGATGCACTGGATGGCCCAACCGGGCATGCGGCCAATGGCAAAGATCGGCACGTAGAGGTCCATCGGGATGCCGTGCAATTGGTAGATCACGCCAGAATAGAAATCGACGTTCACGTTGAGGCCATGACGCGCATATGGCTTCATCGCTTCGACCACCCCTTGCAGGATTTCATACCATTCGGGCGCGCCCATTTCTTCGCCAAGTTTGCGAACACCTTCGCGCATGTGGCGCGCGCGCGG
>DOOI01000120.1:39747-41609 GCA_003512825.1 Paracoccaceae bacterium | reverse complement strand
TTCGCGCATGTGGCGCGCGCGCGGGTCTTCGGCGCGGTAGACGCGGTGACCAAAGCCGGTGACGGGCTCTTTGGCCGCTCGTTTGGCTTTTACATAGGCGGCGGCATTGTCTGGACTGCCGATTTCAGTGACCATTTTCATGACATCCTCGGCTGCGCCGCCATGAGCGGGGCCTGCGAGGGTGGAGAGTGCTGTTACGATGGCGCCATGGAGATTGGCCTCGGTGCCGACGGTGACGCGGGCGGCAAAGGAGGAGGCGTTGGACCCATGTTCGGCGTGCAAAATAAAATCGACATCTGCGAGCCGGGCGGCATCATGGGAGGGCTTTTCCCCTTTGAGCATCCAAAGCCAATTGGCAGCATGGCTGAGGGTGAGATCAGGAGCGGTGGGCCTGCGGCCTTGGCGGAGTGCGTGATGGGCTGCAATGATCATCGGCACCTGTGCGGTGAGACGGATCGCATTCGTCATGAAGCCATCGAGGCTGGCATCTTGGGACTGTGGCTCAAGCGTGGCCAGGGCCGAAACAGCAGTGCGAAGCGCGTCCATCGGGTGGCCGTCTTTGCAAGCGGTTAGGATATCGAGGATCGCGGGCGGCAAGCTGCGTGCCGCTTTCAGGGCGGCATCGAATGTGGCGAGTTCAGAGGCGGAGGGCAGTTCGCCATTGAGCAGAAGGTAGCAGACTTCTTCAAAGGTGGACTGGGTGGCAAGATCGTGGATGGAATAGCCACGATAGCTCAATTCCCCTTTGGACCCGTCGATATGGCTGATGGCAGAACGGTCGAAGTATACTCCGATGAGTCCACGGTTGATCTTGACGTCGTCGCTCATGCCTGTCTCCTTTCGGGTAAGATGGAGGTACTCATGTCAGTTTTGGAACGTGCATATGCAGCTGCGAAAGCGCGGCGCGCGCGGGTGGTTTTCCCCGAAGCCGAGGAGGCGCGGGTGGCGGAGGCCATGGCGCGTTTGGCTGCGGAGGGATTGGCGGAACCTGTGCCCTTGGCCCAAGTGAGTGAGGCACATGTCGCGGCGCTTGTGGCGGCGCGCGGGCTTAAAGAGGGGATTGCCCGGCGGATGCTTGAGCGGCCACTTTTCCGGGCGGCGGCAATGGTGGCCGCGGGCGAGGCAGAGGCCATGGTTGCGGGTGCTGACAGCCCCACGAAGAAAGTGATTGAAGCGGCGTCCATCGGTATCGGTTTGGCCGAAGGAGTGGTGGTGCCCTCATCATTTTTCTTGATGCTGTTTCCAGATGGGCGCGAGATGATTTTTGCCGATTGTGCCGTGAATGTCGCCCCGGATGCCGCTGAATTGGCTGCGATTGCAACGGCTTCTGCGGCCTCGGCTTTGGCCCTTTTGGGGGCGTCGAGGGTGGCGATGTTGTCTTTCTCTACGGGCACCAGCGGTGCGGGTGACAGCGTAGAACGGGTGCGCGCTGCGGCGGAGGCTGCGGGGTTCACCGGGCCTGTGCAGGCGGATGCCGCGATTAATCCACGGATCGCCGCAAAGAAGGGCATGGGGGCAGGTGACGCAAATGTGCTGATTTTCCCGACGCTTGATGCGGGTAATATCGCGTATAAGCTGGCGCAGGAATTGGCGGGAGCACAGGCCGTGGGGCCGTTTTTGCAGGGCTTTCGACGGCCTGTGTGCGATTTGAGCCGCGGGGCCACAGTGGAGGATATTGTGGCCGCGACAGCGGTGACTGTCGCGATGGGGCGATAAGGCATCACGCAGCCTCCCCGAGGAGGGAGAGCGCGTCGGCTGCGATCATGCGTTCTTCTTCGGCGGGGACGACCCATACAGCGACTTTAGAAGTGGCGGCATGGAGGCGGGCGATACGGGCGTGGTTTGCGTCAGGGTTCATTCGC
>DOOI01000120.1:870-39495 GCA_003512825.1 Paracoccaceae bacterium | reverse complement strand
GTCAGGGTTCATTCGCACGCCCAGCCATTCGAGACCGCGCAGGATACGGGCGCGCACGCCGATGGCGTTTTCGCCAATGCCACCAGTGAATGCGATGGCGTCAAGGCCTTCCATGGCTGCGATGAGTGAGCCCGCGTGGCGCAGGGTCCAGTAGCAAAAATGCTCGACCGCGAAGGCGCTGTCGGCAGAGGGGTCGAGCATGAGGTTTCGCATGTCTGACTTGCCGCCGGAGAGGCCCAAGAGGCCACTTTCGTGATTGAGGATGGCTTTGGTGCGATGCAGGCCGTTTTCTTCGACAAGGCGAAGCACGGCGTTGGCGTCGATGCCACCAGAGCGGGTGCCCATGGTCAGGCCGTCTAGGGGGGAATAGCCCATCGTGGTTGCGATCGAGGCGCCATTCAGGATGGCGCAGATCGATGCGCCATTGCCCAGATGGAAGGCGAGCAGACGCGAGGGGAGCGGAGCTTGGGAGACTTCGGGCAGGCGGCGCACCAGCGAGGCATAGCTCAGGCCGTGAAAGCCGTAGCGCCGGATGCCTTTGGTCTCTTCCATACGCGGGATTGCATAGCGCGTGGCGACATCAGGATTTGTCGCGTGAAAGGAGGTGTCAAAGCTGGCGAATTGCGGCAGCTCGGGAGCGAGGCCCGCCAGCGTGTCTATAGCGGCGAGGTTATGGGGATTGTGCAGGGGAGCAAGCGGCGAGCAGGCTGCGATTTCGGCCCGGACTTCGGGGGAAATTCGCACAGGCCGGGTGAGTTTGCGCCCGCCATGCACCACTCGGTGCCCGGCGGCGGTGAGGGTTTCCGGGCTTAGGCCAAGGTCGCGCAGCGCGGACAGAATCGCATTGAGCGCGGCGCGGTGATCGATGAACGGGCCTTGGCGAATCTCGGAGCCGACTTTGAGGCGCGAGGCTCCGCCGATACCTTCGGCCAGACCGGAAATCACCTCGGTCAATTCCTCGTCAAAGATCGCGAATTTGATCGAGGACGACCCGGCATTGAGCACGAGGAGGCGCTGTGTGCCGGGCCGTGTCACGTGATCAGACCTTCTGCTCGACCATATCGGCCGCGCTGATCCCTGCGACGGCGACGGGCTTTTTCATTGCGTCGCGGCGGAAGGGTTCGCCCAGTTCTTGGTTGATCAGGGCTTCGATCAGAGTGGTCTTGCCATGTTTCATCTGATCTTCGACCGCTTTGTGAAGCGCATCGCGCAACTCATCCATGGTCTTGGCTTGTACGCCTTGCAAACCGCAGGCGCGCGCGATGCCCGCGTAAGAGACGCTGGTATCCAGTTCGGTGCCGACGAAATTGTCATCGAACCACAGGGTGGAGTTGCGTTTTTCGGCGCCCCACTGGTAGTTGCGGAACACGACCATGGTGATCGCAGGCCATTCCGGGCGACCGATTGCGGTCAATTCTGTTACCGCGATACCGAAGGCGCCATCGCCTGCGAAGCCCACGACGGGCACGTCAGGGCAGCCGATCTTGGCCCCAATGATAGAGGGCAGGCCGTAGCCACAGGGGCCAAAGAGGCCCGGAGCAAGGTATTTGCGGCCATCTTCAAAGGTCGGGTAGGCATTACCGATGGCGCAGTTGTTACCGATGTCAGACGAGATAATCGCCTCTTTTGGCAAGGCCGACTGGATCGCGCGCCATGCCATGCGGGGGCTCATCCAATCAGGTTTGGCGGAACGGGCACGTTCGTTCCAAGAGGTGCCGGGATCGTCTTCTTCGTGATCCATGCCGGAAAGCTGCTGGGCCCAAGCAGATTTGGTTTGAGCAATCATCGCCTTGCGGCCTGCGCGATCTGCATCGCCTGCGGTGTCGGCGAGGCGCTCAAGGATGCCTTCTGCGACTTTCTTGGCGTCGCCGACGATGCCGACGGCAACTTTCTTGGTCAGGCCGATGCGGTCAGGGTTGATGTCGACCTGAATGATTTTCGCGTCTTTCGGCCAGTAGTCGATGCCATAGCCCGGCAGAGTGGAGAAGGGGTTGAGGCGGGTGCCAAGACAAAGAACGACGTCGGCCTTGGAGATTAGCTCCATGCCAGCTTTGGACCCGTTATAGCCCAAGGGCCCCGCAAAGAGCGGATGCGAACCGGGGAAGGCGTCGTTGTGCTGGTAGCCCACGCAGACGGGGGCATCGAGGCGCTCGGCCAGTTGCATAGACGCCGGGATGGCCCCACCGATGACCACGCCTGCGCCGTTCAGGATGACCGGGAATTTTGCAGAGGACAGCAGGTCGGCTGCGCGTTGCACGGCGTCATCACCGCCCGAGGGACGCTCGAATTCAACAATTGCGGGCATTTCGATGTCGATGATTTGGGTGAAGTAGTCGCGCGGGAAGTTGATCTGAGCCGGGGCCGACTGACGTTTGGCCTGCAAGATCACGCGGTTCAGCACTTCGGCGACGCGGGAGGGGTCGCGGACTTCTTCTTGGTAACAGACCATATCCTTGAAAAGGGCCATCTGCTCGACTTCTTGAAAGCCGCCCTGGCCGATGGTCTTGTTCGCGGCTTGGGGTGTGACGAGGAGGAGGGGCGTGTGGTTCCAATAGGCGGTTTTGACTGCGGTCACGAAATTGGTGATGCCGGGGCCATTTTGCGCGATCATCATCGACATCTTGCCGGAGGCGCGGGTGTAGCCATCGGCCATCATCCCGCCGGAGCCTTCATGGGCGCAGTCCCAGAAATTGATCCCTGCCCGAGGAAAGAGATCGGAGATCGGCATGAAGGCCGAACCAATAATGCCAAAAGCATGCTGGATGCCATGGCGCTGCAGAACTTTCACGAAGGCTTCTTCGGTGGTCATCTTCATGGCGGGTCTCCTCGTGAGAACGATCTGGGAAAAGTGCTAAGGCCCCGGAAGAGCCGGGGTGCATCGGGGTGGAGACTAGGCGGCGACGGGCCTAGGCGTTAGGGCCAGAGAGGGGGGGCGGATAAGGCCAGACGGTGCGGCCTTACGCCCGCGTCGCGATGGCGCGCGCGATGCGGGCAATCCCCTCGGGAATGCGCTCGGAGGGAATGGAGGAGTAAGCGAGGCGAAAGTGATCAGCGCCTTGGGTCGGGTCGGCAAAAAAGGACTGGCCGGGTTCGATGAGCACGCCTTCTTCGCGCAGTCGCTGGGCTAGGTCGTGACTGTTTTGGCCGGGCGCATGCATCCAAAAGGAAGAACCACCGTGCGCCCCGCGTCCGGCAACCTGTAAGCAATGGGCGTGAATGGCTTTTTCCATGATTTTCCGCCGCTCGGCCAAGACGCGGCTCATTTTGCGAATCTGTGCGTCATAGTGACCGAGAGACAGGAAATAGGCGGCAGTGCGCTGGATCAGACCCGGCGGATGGCGGAGCACCGACGCGCGCAAGGCGCGTGCTTCGCGAATGAAAGCTTCATTGCCGACGATGTAGCCCAATCGCAATCCCGGGAAGAGCGATTTGGAAAACGAACCGACATAGACCACGCGTCCATCTTGATCGAGGCTTTTCAATGCGGGGGACGGGGCGCCGAGGAAAGACATTTCAAATTCGTAATCATCTTCGACAATCAGTGCATCCAGAGCGCGGGCACGCGCCAGCAAAGCTTGGCGGCGCGCCAGCGGCATGGTGGCAGTGGTCGGGCATTGATGCGACGGGGTCGTGAAAATGACGTTGGTATCGTCCGGGATCGCGTCAGGTGGCAGGCCATCGATGTCGACGGGAACTGGCGCAACATGGCAGCGTGACTGGTTTAGAATGTCGCGCAACGCATGATAGCACGGATCTTCAATCGCGGCGACGCGCCGTTGCGTGAGGAGAACCTGTGCGGTGAGCCAGAGTGCATTTTGTGCGCCAAGGGTCAGAAGAACCTCGGAGGGTCGGGCAAGGATACCACGGCGGGGCAGCGTTTGGCGCAGCAGAAATTCGATGAGAAGGGGGTCGTCCTCGTCGTAGTAATCCGAGGTGAGAGCAGAGAAGTCTTTTGCGCCAAGAGCTTGTAGGGCGCAAAGCCGCCAGTTGGCGTGATCGAACAAGCTGGGGTCTGCTTGGCCATAGACAAAGGAATATCGGTAGCGCGCCCAGTCCTGCGGCTTTTTGGGTGTCACACCTCCGGTGAAGCGTTGGCCAATTGCACGGGTCCAGTCGACGCCATCGGTGCGCGGCAGGGCTGTCGGTTGAGGCACGGGTTCAGGCGCGTTTTCGGAGACGTAATAGCCCGAGCGCCCTTTGGCGGAGAGGTAATCATTGGCCAAGAGTTCAGTATAGGCCAAGGTCACCGTGATACGGCTGACACCCAAGTGCTGTGCCAATGCACGGGTGGACGGCAATTTCTCACCTGACCGAAAGCGCCCCGCCAAAATGCCTTGCGCGATCATTTGCTGGATACGCGCCTGAAGCGTGCCCTGCGTGTTTGGGTCCAGAAAGAAGGTGTCGATTGCTATGGCCATGGCTTAGGCTATCTGGACTTAAGGCTGCTTTCAACTGGTCCGATCGGATGGGCTTGTGTCTGAGCGGTGGCTTGGCGATGGTTGGTATCAGCAAAGGGAGGCTTTGATGATCGCAGTGATTTTTGAGGTGGAGACGGAAGACGGAATGATGCAGCCCTATCTCGAGATGGCGGCGAAAATGCGGGCCTTGGTGGAAACAGTGCCGGGGTTTATTTCTGTGGAGCGGTTTGAGAGCCTGTCCAACCCGGGCAAGTTGCTGTCGTTGTCTTATTGGGAGGATGAGACCGCTCTGGAACACTGGCGACATATGTCTGAACATCGCGCAGCCCAGACAGCAGGTCGCAACAAAATGTTCCGGGGATATCGGCTCAAAGTGGTTTCAGTGATGCGCGATTACGGCAAGGATGATCGCAACGAGGCACCCTTGGATAGTCGCGCCTTGCATGGTTAGACGGAAATCGGAAAGCCTGTGTAACCGCGAAAACGTGCCAAGGGCAGGCGTTTGCGCGGGCCTGTCTGCTCCAGTTTAGGAAAGCGCTGCACAAATTTGCCAATCGCAATGCGGCCCTCTACCCGCGCCAGAGTTGCCCCGAGACAGACATGAATGCCTGTGATGAAGGCGATCTGGCGGTTTGGTTTGCGGGTGATATCGAAGCGATCCGGTTCAGGAAACTGATCGGGATCTCGGTTTGCCGCGCCAATCGATGTGTGAATATAGGTGCCTTTGGGCAAGACCACATCGCCCAGATCGATGTCCTCACCTGCCAGCCGATTGCCGATTTGCAAGGGGCTTTCAAATCGCAGGAACTCTTCGACAGCAGAGGTGATCAGACTGGGATCAGCCAAAAGCCTGCGATGTTCATCCGGGTGATCCAGTAACAGACCCACCGAATTCCCGACCATCGACGTCGTGGTTTCGTGCCCTGCATTCAATAGGAAGATGCAATTTTGGATCAGCTCTTCTTTGGTCAAACGCCGCCCGTCATGTTCACCAAAAATGAGAGACTCCAGCACCTCTCCTTGGGTGGCGCCATCCGGATTGGCGCGACGGTGGTTGATCAAGTCGTTGAGGATTTCTGAAAATTCAATGACAGCCTGATTGCCCGCATCGAGCCGCGCCTGCGGCACGACCGGGTCAAGCGCGCCAAGGATCGCAAGAGAATAATCCCGCAACCGGGCTCGATATGTTTCTGGGATGCCCAACATGAAGGAAATGATCTCGGTTGGCAAAACTTTGGCGAAATCATCGATCAAATCCAGTGTGCCCATCTCTTGGACGCGGTCCAGCAGACGATCGACGATTCCATCTATCAGAGGCTCAAACTCGGCCAGCTTGCGCGGAGTAAAGGCGCTCGAGATCAGTTTACGAACGACGGTATGATAGGGGGGGTCATTAAAGATCAGCGACGTCGTATGGTGCTGCTGAAGAGGGCATTGGCCAAATTTCTTGCCAAACTCCACTTTCTTGTCTGACAGCATGTCGCGACTGGCATAGACCTTCACCACATCTTTGTAGCGCGTCAGATAGGCGGACCCATCGCGGTTGAAATGCACAGGTGCTTGTGCGCGCAAAGCATGCAGCGTTGGATGTGGGTTCTCGATAAATTCCGGCCCAATTGTATTAAGATCAAAGCTTGAAACGTCTTGCATTCTCTTTGTCTCCCCATCCGCATGATGATAAGAATGCTCATCAATAGATGCAAGCGCAGAAGCTGCATGCCATCGCAGGCCTTCGCGTAAAAAGCATCTTGGGGGAGGTTCGACGCGTGCGACCGCCTTTTTCGCGGTGTTGCCGGTGATCAGACGAGGCGGGCGACCACGTAATCTGCAAGCCCGCTCAACATGTCGCGTATCGGATGAGGTGGCAAAGTGGCGATAGCGGTTTTTGCGGTTTCAGACCACATCAGGGCTTCGCGGCGGGTGGCGTTGAGCGTGTCATGTTTCGCAAAAAGGGCCAGCGCCTTGTCCAAGTCACCCTCAGATTGGGCGCGCTTTTCGATGACGCGGACCCAGAAAGCGCGCTCTTCAGGAGTGGCCAGGGCCACGGCTTTGATCACGGGGAGGGTCAATTTGCCTTCGCGGAAATCGTCGCCGATGTTCTTCCCGATGGTCTTGGCGTCACCTTCGTAGTCGAGCAGGTCGTCAACAATCTGGAAGGCAATGCCCAAGGCATCTCCATAGTCGAAGAGCGCGCGGACTTGGGCTTCGGGAGCACCTGCAATCACGCCTCCAACTTCGGTTGCGGCGGAAAATAGAGCCGCTGTTTTCCCGCGCACGACTTGCAAATAGATGTCTTCTGTCGTGGCAAGGTTTTGGGCGGCGGTGAGTTGGAGCACTTCGCCTTCGGCTATGGTGGCGGAAGCATTGGCGAGAATGTCGAGCACGCGCAGGTTTCCGGTTTCTACCATCAATTGAAAGCTGCGCGAGAAGAGGTAGTCACCCACCAAAACCGAAGATTTGTTATCCCAAAGCAGGTTTGCCGTTGGGCGACCACGACGTTGGTGGCTTTCATCGACCACGTCGTCATGCAGGAGCGTGGCGGTGTGGATGAGTTCAACCGTAGCGGCGAGTTTCACCGAATTTTCGCCAGAATAGCCGCAGAGTTCGGCTGTGGCGAGGGTAAGCAGGGGGCGCAAACGTTTGCCGCCTGCTTCGACAAGATGCGCGGTGACTTCTGGGATGCGGGGGGCGTGTTTGCTGGCCATCCGGGCGCGGATCAGCGTGTTTACGGCCTCCATGCCGGGGGCAAGGAGGGTGGCGAGAGCCTCGTGGGGTTTTGCATTGGGCATATCGAGGCTCATGTACTGTTTTCCAAAGGCTCGACAAGTGCCGAACCGGATGTCTATCTCATGGATATGAAACAACTCCTTCGCACCACCGACCCGACAGAGATCGCTTTCGCAGAGGCATTGCTTCGCGGCGAGGGTATAGACTGCTTCGCGCTGGACGTAAATATGAGCATCCTTGAAGGCGGTTTGGGCATCTTGCCGCGACGGTTGATGGTGCGAGATGAAGATTTTGCGCGCGCGTTCCGTTGCTTGCGCGATATCGGGCTGAGCCCTGAGGATGACGATGACTGAGCTGACGCAGGACGAGTTCTTGGGGGGGCGGCTCCGGTTGTGGCAGCCTAAGGCGGGCTATCGGGCCGGGGTTGACCCGGTGATCCTTGCAGCCTCTGTTCCTGCTGTGGCGGGGCAGTCGGTTTTGGATTTGGGCTGTGGAATTGGCACGGCGGGTTTGGCGCTGATGGCGCGTGTGCCGGATGTGCAGGTAACCGGGGTGGAGGTTCAGGCATTTTACGCAGACTTGGCGCGGCGCAACGCACAGGAAAATGCCATGGCGCTGGCGGTGATCGAGGCGGATTTAGCCGTGCTGCCGAAAGAATTGCGCGCGGTAACGTTTGATCACGTCATTGCCAATCCCCCCTATTTCGATCGGGGCGCGTCGGTGCCTGCGCCGCTTGGAATTCGAGAAAAGGCGATGGGGGAAGTGACACCATTGGCGTTATGGATTGATGTCGCCGCAAGGCGGGTCAAGCCGCGCGGTTATGTGACATTCATTCACCGCGCAGAGCGGGTACCTGAGGTTTTGGGGTTGATGGCGGCGCGCCTTGGATCACTGCAAGTCTTGCCGTTGACGCCGCGTGTGGGACGCGAAGCGCAACTGTGCTTGATCCGTGGGCGCAAAACTGGCCGGGCCGCGTTTCGGCTGCATGCGGGTGTGGTCATGCACGAGGGAGCGGGCCACCCCGGCGATCGAGAAAGTTATACGCCCCTCCTGCAATCTGTGCTCAAGCACGGGCATGCGTTGCCCTTTCCGACAGGGGTGAGCGAAATTTAGCCTTTCTTTACCAGATGCTGCGACTGCGGCGTGACATGAGAGAATTTTAATGCTCGAATTGTCACACGACTGTTTCATTCAGAGGAGGACCGCTATGAGCCTAGTATCGCATATCGAGGAACTGAAGAAGAAGCACAATGCCTTGTCGGAGCGTGTGGAAGCGCTGCAAAGGGCACCAGGTGCGCCGGATGCGGACATCGCCGAACTCAAGAAGCAAAAACTAAGAATCAAAGAAGAAATTTCGCGGCTTTCGACGCCCGCTTAAGACTTGTTCTGGCGGCAAGGGCTGCTCCCGCGGTAATGAGCGAGGCGGCTAGAGCCAGAGTCCAAGTCGGAGCTGCAAAGCCTGCAATTACGAGAACGAGCGTCGATAGAAGCGGCGCTGCATAGGAGGCGACACCCAAGAGTTGGATGTCGCCTTTTTTCACGCCGTGATCCCAGGTGTAAAAGGCGAGCCCAACTGGCCCTGCGCCGAGGCCCAAGATGCAGAGCCATCCTACCAAGGAATTGGGCCATAGTGTTTCTTCGAGTGCGAGATGGGCTGGAACCGAAAGTAATGCAGTTGCGATGCAGTAGACCACGACAGTTTCGGTGGGGAAACTGCCCAAGCGGCGGGAGATGACTGAATAGCTGGACCATGTGAAGGCGCAGCAAAGGGCAAGGAGGTAGCCGGGTATATGGGCCGGATCTAGGCCTTCCGCTTTGCCACCGACGATTAGGGCTGCGCCCGCAAAACCGATGAATGCGCCGAGGATATGCCCGAGACGAAGTTTTTCGCCGGGCAGCAGGCCGGAGAGAATTACAATCAGCAGCGGCCAGAGATAGGCAATGAGGCTGGCTTCAGCGGCGGGCGCGAGGCGCAGGGCTGAGAAATAAAGCGCATGATAGCCGAAAAGACCAATTGTGCCAAAGGCGTAGACTGACAGGGGCACGCCTTTTAGCCGTTTCACCCCGCCTGTGCGAAGGAGCCAAACCACGCCGATGGCCCCGCCGATTGCGAAGGTCAGGGCGTTGAGTTGGAAGGGTGGCACGGGAGACGTGCCTACGGTGAAGAGCGCCAAGAGTGCCCAAAGCAGGATGGCAATGAAGCCCGTCAAAGTGGCGCGAGACATAAGGCGGGTTTCCTGTCAGGGGCATGGCTTGCGCGGCGCCGAACGGGAAATCGACGGGCGGGTCAAGTGGGTGGTTAGCGCATGTGCGACGTGGAAAAGAAGGCGGCGAGCGCGTTGACTTCTGATTGATGGATTTCATGGCCGCCGTTGTGCCACTCCAGCGTGACTTCCGCATCTTGCGTGGTCAGCCAATCGGCGAGCGCCTGCGTTTGGCTGGCCGGGCAAATCGGATCACGACGGCCTGCCGTGATTAGAACCGAGCGGCCCTTTAGCCCGGGTTGTGGTGGTGGGGTGAAGGGAATCAATGGATGCAAGAGGGCGATCCGGTCCACGATATTTGGATGGGTGGCCGCAACGCTGGCCAAGATATTGGCACCGTTCGAATAGCCAAAGGCCCATGTCGCAGGCGGGGTAAGGCGGGTTTTTTGGGTGGTGAGAAATGCCGCCATCGCAGCAGTGCGCTGGGCGAGGTCATCCATATCGTAGACCCCCTCTGCGGTGCGGCGGAAATAGCGTAATGCGCCCATTTCCGAGACATCGCCCCGAGGCGAAACCACAGCGGATGTCGGGCTTAACTCACTGGCGAAGCCGTGAAACTGTTGTTCAGATCCGCCTGTTCCGTGGAAGGTAAAGACCAAGGGCGCGGATTTGGCACCCTTGGTTTCTGCGAAGGTGTAGTTAGTCATTGAGTGGCTCGAGGTAGCGGGTTTCGAGAGCCTCGCGCAGATGGGCGTGCTGCTTGGGCAATTTAAGTGCTTCGCCAAGGTGTGCGCTGTCCTCGTCGCGGTCGAAGCCCGGCTCATTGGTGGCAATTTCGAACAATACGCCGCCGGGTGTGCGGAAATAGATGGCCCAAAAGTAGTCGCGGTCGATGGGGGGGGTGACCTGCCAGCCTGTGTCGAGGAGCGCTTTGCGGACCTCCAATTGGGTGGCACGGTTTTCGACGGCAAAGGCGATGTGATGGACAGAGCCTGCGCCTTGCTCGGCAGCAGAGGCGAGAGGCAGCGTTTCGAGGTCGATCAGCCGTGCATCATTGCCTCCCTCGCGGAGAAAGCGTGTGATGTTGCCCTGTTTTTCGATCTCGCTATAGCCCATGAACTTGAGCAATTCGGCAGATGCGCCTTTGTCTTGCAGGCGCATATCTGCGGAATGGAAACCGCGGATTGCGACATCGGCGGAAACGCCATTGCCTGTCCAAGGTGTACGGCTGTCGTCTGCAGTCTCAGAGAGGGCGAAGGCATCTCCATCGGGGCCAAGAAAGCGCAGGCGTTTTTCGCCCATGCGGATTTCCGATTTCACGCCGGCGACGCCGAAGGTTGCGAAACGCTCGGACCACCAAGACAGTGCCCCCTCGGGCACTGAAAAAACAGTCGCGGAGACTTCTCCTGCGCCCGGACGACCACGGCGGGCATTGGGGAAGGGGAAGTAGGTCATCACGGTGCCGGGTGTGCCTAATTCATCGCCATAATAAAGGTGATAGACATTGGGGGCGTCAAAGTTGACGGTTTTTTTGACGCGGCGAAGGCCGAGCACCTTGGTGAAGAAGGCATTGTTCTCGGAGGCACTGGACGCCAGCGAAGTGACATGGTGCAGGCCTTTGATCTGGGTGAGCATGGTGGTTCTCCTTTGACCCCCAGATAATGCGCGCGCCCGGATCGACAAATGCCAATCCGGGCGCGGGTATTGTGCGTATTTGCACAGAGATAAGGGTCAGACGAAGAACTGAGCACCATTGGCGGAGATCGTCGAGCCATTGATGAAGCCTGCGTCGTCTGACGCCAAGAAGGCCACGCAGCGCGCGATTTCTTCTGGTTCGCCCAAACGACCAGCAGGGATCTGTGCGATGATGGATTCGCGGACCTTTTCCGGCACAGCCATAACCATGTCGGTTGCGATATAGCCGGGGCAGATGGCATTGGCGGTAATGCCGAAGCGAGCACCTTCTTGCGCCAACGATTTCACGATGCCAAGGTCGCCTGCTTTGGTGGCTGCGTAATTGACTTGGCCAAACTGGCCCTTTTGGCCGTTGATCGAGGAGATTACGACAATGCGACCGAACTTGCGCTCACGCATGCCTGTCCAGACAGGGTGGACAGTGTTGAACACGCCGGTGAGGTTTGTATCGATCACTTCCTGCCATTGACCGGGGGTCATTTTGTGGAATGGCGCATCGCGGGTGATACCTGCATTCGCCACGACAATATCGATCGGGCCGAGGTCGGCTTCGACTTGGGCGAGACCTGCTTTTGAGTCGTCATAATTGGCGACGTTCCATTTATAGGTCTTGATGCCGGTTTCCTTGGTGAAGGCTGCAGCGGCTTCGTCATTGCCAGCGTAAGTCGCGGCGACAGCGCATCCTGCGTTTTTCAATGCGAGCGAAATTGCTGCGCCGATACCGCGCGATCCACCAGTTACAAGTGCGACTCTAGCCATAATATCCTCCGTAATGGCGATGTGTGTTGGTAACTCTGTTACCTATTTGATGCAGCAGACGCAACATTATTACTCCGACATTCGCCGCGACGCAGAAAAAAAAGAGGCGCCCGAAAGGACGCCTCTTGTTTTGGAGCAGGTCAGTACCCGATTAGGGGCGTTCAATGCACATCGCGACACCCATACCGCCGCCGATGCACAGCGTCGCAAGGCCACGCTTTGCGCCGCGCCGCTGCATTTCGAAGATCAAGGTGTTGAGAATACGTGCGCCCGAGGCGCCGATGGGGTGGCCGATAGCGATGGCACCACCGTTTACATTGACGATTGCAGGATCCCAGCCCATGTCCTTGTTGACGGCGCAGGCCTGTGCGGCAAAGGCTTCGTTTGCTTCCACGAGGTCGAGGTCAGAGGCTTTCCAGCCTGCCTTTTCGAGGGCCTTGCGCGAGGCATAGATTGGGCCGACGCCCATGATTTTTGGATCAAGTCCGGCGGTTGCGTAGGAGACGATACGCGCGAGGGGTGTGATGCCACGCTTCTCGGCTTCTTTATCCGTCATAAGGAGCGCTGCTGCGGCACCGTCGTTGAGGCCTGATGCGTTGGCAGCAGTTACCGAGCCGTCCTTGGTGAAGGCGGGACGCAGTTTGGCCATTGCCTCCATGGTGGCGCCATGACGGATGTATTCATCGGCGTCGACGATCAGATCGCCTTTGCGGCCTTTGACCGTGAAGGGAATGATCTCATCCTTGAACTTGCCAGCCTTCTGAGCCGCTTCTGCCTTGTTTTGAGACGCAACAGCAAACTCGTCTTGCATGTCACGCGAGATTTGCCACTGGTTGGCAACGTTTTCTGCGGTTTGGCCCATGTGGTAGCCATTGAAGGCATCCCAAAGGCCATCGCGGATCATGGTGTCGATATACGAGACATCGCCCATTTTCACGCCTGCGCGCAGATGGGCGCAATGGGTGGAGAGAGACATGCTTTCCTGACCGCCAGCCGCAACAATTGCAGCATCACCCAACTGGATGTGTTGAGCGGCAAGTGCGACCGCGCGGAGGCCTGAACCGCAAACCTGATTGATACCCCAAGCGGCGGCATCCATGGAAAGCCCTGCGTGGATATGCGCCTGACGGGCGGGGTTTTGACCCTGACCCGCCGTCAGAACCTGGCCGAGGATCGTTTCGGAGACTTCGGATTTGTCGATTCCCGCGCGGGCAACGACGGCTTCGAGCACTGCGGCTCCAAGCTCATGGGCCGGGGTGTTCGCAAAAGAACCGCTGAACGAGCCGACAGCGGTACGTGCCGCCGAGGCGATCACAACATTGGTCATGGGTTTCCTCCACCAGTAGACGCGGCGGCCACGACCCAATGCAGGGGATCCGTCGCATTCGCGACTGATGTAGCCGAATTGCCGCGATGCGGCAACCTTGGGGTTTAACGCGACGTCAACAGACGCGGGAGTGATGCGAAATCAGCTTAAGCACTGTTTCGCAAGCGTTCTTCCTTCCACGGCGGTGACACTGTTGGCGCGCCGAAAAGATAGCCTTGCTGACAATCGACGCCTGCTTGCACAAGCCAATGTGAGTCGGCGGCATTTTCGACAGATTCGGCGACAGTGAACATGTCGAATTGCTGGGCAATGGCGACGAGCGCTTTGGTCAGCACTTGATTGTCGGCATCTGCATGCACGCCACGAATGAATTGACCGTCGATTTTCACGATATCGAAATAGAAATCGCGCAGGTAGCGGAAGGATGTGAAGCCCGCGCCAAAATCATCGAGGGCAAAAGTAACACCTTGGCGCTGGAGGTCATGCATGAAGGCGATGACGAGCTCGGGCACCAACATGGCGGATGCTTCGGTGATTTCCAAGATGAGCCGCTCGGCGACGGTTGGCTCGCGCTCAAGAATGCGGTTGAGCACTTGTTTCCAGCGCGGATAACCGATGGAGCGCGCAGACATATTAATGGAGAGCCGCAGCGTGGGGTGTCGGGCCAAAGCGCGCAGGCCCATCTCCAATGCGGCACAATCGATTTCGCGGCCCAGTTCGCTGGTTTCAACAGCACCAATGAAATCGCGCGCCGGGATCGTGCGACCTGTTTTATCCAGAATCCGGATCAAGCCTTCGTAAAAAGCGATTTTACCGATGGCGCCGCTTTGGACGACAGGTTGGAAGGCAAGACGAAGATTGCCGTGACGCACGGCTTCGGCCACCATGACGAGCGCATGCCTGTCGCGCTGATCGACGGCGACGGCAAGGGGGCTTCCCAGTTCCGGGGGTAAGTCAGCCCGAGAGGGCTTTCGCTTCTTAATCATGGCAGGCTCCGCAAGAAGATGCGGACAGCTGGCCTCAGAAGCCTTAAAGCTTATTGAAATTCGGCATTCGCTCTAAATCAGCGATAATTTGCACAAGGGATTTGAAATGCAGGGACGGTGCCCTTGGGCGGGAGAGGACCCGCTTTATCAGGCTTATCATGACACGGAGTGGGGACGCCCGCAGCGCGACGGGGCCGTCCTGTTTGAAATGCTGATTTTGGAAGGGTTCCAGTCCGGGCTGTCGTGGATCACCATTTTGCGAAAGCGAGAAGGATTTCGCCGGGTATTTCAAGGGTTTGACGCAGATGTCTTGGCGGGTTGGACAGAGGTCGACGTGGCTTTTGCGCTGCAAGATCCGGGTATTGTGCGCCATCGGGGAAAGGTTGAGGCATTGGTCAAGAATGCGCGGGCTTATTTGGCAATGGGGGGTGCCGAGGCCTTTGCCAGTTATGTTTGGGCGCAGGTGAATGGGGTGCCTTTGCAGCGCAATGCGTCTTCTATGGCGGAAGTTCCGGGGCAGACAGAAATTTCCCAACGATTTTCAAAAGATTTGAAGAGGGCGGGGTTTGGGTTCTGCGGCCCGACGACGGTGTATGCCTTCATGCAGGCTGCGGGATTGGTAAACGACCATTTGACCAGTTGCCCCTGCCATGCAGAGGTGATGCGATTGGGTTAGGCGTCGGCGTGTGCCGCAAGGCCTGCAAGGGAAAGAATTTCAGATACCACTTCCGGGATACCAGTGCCGTGGCGCGCTTGAATGAACAGGTGCGGCTTGCCCGAGCGCACGCGGCTGGCATCACGCTCAAGCACCGAAAGATCAACGCCAACATGCGGGGCAAGATCGGTTTTGTTGATCAGCAGAAGGTCGGATTTGGTGATCGCCGGGCCACCTTTGCGAGGGATGTCTTCGCCTGCCGCCGTGTCGATCACATAGAGTGTAATATCGGCAAGTTCTGGGCTGAAGGTGGCGGATAGATTGTCGCCGCCGCTCTCGATCAGAACAATTTGCAGATCGGGATGGCGCCGCTCCAGTTCCGCGACGGCGGCCAGATTGAGGGATGCATCTTCGCGGATTGCCGTATGAGGGCAGCCTCCGGTTTCGACCCCGATAAGGCGATCCTGAGGAAGGATTTGCAGTCGCATCAGGGCTTCTGCGTCTTCGCGTGTGTAGATGTCATTGGTGATCACACCAATTGAGAAATGCTGTGAGAGCAGGCGGGCGAGTTGCGCCGTCAATGTGGTCTTTCCCGCGCCAACAGGTCCGCCGATGCCGATACGAACCGGACCATTGAGCGCGGGATCATTGGCGGGGGTGCTGTGGGGCAAGCTCATGTTTTGAAAATCCTTGGTTCGAGTGTGGCGTGAGCCATGGAGGCGATATCGGAGAGGAAGGCCGCCGAGGAAAGTTCCTCATCCGGGGCGGATTGAGCGGATTTAGCAAGGGACAAGACAAAGGGCGCGAGGGCGCGCTGAACGCGTTGGCCATCTGTTTGGCCCAAAGGCACGAGCCGCAGGGCGACAGAGGTGAGGTTGGCTGCAAAGGCATGCAGATAAGCCGCTGTGACGCTTTCCAGGGCGAGACCTTCGAGATGGGCTGCGTGGCCTAGGGCAACAGGAAGAGTGTAGTCGGGGGTGGGCGCATGATGCCATGCATCCCGGAGGATGCGGCTGAAGGCGCGGCCTTGGTCGAGTGCTTCGATACGTCGTTCGTAGCTGGCGGCGAGGCTGCGTGCCCAGTCATCCAAGACGGCCGGGTCTTGGCCCTGAGCCGCGCGCGCAAGGAGGATTGCATCGGTTTTTGCGCTGCCATGGGAGAAAAGGTCGATGAGCCATGCCTCTAGGCTGGCCGCATCGGTGACGCGCTCTTCGGCAATGGCCCATTCGAGACCATGGGAATAGGCAAAGGCCCCAATTGGAAAACTGGGCGAAAGCCATTGAAGCGTGGTGAGAAAGGCATGCCCGGACCGGGCGGCGTCACTGTCCATGATGCGTGGAGTGGACATGTTCATGGGCATGTGTGCGGCCAAAGCCATAGGCCCCCCCTTCGGGTGTGAAAGGAGCGGTGACATGAAGAACCTGCCCGCCCAAATGCAAGACCATGTGTTCGATCACGTGGTCGCGCTGGATCAAGAGGCGGGTGGCTTCGATCTGACAAGGCGTGTGGCGATTGCCTATATGCCACGCAAGCCGAAGGAGATCGGGCCCAGTGACTTGGCTCAGTGCTTCGGACTTTGCGCGGATTTCTACAAACCGACTGTCAGAGAGCCGAAGGATCATACCCTGATCAAGGCTGATGGTTTTGTCAAAATCGACAAGGAACGCGTGCCCGCAATCCGTGGTCAGGCGTTTGCGGCGTATAAAGCGGCTGTCGTAGTCCAGCGAGCACCGTAGGGGCATAACCGGGCCGGGCAGGGGGGTGTCATGGATGGTTTGGGCGAGGGGGAGGGCAAGCATACTAAGCCTCAGAACAGGAAGTAGCGCTGCGCCATCGGCAGCACATCAGCGGGTTGGCAGGTGAGAAGCACGCCATCGGCACGCACTTCATAGGTTTCCGGATGCACCTCGATATGAGGTGTGGCGGTGTTGAGTTTCAGATCTGCTTTGCCGATCGTGCGGGTGTTGCGAACAGCCACGGTTTGCTTTGCCAGCCCCAGACGGGTGCGGATCCCGTCAGATTGCGCCGCTTCGGAGACGAAAGTGACCGAAGTGTGCTCGAGGGCCCGGCCAAATGCGCCGAACATGGCGCGGGAATAGACAGGTTGTGGCGTTGGAATAGAGGCATTGGGATCGCCCATCTGCGCCGCGACGATCATTCCTCCCATGAGCACCATTTCTGGTTTGACGCCAAAGAACGCTGGTGACCAGAGCACGAGGTCGGCGCGCTTGCCCGGCTCCACGGAGCCGATTTCATGAGAGATACCGTGGGCGATTGCGGGATTGATCGTGTATTTTGCCACGTAGCGTCGCGCGCGAAGATTGTCATTCTCGCCAGTTTCTTCGGCCAAACGCCCGCGCTGGCGCTTCATTTTGTCGGCGGTCTGCCATGTTCGCAAGATGACTTCGCCGACGCGACCCATGGCTTGGCTGTCAGATGCGATGATGGAGAATGCCCCCATATCGTGCAGGATATCTTCTGCGGCGATGGTCTCGCGGCGAATGCGGCTTTCCGCAAAGGCGATATCTTCGGGGATGGATTTGTCGAGGTGGTGACAGACCATCAGCATGTCGAGATGCTCTTCGACGGTGTTGCGGGTGAAGGGGCGCGTAGGGTTGGTCGAGGAGGGGAGCACGAAGCTCTCGCCACAAATGCGGATGATATCGGGCGCGTGTCCGCCGCCCGCGCCCTCGGTGTGAAAGGCGTGGATCGTCCGCCCCTTGAGGGCCTTGATCGTATGCTCGACAAAGCCGGACTCGTTGAGCGTGTCGGTGTGGATCATCACTTGCACATCGAGTGCATCTGCAACCGAGAGGCAGCAATCTATGGTGGCGGGGGTGGTCCCCCAATCTTCATGCAGTTTGAGCGCGCAGGCCCCGGCGCGCACTTGCTCCTCAAGCGCTGCAGGCAATGAGGCATTGCCTTTGCCGGAAAAGGCGAGGTTCATCGGCAAGCCATCGGCGGATTGCAACATGCGCGCGATGTGCCAAGGGCCGGGTGTGCAGGTGGTGGCAAGGGTGCCATGGGCAGGGCCTGTGCCGCCGCCGAGCATCGTGGTGATGCCGGAATGAAGCGCATCGTCGATTTGCTGTGGACAGATGTAGTGAATGTGACTGTCAAAGCCGCCCGCCGTGAGGATGCGCCCTTCGCCTGCGATGATCTCGGTGCCCGGACCAATGATGATATTCACGCCGGACTGTGTGTCGGGATTGCCCGCCTTGCCCAAGGCGTGAATGCGGCCATCTTTCAGGGCAACATCTGCCTTGAAAATGCCCGACCAGTCGAGCACCAGCGCATTGGTTATGACGGTATCAGCAGCCCCTTCTGCGCGGGTGCGCTGCGATTGACCCATGCCGTCACGGATCACTTTGCCACCGCCAAATTTTACTTCTTCACCGTAAACAAGGGCATTAGAGCCTTGGCCGCCCGTTGTTGCGGCACCGACAGCCGCCGCAGTCAGGTCAGCTTCAACTTCGATGAAGATCTCGGTGTCAGCAAGGCGAACGCGGTCGCCGACAGTGGGCCCATACATGGCCGCATAGTCTGGGCGGGAAATCCGGCTGGACATGTCAGAGCGCTCCCATCACGGTTTGGTTGAAGCCGTAAATCATGCGGTCACCTCCAAAGGGGATGAGTGTGACTTCGCGGGCCTGGCCCGGTTCAAACCGCACGGCGGTGCCTGCGGCGATGTTTAGCCGATGCCCCTGTGCGGCAGTCCGGTCAAAAGCGAGGGCTGGGTTGGTTTCTGCAAAATGATAATGCGAGCCGACCTGCACAGGTCGATCGCCTGTGTTGGAGACGAGGAGCGTCAGTTCGGGGCGGTTGGGGTTGAGGGTAATCTCACCCGGAGCACAAATGATTTCGCCCGGTATCATGACCGCACCTTGGCGGGGCGACGCAGCAACGCGGTTAGGGAGGCGAGGCAGATCAAGCCCAACCCCATCAGCACAGGCCCTGCCGAAAGGCTCGAGGTAGACGCATCCACATGATGATGGATGGCGCCTGTGGGATGCGCGAAGGCAGGAAGGGCAGCAAGCGAAAGTAGAATAGCGAGAGTGGATTTCATGGTAGCCTCTTATCGGATCGGATTGTGGACGGTGACCAGCTTGGTGCCATCGGGGAAGGTGGCCTCGACCTGCACTTCGGGGATCATCTCGGGGATGCCTTCCATGCAGTCTTCGCGGGTGAGGATCGTGGCCCCAAAGTGCATCATTTCAGCGACCGAGCGCCCATCGCGCGCGCCTTCAACGACTGCGTCGCAGATCAGCGCTATGGCTTCGGGGTGGTTCAGTTTCACCCCGCGTGCAAGGCGTTTGCGGGCCACTTCTGCCGCCATTGCGATGAGGAGTTTATCTTTTTCACGAGGGGTTAGGTTCATCAAAGTCTCCAGCATCGCGGCAGGTTGCCGCCGGATAAGGTGGATAGAATGGGGAACAGCATCCGACGTAGAGAGAGGCCATCAGGGGCAAGGATGCGGATGACGAGCAGGTCTTGGCCAAGGTAGCTGAGGCCGGATGTTTTGTTGAGCAGCGCAGGAAGCTGGCCCGCCATGGCCTCGGCTTCCGGGGCGCGGAAAAGGAGGAGCGCCGTGGCACGTGCACCTGCGGCGATTGCAGGGCGGTCGAGCAGTTCAGTGACCGCACCAGAGAGACGAGTGCGGTCTTGCCACACCAGATCATCATCAATCCGCAGGGTGATAGTATCGCTGTAATGACCATGGATGTGTGTCTCGCCCATGGCGAGGCGGCCAAAGAGCAGAGATTCTATGGCGAGCAAGCGCGCTTGACCGGAGAGCCGGATGTCGAGTTGGCGATTGAGCCGTCCACCATCGTAGAACAAAGTTTCTTGCGGCAGCCAGTGCAATTGGCTTTGGTCCGATGCGGTCAGTTGCGTGATGACTTGCGCCGGAACGCCATCTGATGCCCGGTAAATTCGCTCGCAAGCCTGCGTGGACAGCGTGAGCTTGGCAGTGTGGCTGAGGGTCACGGAAGTGTTGAGAATGTCACCGCCCGTGATGCCGCCTGATGTATTGATCAAGGTGGCTTCGAGGGCGCGATCCTGAAGCGGACTGCGCGGAAAAAGCGCCTTCAGGGCGCCTTGTTGATAGAAATCCTGCATGCGACTGGCGGCGCCGATACCAAGGCGTAGCGCTCCGATCGAGCGCGGCGGGGCATTGGAGAGGTCTATCGAGAGGTCTTTCATTGCGCCTTGGCCCTTTTGCGCGTCCAGCAAAGCAGGTTGGGCAGGCTTGGCGAGGTCAGGGCATTGAGGGGAACGCTGCTTTGCCTTGAAACCAGCATACGAGACTAATTTTTAGGCAATAAGGTGAAATTATAAGCGTCAAGTTAAGATGCGTTGGGGGCTGTACTGCGTTTCGCGCTGCCATACTTGGCAAATGGCAAGAATAACTTGTCTATTTTTCGACGAAGTTGATTTTACCTGCGTTGCCTCCGGGGCAGGATCAGTCAGAGTGACGACAATAGCGATCCGAATATGGGGCGCGTTTGTCATGGAAGGAATGATCATGCGGAACGGCGGACAAGTGCTGGTGGAAAGCCTCGTGGCTTTGGGGGCCAAGAAGGCCTTTGGGGTGCCGGGAGAGAGCTATTTGGCTGTCCTTGACGCGATGCATGACTCTCAAGGTGCTTTTGATTTTGTGCTGTGCCGAAATGAGGGAGGCGCATCATTCATGGCCGCAGCCTGGGGCAAATTGATGGGCGCGCCGGGGATTTGTCTGGTGACGCGCGGTCCGGGGATAACCAATGGTTCCATTGGTATTCATACAGCGATGCAGGATTCTTCGCCGATGCTGGTTTTCGTGGGGCAGGTCGGCACGGATATGAAAGGTCGTGAGGCATTCCAAGAGATCGACTATCGCGCCGTTTATGGCACGATGGCGAAATGGGTTGTGGAGATTGATCAGGTCGAACGGATGCCCGAAATTCTGGCGCGCGCTTGGACAACGGCAATGAGCGGGCGGCCGGGGCCGGTTGTTGTGGCGCTGCCCGAGGATATGCTTACCTCGATGACGGAAGTGGCACCGCTGACACGTGCAGGTGTGGTTGCAGAGCCCGCGCCAAATGCCGAGGCATTGGCACAAGCGCGCGCACTTTTGATGCGCGCAAAGCGACCCGCGATCATGATCGGGGGGTGTAATTGGAGTGTGGAAGGGCGGGCCAACCTGCAAGCCTTTGCGGAGGCTGCGGACATCCCTGTCATTGCGACGCTGCGCTATCAGGACATGTTTGACAATCACTCCCCCTGCTATGGTGGTGACTTGGGATTGGGCCTAGCCGCAGGGGTGCGGCGCACCTTGGCAGAAGCAGATGTGGTGTTGGCCATCAATACCCGCTTTGGTGAAATTTCAACCGAAGGCTACACGCTGTTTGAGGTTCCAGAGCCACGACAGAAGATCATTCATGTTCATGGCTCGGACCGTGAACTTGGCAAGATCTACATTCCAGAGATTGCCATTCATGCAGGGCCGAATGCGTTTGCCAAAGCATTGCGGGAGGGTGGCGCAGTCTCGGGAGATTGGGGCGCGTGGCGTGAGGAGGCGCGGTCGGCTTTTGAGGCGACCTTTGCATTGCCGCCGCAGCCCTCGCCTGTGGATATGGGGGTGGTGACGACGCATTTGCGCGAGGTTCTCCCCGACGACGTTATTTTGACCAATGGCGCAGGGAATTTCACGGTTTGGCCAAACAAGTTCTTCAAATTCGGACCTAATGCCCGACTGCTCGCGCCTCAATCAGGGGCGATGGGCTATGGCGTGCCAGCATCAATTGCCGCAAAAGTGGCTTATCCTGAGCGCACCGTGGTTTGTTTCGCGGGCGATGGTGATTTTCAGATGAATTGTCAGGAGTTGGCCTCGGCCAAGCAAGCGGGCGCGCAGCCCATCATCTTGATCCTCAACAATGGTATTTACGGCACAATTCGGGCACATCAGGAGCGCCACTATCCCGAGCGGGTATCGGGTACTTCAATGGTCAATCCGGACTTCGCAGCCCTTGCAATGGCTTATGGATTTCATGGCGAGCGGGTGAGCCGCACGGAAGATTTCCCGGCGGCATTCGCGCGTGCTTTGGCCTCAAAAACCGGAGCCGTGCTCGACCTTGATATCTCACCCGAAGCGCTGACTCCGCGGCAAACATTATCGCAAATGCGTGCTGCGGCCTTGGCTAAGAAAGGTCAGTGATGACATCTTCTCCCCGACTTCAGAACAGGCTTGGTGCCGATATCGGTGGCACGTTTACAGACATCGTTCTGGAGCGCGGGGCAGAGATTTATTCAACTAAAATTCTGACCAACTATGGCGCTCCGGAACAGGCCATTTTGGACGGCATGGCGATTGTGTTGGGGCAGGCGGGAATTGCCGCAACTGATCTTGATATTGTGATCCACGGGACAACCTTGGCGACCAATGCATTGATCGAGCGGCGTGGGGCGCGGACGGCGTTTGTGACGACTGAAGGCTTTCGCGATGTGATCGAGATGCGAACAGAGGGGCGGTTTGCACAATATGATCTGAACCTGAAGCTTCCAGAGCCATTGGTGCCACGCGAGGATCGTATGGTGGTGCGCGGTCGGATTGGGGCCGAGGGGCAGGAGCTGCTTGCGCTTTCGGAGGCGGATCTGGAGGAGGTGGCTGAGCAGATTGCTGCGGGTGGTTTTGGGGCTGTCGCCATCGGCTTTTTGCATTCCTACGCAAATCCGGCCCATGAAGAACGCGCTCGGTCGATCATTGCATCGAGAGTGGACTTACCGATTTCGATTTCATCGGAAGTATCGCCGCAAATGCGCGAGTTTGAGCGGTTCAATACAGTTTGCGCGAATGCCTATGTGCGCCCGCAAATGGCAACGTATTTGACGCGTTTTCAAGAGAGGCTCAAAGAGGCCGGTGCGGCATGCCCAGTGTTTCTGATCCATTCCGGTGGTGGATTGATTTCGGTGGAAACCGCAGCGGCGTTCCCTGTGCGGTTGGTCGAGAGTGGTCCCGCAGGTGGAGCGATTTTTGCCGCCGATGTGGCGCGGCGTTTTGGTCTGGATCGGGTTGTCAGCTATGACATGGGGGGGACGACCGCCAAAATTTGTTTGATCGAAGACTTTGCGCCCAAGACGGCGCGCAGCTTTGAAGTGGCGCGGACTTATCGTTTTGCCAAAGGCTCGGGGATGCCGATCTCGATTCCGGTGATTGAAATGATCGAGATAGGCGCAGGCGGCGGATCACTGGCGTGGGTTGACGCTATGGGTCGCATCCAGACCGGGCCCGAAAGTGCCGGATCAGAGCCCGGACCTGCATCCTATGGGCGTGGGGGCGACAAGCCGGCTATCACCGATGCTGATCTGGTGTTGGGCAAGCTTGATCCAGAGAATTTTGCGGGAGGTGCCATCAAGCTGTCCGCAGCAGCAGCCGAAGCTGCGATTTCTACACATGTTGGGGCTGAATTGGGTCTGGCAGCAGAGGCGGCGGCGTTTGGAATTGTGGAGGTTGTTGACGAGAATATGGCCAATGCGGCGCGTGTGCATGCGGTGGAGAATGGCAAGAACATCTCGGAAAACGTGATGATCGCTTTTGGTGGCGCAGCACCACTTCATGCCGCGCGGCTATGCGAAAAACTGGGCATCTCGCAGTGCTTGATTCCGATGGGGGCAGGAGTTGGTTCTGCGATCGGATTTTTGCGGGCACCGTTTGGCTATGAGGCAGTTGCCTCGAAGATTATCCGGCTGGGAGCTTGGAACGCGAAGACGGTTAATGGTTTGATTGCCGGGCTCAAGGCGCAAGCAGAAGGATTTGTTCAGGCTGGCACGCGCGCTGCGACGCGCTGCGAGATTGTGGCCTATATGCGCTATGTCGGTCAGGGGTGGGAGATTCCCGTCGCGCTGGCGGATCGGGATTTTGAGCAAGAGGATGTGAACCTGTTGCGTCAGGCGTTCCGCGAGAATTATGCGCGCTTCTTTGGGCGGGCGATTGATGGCGCGTCTGGTCTCGAAATTGAGGTGGTCACCTGGAGTGTGAAGGTGCAGGCAATACAGCCCTTGCCGCCCTCGATCAGATTGGGGCTCTCGGGCCGCGCGCGCGCTGTGCTTGTCTCGCGTGCGGTGTTCGATCCGGTCACAGGCGGGCGCTTGCACAATGCAGTCGTTGAACGGGGAGACTTGCAGGCTGGGGATCACATTGTTGGGCCAGCAGTGATTGTCGAGACCGAGACTGCGACAGTTGTTACCTCAAGCTTTGATGCGGTTGTGCAAGAGGATGGCAGTCTGATGCTCATCCGGAAAGGGACTGTGCAATGAGCGATCCCACATTTGAAATCCGCATGCAGGTTATGTGGAACCGTCTTGTTTCCGTGGTTGAAGAGCAGGCCATGACCTTGCTTCGCACGGCGTTTTCCACCTCGGTGCGTGAGGCGGGCGACCTGTCAGCCGGAGTGTTTGATCCCGCGGGGCGGATGCTGGCACAGGCCGTGACGGGCACACCGGGGCACGTCAACACAATGGCCGAAGCCGTGTTGAATTTCATAGCAGAGTTTCCACGCGCGGAAATGTTTCCCGGCGATACCTATGTCACGAATGACCCGTGGCTGGGCACCGGGCATTTGCACGACATTACTATGGTGTCGCCTTCATTTCTGGACGATCGGCTGGTGGGTTTTTTTGCCTGCACGGCACATGTGGTGGACGTGGGAGGGCGCGGCTTTGGAGCCGATGGAAAGTCGGTTTATGAAGAGGGCATCCAGATCCCCATCATGAAATTTGCCGAACGAGGCGTGGTGAACCGTGATTTGATCCGGTTAATTCGCGCCAATGTCCGCGAGCCAAATCAGGTGGTGGGGGATTTCTATTCTCTGGCTGCTTGCAACGATGTTGGTCATGCCCGCCTCGTAGAGATGATGCGCGAGATCAATTTAGAAACCCTCGATGCTTTGGGAGAGTTCATCTTTAGCCGCACCCATAGTGCCACACAGGAGCGCATTCGCGCGCTGCCCTTAGGACGTTGGGAAAATGAGTTGATGACAGATGGCTATGACGTTCCGGTCAAGCTGGTCGCCGTGGTGGAGACGGATGGGCAAAGCGTGAATGTGGATTTCAGCGGCACTGATCAGATGAGCCGCTGGGGCATCAATGTGCCGATCATTTATACCAAGGCTTATGCGTCTTACGCACTGAAATGCGTGGTGGCGCCAGATATTCCCAACAACTGGGCCTCCTTGGCCGCATTTACGATCTCTGCGCCGGAATGCATTTTGAACGCGCCGCGCCCTGCGCCAGTCTCGTTACGCCATGTGATTGGGCATATGGTGCCCGATTTGGTGCTGGGGGCTTTGGCAAAGGCTATGCCGGGAGAGATTTTGGCAGAAGGCGCGGCGGCACTTTGGAACATTCATATTTCGGCGCGGCCTGTCGCGGGCAAGTCGGGGCGGCGGGCAGAAATATTGATGTTCAACTCAGGTGGCATGGGCGCGCGACCAACGTTGGACGGGCTTTCCGCTACGGCCTTTCCATCGGGTGTGATGACCATGCCAATAGAGGCGACCGAACAGACTGGCCCAATCGTGGTTTGGCGCAAAGAGTTGAGGCCTGATTCCGGCGGCGAAGGGGCGTTTCGTGGCGGCTTGGGACAGGTGATCGAGATCGAAGCCTTGCCTGATCACATGTTTGATTTTTCTGCGATGTTTGATCGTGTGAACCACCCTGCCAAGGGGCGCGATGGCGGCGGTGACGGCGCGCCCGGTGTGGTGGCTTTAGACGATGGTACGGTGCTGAAACCGAAGGGCTGGCAACATGTTCCGGAAGGACGGCGGCTGATCCTCAAGGCTCCGGGTGGCGGTGGCTTTGGCCCTCCTGAAAAGCGCTGCGCGCCTGCGCGCGAAATCGACCTGAAACGCGGTTATGTGACGGAGACAGGCTCATGACGACCCAGATATTTGATACGATCCTTTTGACAGGAGCTTCTGGGCGGTTGGGCACTGTCTTGCGAAAAGGTCTTGCCCCACTTTGCCGTGTGTTGCGGGTGAGCGATGTCGTTGAAGTCAAAGACCTGCAACCCAATGAAGAGGCCGTTATTTGCGATTTGGGCGACATGGGTGCGGTGTTGAATGCGTGTTCGGGTGTGGACGCGATTGTGCATTTCGGTGGCGCACCCTTGGAACGGCCATGGGAAGAAATTCTCAATGCCAATATCCGGGGCAGCTACCATATTTATGAGGGGGCAAGGACGCATGGGGTGCGGCGCGTGGTTTATGCGTCATCGGTGCATGCGATCGGTTTTCATGCTTTGGAAACCCATATTGACGCAGAGAGCGCGCATCGGCCCGATAGCCTTTACGGGCTTTCAAAATGTTTTGTCGAAGACTTGGGGCGGCTTTACTGGGACAAGTTCGGGGTGGAGTCGGCGATGCTGCGGATTTTCTCGTCTTTTCCGGAGCCTGCAGACAGGCGAATGCTGTGGAGTTGGTTATCATTTGACGATTGCATCCGGTTGGTAACAGCCGCGTTGACCGCTCCGCGTGTGGCTTTCACGGTCTCTTTCGGCATCTCAGACAATACGCTAAAGCCTGTTGATAATCGGCTGGCGGGGCATTTGGGGTTTCATCCCAAAGATACCACAGAGCCGTATCGGCCCTCTGTAGAAGCACGGTTTCCAATCCCTGATCCGAAAGCGGGGGCGGTGACGCATCTTGGTGGGTGGTTTGTAGATTTGGGTCACCCTGATGACGAGGCGCAAAAATGAAAGACAGTTATGACGTTGTGATTGTGGGCGGGGGCGTTATTGGCTCTGGGGTCGCCTATTTTCTGGCGTCGAACCCAGATTTCAAGGGTTCTGTCTTGATCATTGAGCGCGACCCAAGCTTTTCCAAGGCCTCTACGGCGCTGTCGGCCTCGTCAATACGGGTGCAGTTCTCCAACCCGATCAATGTGCAGATCAGCCAATTTGGCGGTCAGTTCATTGCGGATTTTGCAGAGCGCATGCAGGTGGCGGGCGAGCCTAAACCAGACCTCAACTTTCACGCTTCGGGCTATCTCTTCCTCGCCAACACGGCAGAGCAAGTGCAAACTTTGAGCGAAAATCATGAAGTGCAGCGAAGCTTAGGCGCGGATGTGGTGTTATGGGACAAGGATGCTTTGTGTGACGCTTTCCCGCATCTGAACGCTGAGGATATTTTGCTCGCCTCCTATGGGCGAACGGGCGAAGGCTGGTTTAACAATACTGGCTTGATGAACGGGATGCGGGCCAAGGCGCGGGAGTTGGGCGCGGATTATCTCATTGATGAGGTGGTTGGAATTGGGCGCATTGGGGCACGTGTTCAATCGGTGACATTGAAGTCCGGGCGCAAGGTGGCGGCGGGAACCATTGTAAATGCGTCGGGCCCGCGTGCGGCATTGACGGCGAAAATGGCGGGAGTTGATGTGCCCGTTGAGCCGAGAAAGCGGACGCTTTTCGTGCTTGATTGCGCCAAGACGCCAGAAGGCTCGGCGCGGGTCTGTAACGGGCGGCTGCCTTTGATGATTGATCCCTCGGGGGTTTTCGTGCGGCCAGAGGGGCGGTATTTCCTAACAGGGTGCCCCCCTGTTGAAGACCCGGCCGCAGATTTTGATGACTTTGAGCCACGCCATGACGAGTTCGAGGACATCATTTGGCCCGCCCTTGCCGCGCGATCAGCGTCATTTGAGGCGGTGAAAGTAGTGAATGTCTGGGCTGGGCATTACGACTTCAACACGCTTGATCACAACCTGATCGTTGGCCGTCATCCTGAGGTGGAGAATTTCATCTATGCAAATGGGTTCTCCGGCCATGGCTTGCAGCAAGGTCCAGCGGCGGGACGTGCAGTGTCGGAGCTGATCATTTACGGCGGCTATCGCAGCTTGGATTTCTCGGAAGTGGGATATGAGCGGATTGTCGAGGGACGACCCTTCCTCGAAAAAGCTGTGATTTGAGGGAGATGGTGGCATGCAGGATCCCCCGTTCCGCTTGCCGCCGCTCAACGCGATCCGGGTCTTTCGTGCTGTCATGGCCCAACGGAGTTTTCGTCGTGCGTCGGATGAGTTGCGCGTTAGCCCGCAAGCGGTAAGCCAGCAGATCAAGACCTTGGAAAACTCGCTGGCGGTTTCCTTGTTTGACCGAAAGGGGCGCAGCATAGAGCCTACAGAAGCGGCAATCCTTTTCGCGCATTATGTGGACAGCGCTTTTGCCGAATTGGCTGAGGGCGTGCGCCGTGTCACAAAAACTGGTCCGCGACCGCGGGTGAATGTGAACGCCAGCCCGTATTTTGCGACACGCTATCTGCTTGATCGGTTGAGCCGCTTTCGAGAGCGGATGCCCGATGCAGATTTGCGCCTGACAACGATTGTGGAGTTGCCAGATTTTGTCGCCGATGATGTCGATGTGGCAGTGCAATGGGGATACGGCGGCTGGAAACCGTATGAACAGATCCTGTTGGTGCGTGATTACAAAGAGCTTTGCTGTACGCCTGAGCTGGCGGCGCGGATAAATAAGCCAGAGGATTTGCTGGGCTTGCCGCTTTTGCATCCGGTTCTTTCGAAGGGGTTGTGGCACGACGTTTTGCGGCATTTGGGTGTAGCCGGGATCGCATCCGGCAAAGACATGCAGCTTGAGGATGCCGCCACAATGCGGCGCGCGGCGATAGCAGGGCTGGGTGTCGGGCTTTTGTCGGAAGTGGATGCGCGCGAAGAAATCGCACTTGGGCGCTTGGTAGCCCCATTGGGGTTTGGAGTAATGCGTCAGATGTCGAAAGAAACAGTGCCGGGCTTTTTCCTCGTTTTCCCCAAAGCGCATCGGCGCGTGCCCGCAGTTGCGGCGTTTTGCGCTTGGGTAGAAAAAGAGGACTGGAGCGAATTGAAGTAGGCGATGGCATTGGCCGTGGCTCTAGCGAGCTTTCAAGAATACGACAGCGTGGTGCGATCATTTGTTATGGTGGAATGGGTCTTGATGGCGCAGGGTTGAAAAACACGTAACTTCCGGGCGAAAATATCATCGTTTCAGGTGGTTAAAACTACGTGTGAGGGATTTGCATGACTGATAATTCATCGCCGACAGCGTTGGGCGCGGTCTTGCGTCACTTGATGCCTCTCGCCGGTGTGCGCGTGTTGGATTTGGGGGCGGGGCATGGTGCGATGCGCGCGCCGTTACAGAATTTAGGCGCGCTGTGGCATGGGATTGATCCGTTCGGACCAGAGAATGTGGAAGATATTACGCGCGCCCCCGCCCAATCGATGCCTTTTAGGGCGGGCAGCTTTGAGAAGGCGCTGTCTGTGAATGCGTTGCATCATGTGCCAGTGCAAGCCATGGGTGCGGCGCTTTGCGAGGTGGCGCGGGTGTTGGGGCCTGATGGTTTGTTTTTGGTCATCGAGCCTGAAGTCTTGGGAGATTTATCGCAGGTGGTGGCAGTGATCGACGATGAGGCCGCGATCCGGGCTGCCGCTCAGGAAGCGATGGATGCAACGGTTGCAGACGGTCTTTTTTGTGAAGTGGCTCGAGAAAGCTATACGCGAACCGAACGCTATGCGGGGTTTGATGATTTTGCCGCGCGGATTGCACAGGTGAGTGCCGAGCGGGCCGATGCAATTTCAACCGAACGACCCGCACTTATGGCGATGTTTGAGCGACTGGCCGGGATAGAGGGCGCAAAGCGGACGCTGACCCAACCCATGTTGGCGCGTCTTTTGCGCGTGGCTTAGTCGGGAAATTTTCATCAAACGGGCTGGATGCCCTTGCGGGATGTCACATATGGTTACCGCGCGTTTAGCCGAGTAGCGCGTAGCGAAAATCGACAGATCAAGAAGCGAGACCAATATGCTAGACACTGATTATCAGGACATTCGCGATGCCGTACGTAGCCTTTGTGCGGAGTTTCCGGCGGAATATCATCGCAAGATTGATGAAGCTCGCGGATACCCCGAAGCCTTTGTCGATGCTTTGACCAAAGCAGGCTGGATGGCGGCTCTGATTCCGGAAGAATATGGCGGCTCTGGGCTTGGGCTGACGGAGGCGTCAGTCATCATGGAAGAGATCAATCGATCGGGCGGAAATTCTGGCGCCTGCCATGGTCAGATGTACAATATGAACACGCTTATCCGTCATGGTTCCGAAGAGCAGCGGCGGCGCTATTTGCCAAAGATTGCCAGCGGCGAGTTGCGCTTGCAGTCAATGGGGGTGACGGAACCGACGACTGGGACGGATACCACCAAGATCAAGACGACAGCCGTCAAACAAGGCGACCGCTATGTGATCAACGGACAGAAGGTGTGGATTAGCCGCGTTCAGCATTCTGATCTGATGATCTTGCTCGCACGCACGACGCCTTTGGCGGACGTCAAGAAAAAGTCAGAGGGTCTGTCGATTTTTCTGGTCGATGTGAAAGAAGCGATGTCGAAAGGCATGACCGTTCGCCCCATCCTGAATATGGTCAACCACGAAACCAATGAGTTGTTCTTCGACAATCTGGAAATTCCGGCGGAAAATCTGATTGGCGAAGAAGGGCAAGGTTTCAAATATATTCTGACGGGTCTGAATGCCGAGCGGGCCTTGATTGCGGCGGAATGTATCGGGGATGGCTATTGGTTCATCGACAAAGTGACCGATTATGTGCGTGAGCGGGTGGTTTTTGGTCGGCCGATTGGACAGAACCAAGGCGTTCAATTCCCCATTGCTGAAGCGCATATCGAGGTCGAGGCGGCAAACTTGATGCGTTACAAAGCCTGCGCCTTGTTCGACGCGGGCGCGCCCTGTGGGGCAGAAGCGAATATGGCGAAGTACCTTGCGGCGAAGGCCAGCTGGGAGGCGGCAAACGCCTGTATCCAGTTTCACGGCGGATTTGGTTTCGCTTGTGAATATGATGTGGAGCGCAAATTCCGCGAGACGCGACTTTATCAGGTTGCGCCGATTTCGACCAATCTTATCCTGTCGTATGTGGCAGAGCATGTCCTTGGTTTGCCGAGGTCTTTTTGATGGTTTTGCCACTCGAAGGATTGACGGTTGTCGCGGTTGAACAGGCTGTTGCTGCCCCTTTTGCCACGGCGCGGCTGGCTGATGCAGGGGCGCGTGTGATCAAGGTGGAGCGGCCCGAGGGAGATTTTGCGCGCGGCTACGATGATGTCGCTGCGGGGCAATCGAGCTACTTCGTGTGGCTCAATCGCGGGAAAGAAACCGTGACGCTGGATCTCACTCAGGCGGCGGATCGGGCGGAGTTGGAAGCGCTGATCGCAAAAGCCGATGTGTTGATGCAAAACCTCAAACCCGGTGCGCTGGAGAAGTTGGGCTTTGAGCGCGCCCGGCTGCGGAAAAGCTATCCGCGTCTCGTGACCTGCGCGATCAGCGGCTATGGAGAGACTGGGCCAATGGCGGATCGCAAGGCTTATGACTTGTTGATCCAAGCGGAAAGTGGATTGTGCTCGATTACTGGTGGGCCGTCTGAGCCGGCCCGTGTCGGTGTCTCGATTGTGGATGTTGCCACTGGCGCCACGGCCTATTCCGCGATCTTGGAGGCGTTGATCCGGCGCGGGGTTACCGGGCTGGGTGCAGATATCTCGGTGTCGATGTTTGATGTGATCGCGGAATGGCTCACGGTACCGTTGCTGAACCATGAAGGTGGCAAAACGCCAAAGCGGGTAGGATTGGCCCATCCCTCCATCGCGCCTTACGGGGTCTTCCATAGCCAAGATCAGGTGCCAATCTTGATCTCTATTCAGAGTGATCGGGAATGGCGCGACCTATGCCGAGTTTTCATCGGGCAAGATGAGATGGGCAGTGCGCCCGCATTTGCGACAAATGTGATGCGGGTCAGAAACCGGGCCGAGACGGATGCATTGGTCGCTGAGGCTTTCGCACAGCATGACGGGGAAGCGGCGATAGCGTTGCTTTTGAAGGCTGGTATTGCGGTGGCGCAGGTAAATGACATGGCCGGGCTTTCGGCGCATCCTCATTTGCGACGCATTCGTGTGGAGAGCCCGAATGGCACGGTGGAGTTTCCAGCTCCCGCTCCGATTTTTGCGGATGAGACTCGACAGTATGGGGCAGTGCCAGCTTTGCGACTCAAGACGTGATCTGGGAAGTCGGAGCATTTTTTCCAAAAGGCATGGCGATTTTTAGATGGAAAAAAGACATGTGAATCCGCGCCACTCGTATTGAGAGGAAGCCGTGGACATGTCTTGGACACATAGGCCGATGGTGGGATGTTTTGCGATGGCATTTCTTGATCCCCATGAAATAAAGGGATTTCGTGAGCCTTCCGCGTTATGGCGGAGTGATGATGCGGTGCCGATATTGCCTGTCATGGGGCGGATTGGGGCCGTTACCCCAGAAGGGCGTATCTTAAAATTGCCGCGACTTTGTCGACGAATGCCATTGATCGGTCAAAGGGGGGGCAAAGTTTTCCTGCAAGAGTGAACGTTGAGAGCGTCAAGGCATCCGTCTGTCTTGATAGCATCATCGTGACTTTTGAGGGAGCAAGATGCTCAGTTTTGGATCAGCTCAGCGGCCTCTGCATGGCGGTCGGAAAACCACCTTTTGGGGGCTGAGCCTAACATTGCTGACCTTCTCTACCGTTGTCTCGAATGCAAAGCGTGCCGCCCTTGCGGATGCGCTTGCTTTGCTGCGGCGCTCTGAGGTCTGAGATGGCAACTACATTCAAGCTTTTCTATCTCGGCACCGGCCCCACGATCGATACGCTCGAGGGGAATACGATTTCTGAAAACCATAACGCATTGAATGGGTTGTCATTTGGCGGTCCTGGAAGCCCGATTGCCAACAACTTCAGCACACTAACCCCGGATGGATTTTGGTCCTACACGGGGCGGGCGACCAATACCTCATATGACGCTGACAACTTCTTTTCCTCAGAGGGGTTTTCGATTGATGGGGGATCTGTTCGTTTCTTTGACACGAACATGACCTACAGCGCGACGACGATCACCTATACCGACGGCACATCGGTGCAGGTCGACGCGATCATCATGCAAGATAGCGCAGGGCGTTTATATCTGCTGCCGCCAACAAGCGCCGGGTCTTATGCTGATGCCTTGGAAGCTAAGCCGATCCAATCTGTGACCTTGGGGACCGCGGCACCATCGGGTGGAAATGGCACCTATGACATGATGGCCGATCGCTATGTGCTGACAGCGCATGACTATTTGGTTGAGGGTTCATCCGGCGATTACCTGATCAATGCCTCGTATAATGCCGACCCCGACAACGATAAAATTGATGCAACCGACAATTTGGCGGGCAACAATAACGACAGCGTTCTCGCGAGTGGTGGCAATGATACGGTCTATGCCGGGCTTGGTGACGACACGGTCTTGGGTGAGGCTGGCGATGATATCTTGCTGGGCCAAGACGGCAATGACACTCTTGATGGCGGCTTTGGGAATGACATCCTAGCTGGCGGTGTGGGAGCGGATTATCTTGTCGGCAGCACCGGGCTTGATATCGCCGATTACAGCGATAGTGACGCAGGCGTCTCGGTTGATATCTCTGGGAATTTCATAGCGACCGGTGGAGATGCCACAGGTGACACGGGCACTGCCATCGATGGTATCTTTGGCTCGGCTTTCAATGACACGTTAATCGGAAGCGATGACTCGGGCACAATACTTGGGGACATCTATACAACTGTCATCGATGGCGGTGCCGGCAACGATTCTATCGATGGTCGCGGCGGCGATGATAGTCTTTATGGCGGCATTGGTGCGGATACGATCCTTGGCGGAACTGGGGCGGATCTGATTTATGGCGATGGCATATCGTCAATGTTCACGCCGTCGGCGCATGCCAGTTCAAATGCTGGAGCGGCCAAAGTCTTCAGCTTTACCAACGGCACGACATCGACGCTCAAGATCTACTGGATCGATCCGGCGGGCCAACTGATAGACTTCGGTCTGGTTGCGGCAGGGGTAACCTACGCGCAACCTACTTTTGAGGGGCACAATTGGGTCGCCTACGACACTGCCACCAATCAGCCTGTGATGTATCTTGGCAGTCCGGCCGATGGTGCGTCGGTGACCTATGCCGATGGGGATGACTCGATCGAAGGTGGTCTGGGCAACGACACGATTTTTGCAGGCGGCGGCAATGACACAATCGTTGCAGGGGGCGACGATGACGTGGTCGATGGTGGGGTCGGGGACGACTACATCAATGGCGGGGCAGGAAATGACAGCCTGATCGGGGGGGCTGGCGCGGATACATTCTTCTCGATTGATGGCGGTCAAGATACGATGAGTGGCGGCGCGGATGCCGATCTCTTCGATATCCGCACCGTCGATACGATGACCATTGTGGGTGGCGAGACGGCGACCAGCGGCAGCGATCTGGATACGGTCTCTCTTGCCTTTAGCGGCACGCCTGTAACGCTGACATATGACACGGCAGAATCCGGGTCGATTACGGGCGCTTTAGGAACAATCAGCTTTTCGGAAATTGAGCAGATTTCCCTCTCTGACGCTGCCGACACAGTCAATTTTGGCACTCTTTCATCGGGAGTTATGCTCAATACCGGTGGTGGGGCCGACTATGTGGTTGGCACCACTTCGATCGCTCATAACCTGATCCAGAGCGCCGGAGGCAATGATACGGTTGTCGGTGGCGTAGGGAATGACACGATATCGGGTGGCGCCGATGATGACGTTTTGAATGGCGGGCTCGGCAATGACAGTCTCGCGGGTGATGGCGGCAACGATCTTGTAGATGGCGGCGACGGCAACGATTCCATCGACGGAGGAAGCGGCAATGACTGGCTTTCTGGCGGCGACGGGGAGGATACCATCTTGGGCGGCGACGGCGACGATACGCTGTCGGGCGGTGCTGGCAGCGATATACTGGTCGGCGGTGGGGATCAGGATGTATTTTTCATCACCTCCGGTTCAGGCAGCACTGTGGTGCAAGGCGGCGAGACAGGCACCGATTTTGACACGCTGATCGTCGAATATGGGTCGGTCGTAACCTATAGTGGGATCGACCCCGAAGCCGGCTCGATCGCGCTCGCCTCTCGCGGAACGGTAACTTTTACCGAGATCGAGCGTATCGCTTTTGCGGGAGTTGTAGAGGGCACCGCGTCAGGCGAGGTGATGAACCCGGGCTATTCGGATGCTCAGAGCGACCACGTAGACGGCTCGGACGGTGTAGACGATACGATCCTTGGTTACGGCGGTGACGATACGATTTCCGCAGGTGCGGGCGATGATTTGATTTTCGGCGGTGACGGTAACGATACGGTTAACGGCGGGATCGGCGCTGACATCATCTACGGCGAGGCTGGCAATGATAGCCTGCTCGGCGGCGACGATGCCGATATCTTGTATGGCGGCGCGGGCGACACCATAGATGGTGGGGAAGGCGGCGTTGATAGCGACACGCTGGACCTGACAGGTGCCGTGTTGCCGGGCGGATCGTTAACGGTTGATTACGACGGGTTGAACCCGGAGGATGGCACCGTCTATTTCCGCGATGCGAGCGGCTCGATTGTCGATACGCTGGCGTTCCAAAATATCGAAATCGTGGTGCCCTGTTTTACCGCAGAAACCCGCATCAAGACGCCGCGCGGCGAGGTGCCTGCGGCCGAGATTAAGGTGGGCGATCTGGTGCTCACGCGGGACAGTGGCATGCAGATGGTGCGCTGGGTTGGCAAGCGGCGGCTAACGACGAGCGAGTTGAGAGCGTTGCCGCATCTGGCGCCTGTGATCATTGAAAAAGGCGCGCTTGGCTGCGAATTGCCTGAGCGCGACATGATGCTGTCGCCGCAGCATAGGGTGTTGATGTCCTCTGCAAAAACCCAGCTTTACTTCGGTGAGGATGAGGTTTTTGTTGCGGCAGTCAACCTGCTGTGCATGCCTGGCGTCCGGCAAAGCTCGGCGGAAGATGTGGTCTATGTTCACATCATGTTTGACCGTCACGAAGTGATTTGTGGCGATGGGGCTTGGTCGGAGAGTTTCCAGCCCGGTGACTCGTCGGTGCGCGGCTTTGACGGCGCGCAGCGCGCGGAATTGGCGGAGCTTTTCCCGCAATTGAAGATGTTTGGCGGCAAGCGCGGTTATCCCGCAGCGCGGCCCACGCTGAAAGAGCATGAGGCCCAGCTGTTGGCTGGGTGACGCGCCGTTAACAAAGGCGCAACGATCTGTCGAAATCCGCGAATTCTCAACCTTTATGAAGAAATAATGACGCGTATGATTTGCGTATGGGTCACGTCTGGTTTGCGTCATGACGTTCGCGGCGAGGCATTCGCAACAAGATTAACGTCATAGTCATAAATGAGTCGCTGGTAAGCTCTGGGCGCGCGGATCATTTGAGCGCGTCGAAGCCCGGTGTGCCGCGATCTTCGGGATGGGTTTCGAGATGGCGGGCCTTGATGGCAGCGGAGGTTTCGCGACTGTTGTCATGGCTCCATCCCGGCGGGGCGAGCGCATAGAGTGCGCGCTGGCGCAACGTCAGGCCCGGTTGCGTCATGTCCTGCCAAATGCCCAGCCATTCATGAAAAGCCACCCGAAGCGGATTGAAGGTGCCGAGGTTATGCACGAGGCCATAGCGCGGGCGGTCGGTGTCTAATTCGGGCACATAGGTGCCGAAAAGCTTGTCCCAGATAATGAAGACACCTGCATAGTTGGCATCAAGGTATCGCGGATTGCGGCCATGGTGGACGCGGTGATGCGAGGGGGTGTTCATGATGGCCTCGAACCAGCGGGGCAGGCGGCCAATGGCTTCGGTGTGGATCCAGAATTGATAGATCAGGTTCAGTCCCCCAACGAACAACGCCAAGGCAGGATGAAAGCCCAACAAGACAAGGGGCGCGCGGACAACAATCATGAAAGTGAACGTATAGGTCCAAGTTTGGCGCAATGCAGTGGTCAGATTATAGTGCTGGGAGGAGTGGTGATTGACATGGCTGGCCCAAACCCAGCGGACCCGATGGCCAAAGCGGTGGACCCAGTAATAGCGCAGGTCATCAAGGACAAAGCACAGCAGAATAACAGGCCATGAGGCGCCGAGATCGAGCGGCGTGGCGTCCCAGATCAGCATGTAAAAGCCCCAAGCCACAAAGCCCAAGAGGATGCTTTCGGCGACATTGCCTGCGCCCATGGTCAGTGAGGTGAGCGCGTCGCGGGTCTCGTAGCGGCCGCCGCGCCCTTTCAGCATAATCCACGCCAGCTCTGCGAGGATCAGGGCGATAAAGAGCGGCACGGCGAGTTGGACCACATCGGGGAAGGCGATTTCGGTTTTCATGGCGCGGTGATCCTCTGGGCCCAAATCGGGCGCTCTTCGGGGGCGAGTGTGAGATGGAGGCGCGGGGCGGTGAAATCTGGCAGGCGCAGGGCGAGGCCGCGCTGGGTAGGCCGGAGGCGGGCATCGGCCAGAGGGCGCGTGGCGAGGTCGGCTCCCATGGCGAAGACAAGGCCGGGGCCGTGTTCTGTGTCGATCAGGGCCAGTTCGCCGGACGCAGAGAGGAGCGCTGAGCGCGCAGGCCTGTTTGGATTGTCGTCATTCCATGCGGCGATGGCTGCCTCGGGTGAGGCGATCTTGCCCCGGCGGGACAGGCCAAGGAGGTGCAACAGCAGTGCGATGGTGGCGATACCGCCGATCACAAGCGCAAGAAGGATGGGTAAGGGCATGACGGGCCTCCGCGTGCAGGATTTCAGAGGAGGGGGGGCGCTGTCAAAGGCGGCGTCGCGTCACTTGTGGAGCTTGACCGCAGGCGAGGGGGGCTCTTGGGAGAGCGCATTGGCGGTCAGGCCCAGCCAAGCAAGGGCCTCGGGAGGATGTGCGAAGACTTTGGTTCGGTCGCGCACTGAGGCGGGAAGGCTGCGCTGAAAGAGTTGACCGAAATAGGCGCCGGGTTTGGTGGTGTCTTCGGGGCCGATGACAGTCGCTCCGTGGGTGAAGGTGTGGAGGCGGCGCAGATATTGTGTGCCAAGGATATCGAAAAGGCGGCGCGTGTCGGCGCCATTGAGATTGGTGCTCACGATTTGGCTCAGATCGCAATATTCCAGCCGGGTGGTGAGGAGGCGGGGATCGGCAAAGAGGCCGTCATACATCGCAAGGACGTCGCGGCGGGTGACATGGCCGTAGAACCGCTCGATGAGCAGATCATGCTCGGGGATGAAGGTGGCGCTGCATGGCATGGATCGGCCTATGGCATCAGATTTTCCGCAAAGGCTTAAGTGATTGCCAAGGCTGGGTCATGTTCAATTTTGTGTCGTGTCGCGGGCGAGGGCGTCGACCAGTGCGAGCGCTTCGGGGGCATCCCATTTGGCGGGGCCTGTGAGGCGGGCGACTTCGCTGCCATCGGGGGCGATCAGCAAGACGACAGGCAGGCCGAGGATGCCAAGGCTGCGGGCGAGTTTCTGATTGGGGTCGGTGTGGCGTGGCAGGTTGGTGACGGCGATGCTGTCCATGAAACGGGCGACTTTCGCGGGGCTATCGCGGCCTGTGGCGATGGTGATGACTTCGAAAGTCTCGCCGCCATAGGTGGTTTGCAAAGCGGAAAGCATGGGCATTTCGGCGCGGCAGGGGGCGCACCATGTGGCCCAGAGATTGAGGAGCACCCATTTGCCTTGGTAGTCCGAGAGCAGGGCGCTGGTGCCATCGGCGGTTTGGAAGGGGACCTCGGGGAGTGGCTTGGGTGCGCTATGGGCTACAAGTTTGGCCATGTCGCCTGTCAAAAGGGGCGCGAGATCGAGCGCGGCTGCGGGGTTTGCGAAGGCGGCGAGGCCCGTGTAAAGGATCCAAGCAAGACGTTTCAGCATTTGTCCCTCCGAAAGGCATGCCATGACCAAGACTTCGAACCAGATGTGGGGCGGCCGTTTCGCCGCCGGACCCGATGCGATCATGGAGGCGATCAATGCCTCG
>DOOI01000120.1:434-585 GCA_003512825.1 Paracoccaceae bacterium | reverse complement strand
GGAGGCGATCAATGCCTCGATCGGGTTCGACAAGCGGATGGCACGCCAAGACATCGACGGCTCGCGTGCCCATGCTGCCATGTTGGCGGCACAGGGTATTGTGACGCATAACGATGCGGAGGCGATCCGGGAAGGGCTGCTCACGGTCTTG
>DOOI01000120.1:0-151 GCA_003512825.1 Paracoccaceae bacterium | reverse complement strand
CGGGAAGGGCTGCTCACGGTCTTGTCAGAAATCGAGGGCGGGGAATTCGTATTTTCGACGGCGCTGGAGGACATCCACATGAATGTGGAGGCCCGGCTGAAGGAAATCATTGGCGAGCCTGCTGGGCGGTTGCATACGGCGCGGTCGCGCA
>DOOI01000190.1 GCA_003512825.1 Paracoccaceae bacterium | reverse complement strand
CCAATTCAGTGGGGGCACTCCAGTGGGAATGGTTCTGACCTTATTTCCGGTGGAGCGGGCAATGACACCCTCAACGGCGGCACCGGCGGCGATACGCTTCTTGGTGAAGACGGCGATGATGTTCTGCTTGGTTCCTCGGGTCGCGACACCTTGGATGGCGGCGATGGCAACGACACGATCGAAGGTGGTTTGGGCCAAGATGTGATCTTTGGCGGGGCAGGGGATGACGTTATCCTTGCGGGCGCTGAAAGTGACACTGTCGATGGTGGCGCTGGCAATGACACTATCACAGGCGGCAACGAGGCCGACTTGCTGCAAGGTGGCGATGATCGGGACGTCTTTATCGGCGGCACCGATGGCGACACGATTGACGGCAACGCAGGTGGTGACGACTTTGACGTCCTCGATCTGCGCGGCGCGGCTCCAGCGGGCGGAACGTTGCAAGTCACGATCACAGGGCCAGACTCGAATGGCAACGGATCGGATGGTTTCGTTACCTACTTCGATAGCGATGGCAATGTGACCGGGTCCTTCCAGTTCACGGAAATTGAAGAGGTTATCCCTTGCTTCACTCCGGGAACATTGATCGCCACACCGAAAGGTGAGCGTCTGGTGGAAGAGCTGCAAATCGGTGACAAGGTGATCACCCGCGATAACGGTCTCCAAGAGATCCGTTGGATCGGCGAGAAGGGACTTACGGGCGTCGACTTTGCACGCAACCCGCATCTCAAGCCTATCCTGATCAAGGCGGGGTCGCTCGGAAACGGTCTGCCAGAGCGCGATACGCTCTACAGCCCCAACCACCGTGTGTTGGTCAATAACGAGAAAACGGCGCTGTTCTTCGACGAACGCGAAGTTCTCGTGGCCGCAAAACACCTGGTGGGAGCAGCGGGGATCCACGAAGTGGATGTGATGGGTACGACCTATATTCACTTCATGTTCGATCACCACGAAGTGGTGCTGTCGAACGGGTCGTGGACCGAGAGCTTCCAGCCCGGCGACATGTCGCTCAAAGGGGTTGGAGACGCACAGCGGAACGAAATTTTGGAACTCTTCCCTGATCTCCGGAGCAAGGAAGGCATTCAGGATTATCAATCCGCACGCCGCTCGCTGAAGAAGCATGAGGCCAAGCTGCTTCTCAAATAAACATTGCAGCAAGGGCCGGGAGTAATCCCGGCCCTGATCTGTCAACCGTGCGGGGGCTGTGGTTGGCTTGAGCCTCCCTGATCGAGTCTGACGCATTTAGCGACAAATGAACCAGATTAGATCAGGGCAGCGCTTTCTGTTTTCACCCCACAATCATGCAGTAGTGTCATGGCTGTTGGTTTTGTCGCGATCCTGGAAACAGGCTATTGTTGCCATGTCGACGCTATTTTTCACTCCACGCGCAGCAAAAATCTCCTTATGCGCGATATTCGACCGTATTGCGTGTCACATTGTCTCGTTTTGGCGTGTGAAGACGTCCCATTTGAGCATGGAACGTGGAATTTGCAGACTGTCGATTGTTCTCAAAACAGCCTTAAAAAATTTGGATTAATTATATCTCAAACGGATATATTAAATTATACATACGGGGTGTGGATGCGGCTCCATGTAGGGCCGAGCCTTCACAAGAACTGAACGCGCAGGACCCGACATGACTGATTTTTTTGGCAGATTTGTGGAAGACGTCGCAGAAGGCTATCTGTCTGATGACGCAGCCTCAGAGGCGTCGGGGCGCACGGAAACATCTGCAAAATCACCTCGTCCGCGTGTTTCCGGTTTTGCAGTCGGCACAAAAATTGTGACACATCGCGGTGAAATATCTATTGAGGATCTTCTGATTGGTGATCGGGTCTTCACCCGCGATAATGGGCTGCAGAGCGTATTGTGGATTGGCGAGACTGCGCCAGCGGCGGCGAATGTCGCAATCGTTGAAATCAAGGCGGGCGCTCTCGGAAATGGGCTGCCTGAAAATGACCTAAACATCGCGGCACATCATCGTGTGCTCCTGCAATCAGAACTCGCGCTTTTGATGTTCGATCAACGGGAAGTCTTTGTTGAGGCGCGCCATCTTGTTGGTCTCGCAGGAATTTCGCAAGCGCGCGTGCAGGCGTCCGCCTCTGAATGCCGGGTAATCTTGTTGGCGCAACATGAGGTGATTATGGCGAATGGGGCATGGGCCGAAAGTTTTCATTGCAGCCCGCAAAACCTGTCGCAGTTGGATCAGTCGCAAGTGACTGAAATCAAGTCTTTGTTCATTGACCTTGATCACCAAGTGGCAGCGCGTCGTGCCCTCAAAGGACATAAAGTGCGTAAGTTCGCGGCGCTAAAACTGGGCTGACCCCTGGTTCATTGGCGCGCTCTATACGCGGCCCACTCTTCCGGTGTATCCAAATCGAGGATCGCGCGGTCGCCGCGAAGCCGCACTCCTGTGACATCAGGCATTTCCCGACGCACTATTTCCGATGCGCCACGGTCGCCCGAGAGCGTGGCAAACCCAGCCAAAAGCCTTGCAGGAAACAAGATCGGGTGACCGGGGGCACCGCTCTGTGTCATCCCGCGAACAATCCGTTTGCCATTAAACGCCGCTGCAACTTGCGCTAAATCTTCGGCTTCCAAGTTAGGCATGTCGCCGGGCACAATCATCACGCCCCAGCCATTTGGCACTGCTTGCACACCACACATTAAAGAATGTCCCATACCAAGGGCCGCATTTTCCACGGGCACAATGACCACATTCAAATCCTCTAACACCGCATATCTGGCATGAGGAGCTGCGGGTAGGGTGACGATAACGCGGCTCGAAATCTGTAGGGCACGCTCCGCAATCCCCCGTAAACACGCAACCCCTTCTATCGGCTCCAACAGCTTATCGCCCCCTCGCATACGCGAAGAGGCGCCAGCCGCCGGAATAAGGATCGCAAACGCAGGGGTCATTTCGCCATCAGGCGCTTGCGCTCCTTCTGCGTCAACCCCGCATTCGGGCGCCATCAGCATCAAACAACGGCGTGGTGATCCGGCGCGCCTTGCGTCGATCTCCCAAGATTTCGATTTCGACCTCCAGATCATCCGTTACGCTTTGGGTCGGAATAAGCGCATAAGCGATAGATTTGCCTGAATAGTGCGAATACCCTCCCGAAGTGCAGAAACCCACCACCGCCCCATCCAGCCAGATGGGTTCATAGGCCACAACATCGGCATCCTCTGCATCAACCTCAAAGGTCAAAAGCACGCGTGCCGGGCCCGCTGCCCGTTCAGCCTCTACAGCTTTGCGCCCGATAAAATCATCTGGCTTTTTCCATGCGATGAACCGATCAAGCCCGGTTTCCGCCGGGGTGTAATCGGGCGAGTATTCTCGCGCCCATGAGCCAAAAAACTTATCAAGTCGCAGCGACATCATCGCGCGCATCCCGAAGGGTGCCATCCCATGCGGCGCTCCCGCCGTCGAGAGCGTTTGCCAAAGCTGGCGCTGCGCCATCGGATCACAGTAAATCTCATAGCCCAAATCGCCTGTGTAACTCACGCGCTGAACCAAACAATCGGCCATGCCGACTACCATCTTGCGAATTTGCATGAACCCAAGGTCGGAAATGTTTGTGCTTGTGCAGCTTTGCAAAACCTCCCGAGCTTTCGGCCCCGCAATTTGGAACCCTGTCAGCCTGTCCGAGATGTTCTCTACTTTAACCCCCTCCATCTCATTTTGCTGGAACCACCGCATGTGGAACCCTTGCGCGCCATAAGAGGCGGTGAGTTGGAAAGACTGCTCATTAAGGCATGACACAGTGAAATCGCCAATAATCCGACCTGAATGCGCCAGCATAGGTGTCAACGACAGTTTGCCCGGCGCCGGAATGCGCCCCGCCATGATCTTGTTCAGCCAGACCCGCGCATTGGCACCTGTCACCAGATATTTGCCAAAGTTCTGCAACTCGTTGATGCCAACGCCATTGCGGACAGCCATCACCTCGCGCCGTGTCGCCTCAAAGGCATTCGAGCGCCGGAATGTCGGCGTTTCATAGCGCGGCTCATCATCCTTGGCGAAATAGTTCACCACTTCAAGGCCGTACTGCTGCCCC
>DOOI01000194.1:8521-14458 GCA_003512825.1 Paracoccaceae bacterium | reverse complement strand
ATCCCGCGCTTTAACGAAAGCGAAGGGCACGGTCCGAAACGCCTGCATCCGGTCGAAGACTATTTCGACGATCTCTCCATGCACTTGATGTATGAGATCTACAGAAAAGACTTTGAACTCTTCCGCTACGACTTCGACAACCCGGCCAATAAAATGCCGATTGGCGAAATCGACCTGGCTGAGGTGCACGCCAAACTCGGCGAATAAGGCCCCATGGCCATTGCGCCGCAAAGGCGCTAGGCCATGGCATGCGATCGCACGAGGGCACAATGACAGCGGAAGACACACCAAAAGGCTTCGCCCTTGGCCTGACGGCCTATCTGCTTTGGGGGTTCTTGCCGCTCTACATGAAAGCCGTAGCGCATATTCCGGCCGCCGAGATCATCGCGCATCGCGTGCTTTGGTCAATCCCGGTGGCTGCTGCTGTGCTGATCTGGCTTGGGCGGACGGGGGATTTGAAAACTGCCCTGCGATCTCCCCGCACGGTCGCCATGGCCGCGCTGACTGCGGCGCTGATCTCGGTCAATTGGGGCATTTATGTTTGGGCCATTGCATCGGGCCACGCGCTGGAAGCGGCCTTGGGCTACTATATCAATCCGCTCTTTTCAGTCTTCCTTGGTGCAGTGCTCTTGGGCGAGCGCCTGCGCCCCTTGCAATGGATAGCCATAGCGCTGGCTGGCGCGGCGGTCTTGGTGCTCACCATCGAAAACGGCACGATCCCCTATGCCAGCCTGTCATTGACCGTGACATGGGGCTTTTACGCCTATTTCAAGAAATCACTCCCGGTTGGCCCCAATCAGGGATTTTTGCTGGAAATTCTTCTGCTTGCCCCGGCGGCTCTGGCTTATGTGGTCTGGTTGGAAGCGACAGGCGCGGGCCATTTTCTGGCTGGGCATGCGCCGGATATGTGGCTGATCCTCGGACTGGGCCTTGTCACAGCAGGCCCGTTGATGATCTACGGCAATGCCGCCAAATTGCTGCGCCTCTCCACGATCGGTATCATGCAATATATCGCCCCAACGATGATCCTCCTGCTCGCGGTCTTCCTCTTTGGCGAGCCGTTCGGCACGGCGCGGGCCATTGCCTTCCCGATGATCTGGGCCGCCTTGGCACTTTACACATGGTCAATGGTTCGCGCGCGTCGCGCGGCCTGACAACACCATCCACGCGTCCAATTCCGCCGCGAATTGCGCCTGCGTGATCCTTGAAAACCACAAAGCGTGATCGGGTTTAGGGCCCAAGAACGCGTGAATCGTCTTGACGCGCCCGTCTCCTGTGCCACCTTCAACCCATCAAGGATAGGAGAGAAACCATGCCAAAGGGCTATTGGGTCGCGCATATGGAAGTAACCGATCCGGTTGCATATGAGCGCTACAAGTCTCTGAACGGAAAAGCGTTTGCCGAGTTTGGCGGGCAATTTGTCGTCCGAGGCGGCACGCAGCAAGTCATTGAGGGCAGCGCGCGGGCCCGCACAGTGGTCATCGAATTCCCCAGCTATGAAGCGGCCCTCGCTTGCTACCACTCAGCCGCTTACGCCGAGGCAATTGCCGCGCGTGAGGGGGCGTCGGTTGGGGATTTGGTGATCGTAGAAGGTTTTGCGTGAGCGCTATGTTCAAGGAGCTCTTGGCCCGATTGATGTCGCCTGCGCCCGAAGCGCTGGCTGATCCGGATGCACGTTTGGCACTGGCTGCGCTTTTGGTGCGATTGGCGCGCACCGATGGCCATTATGCACCCGCCGAGATTACGCGCATCGATCGCCTGCTCGAAGCCCGCTATGGTTTGAACCATACCGAGGCGCAGGCCTTGCGTCGCGCCGGTGAAGGCTTGGAAGAAGAGGCCCCCGATACGGTGCGTTTCACCCGCGCAATCAAAGAGGTCGTCGCCTATGAGGAGCGCCTTGGGGTGATCGAAGCCCTATGGAGCGTCGTTTTGGCCGATGGCGTGCGCGAGGCCGAAGAAGATGCGCTCATGCGGCTGGCGAGCAACCTGCTGGGCGTGAATGATCGCGATTCCGCAATGGCGCGCCAGCGGGTCGAGCGCGCTTAATGATCGCCTCTCTTCCGATGTATGACCGCCCCGAATTGCGGATGGAAACAGATGCTTTATGGGCAGAGATCCGCGATGCGCTGCGCCGCCGGGGCGAGCCCGCACCAGAGCGTTTGACGCGCGATACACCTGTGCTCTGGTCACATTGGCAAGACCCCGATCTGGTGTTCTCCCAAACCTGCGGAATGCCCTATCGCACGCGGCTTCATGGCCATGTAACCTTGCTTGGCACCCCGGATTTTGGCTTGCCGGCCTGCCCCCCCGGATATTACCGCTCGATTTTGGTGATGCGGCGGCTGTTTGCCACGAACATGCCGTCGGAATGGGGCAAATTGCGTTTGGCGGTGAATGACTTCTCGTCGCAATCAGGCTGGGCAGCGCCACAAAATTATATGGCGGGGCACGGGTTTTCCTTCAACAAGACCGTTGAGACTGGCGCGCATCAGGCCTCGGTCGCCGCAATCATCGCCGGGGAGGCCGATATCGCCTCCATCGACGCGCAAACATGGCGTTTGATGTGCCGCTTTGACGATCCGCTCTCGGCTTTGGTCAAAGTCGGCGAAACGCCCCCCACCCCCGGATTGCCCTATATCACGCGGATCGGCGCACCCGCGAACCTCTATCGCGCGGCGGTGGACGAAGCTATTGCGCGCCTTGCCCCAAGAACGCGCCGCAGCCTCGGGCTTTTGGGGTTCACGCAGATCCCTGCCTCGGCCTATTGCGCTGTTCCAACGCCGGACTTGTTGGAAAACTAAGCCATGACCCTAAGTCAATCGAGGCGTTCCTGTCCCTTTTCGCCGCGTTTCAGCCGTTGCAAATAGTGGCATTTTCAGCCCTATTGACGAGACCCTAAATTACGTCATCAGGAATCCTCCCAGTGTCCGAGACCACCGCGGTCATCCAAATTCGCGATCTCCACAAGTCCTATGGGGCACTGGAAGTGCTCAAGGGCGTGGATGTGACCGCGCATCAAGGCCAAGTCGTTTCGCTGATCGGCTCTTCTGGCTCGGGAAAATCGACACTTCTGCGGTGCTGCAACCTACTCGAAGACAGCCAGCAAGGCGAAATCCTGTTCAAAGGCGAACCCGTGTCTTGGCGCGGCACAGGGCTGGGCCGTCATCCGTCTGACAGCCGCCAAGTGCTGCGGATCCGCACCAATCTTTCCATGGTGTTTCAGCAGTTCAATCTCTGGGCGCATATGACTGTATTGCAAAACGTCATGGAAGCGCCCGTCACCGTGCAGGGTCGCGACCGCGCCGAAGTCGAAGACCGGGCACGCGCCTATCTCGACAAGGTTGGGATTGGCGACAAATGCGATGTCTGGCCCGCGCAACTCTCTGGCGGGCAACAACAACGCGCCGCGATCGCCCGTGCGCTGTGCATGGAGCCGCAGGCCCTGTTATTTGATGAACCAACCTCAGCCCTTGATCCAGAACTGGAACAAGAAGTTGTGCGCGTGATCAAGGCCTTAGCCGAAGAAGGCCGCACCATGCTCATTGTGACCCATGATATGAAGATGGCCGCCGATGTCTCAGATCACGTGATCTTTCTGCACCAAGGCCTGATCGAAGAAGAAGGTGCTCCTGACGCGCTTTTCGGCGCGCCCAAATCTGAGCGCTTGCAACAGTTCTTGTCGGCAACTGCCCCCGCCTGAAGGGGCCCCGATATGAAAAACGAAGTCCAACCAACGGAGACCCAAATGAAAAAACTGATCCTGACCGTTGCCGCGCTGGCCCTTTCGGCTGGCATGGGCATGGCGGCAAGCCATGGCAAAACCATCCGCCTTGGCACCGAGGGCGCCTACCCTCCCTATAACTACATCGACGACAAAGGCGAAATCGCCGGCTTCGAGCGCGACCTTGGCGACGAGCTGTGCAAACGCACCGAACTGACCTGCGAATGGGTGAAAAACGACTGGGACTCGATCATCCCAAACCTCGTTTCGGGCAACTATGATGTGATCATTGCGGGCATGTCGATCACGGCTGAGCGCGATCAGATCATCGACTTCAGCCAGGACTACTACCCACCAACCGCCTCGACCTTCGTGGCGAAATCTGCCGATGCAGATCTCAAAGGCGTCGTTTCGGCCCAGACCTCGACCATTCAGGCAGGCTATATCGCTGAATCCGGAGCGACATTGCTGGAATTCGCGACCCCCGAAGAAACTGTCGCCGCTGTGCGGAATGGCGAAGCCGACGCGGTTTTCGCGGATTGGGACTACCTCAAGCCCATCGTAGAAGCGTCGGGCGGTGAGTTGGTTGTGGCGGGCGAGCCCGTGCCTCTGGGCGGCGATGTTGGCCTCGGCATCCGCGAGTCCGACAAGGACCTGCGCGACAAGCTCGACGCAGCCATCACAGCCATGAAGGCCGATGGCTCGCTGAATACACTGCTGAAAAAGTGGTTCGGCGAAGAAACCGCCACCTATTGATTCAAGGATCGGAAGGGCGGGTCTTACCCCGCCCTTCTCCCCTCACATATGTTCACCTATTGCACTGATCCCGCAGCGCTTGAGGGCCTAAAATGGCTTTCGTGCTACCTGACGACGGCGAAACACGCCGCCTTTTACCAATCCTTCGGGACGGTGCTGCTTTTGCTTGCCGTGACGGCTCCGGCCTCACTGGCCATGGGCTTTGCTGGCGCCATGGCCGCGCGGGCCCGCTTCGCCCCGCTGTCGTTCTTGGGCAAAGGCTATATCGCCATTGTGCGCGGCGTGCCGGATATCGCCTTCTTCCTGTTCTTCGTGATCGCCCTTGATCAAGGCATCGAGTATCTGCGCCACATCACACTGTGCCCCGATTGGGATCAACCCATTCGTCAAGGCAATGACTTCATCGTCTGCCAAGCCGCCAAAGCGCCCTTGGGCAATGCCCCGCAATGGGTGCATGAGGTTTACGGCTTTGGCCTCGCTGTCTTTACCTTCGCCATTGTCTTTGGGGCCTTTGCGGCCAATGTGCTCTTTGGGGCCATGCGCGCCGTGCCCCATAACCAGCTGGAAACCGCTGCCGCCTATGGCATGAGCCCGCGGCAAATCTTTTGGCGGATCCTCGTGCCACAAATGTGGGTCTATGCCCTCCCCGGCCTGTCAAATCTCTGGATGGTGCTGATCAAAGCCACACCATTGCTGTTCCTGCTGGGTGTCGAGGACATCGTTTATTGGGCGCGCGAATTGGGCGGCACCAAGACACCGCAATTCACCGAATACCCGCATGGTGACTGGCGGATGTGGTATTTCCTCTTTCTTCTGGTCTTCTACCTAGCCTTCACACGCGCCTCTGAGATCGTGCTCGACCGCATCATGCGCCGCCTCACCCGTGGCCAAGCGACCTTTGGCGGCGAAGCCCAACGAAAGGCCGCCGCATGAGCTGCTGGGAAACTCTTGCCGATTACGGCCTGCGCTCCCTCGGGATCGGCGAGCGTCTGTTGCCGCGATCCGATTTCACGCTGTGCCAACAAGTGGTGCTGATCGGCTCGGGCATGTTGTGGAACATCTATTTTGGCACTTTGGCCCTTCTGTCGGGTTTTGTGCTTGCCACTGGGCTGGCGCTGGCCAAGGCAGCGAAACATCCTTTGATCCGCCAACCCGCGCTGTGGTTCATCTTTGTGTTCCGCGGCTCTCCGCTGTTCATCCAGTTCTTTTTTGCCTATTTCCTGTTTCTTTCGCTCAAACAGGTCTACCCGATCCTGACGCCCTTCACCTCGGCATGGGCGGGTGCGTTGGTGGTGCTCTTCTTCAATACCGCTGCATATTCCGCCGAAATCTTTTACGGCGCGCTGCAATCGGTGCCAAAAGGCGATATTGAAGCCGCCGATGCCTATGGCTTTTCCGGTGCACGTCGGTTTCGCCGCATTATCTGGCCCACCATGCTGCGGCTCGCGTGGCCCGCCTGA
>DOOI01000194.1:0-8232 GCA_003512825.1 Paracoccaceae bacterium | reverse complement strand
CGCGTGGCCCGCCTATACCAATGAAGCGATCTTTCTGTTTCACGCGACGACATTGGTTTTCTTCTCAGGTTTTCCCGCCTCCAAACAAATGGGAGACGCGCTCTATTACGCCAATTACTTTGCCGACAAGACCTTCAACCCTTTCGTGCCCTACCCCATTCTGGCGGGCTATTTCATTGTGTTGACCTTGATTATTCTGGCGCTCTTTGGCGCGATCAATCGTCGCCTCAACCGCCACCTCCCCAGCGCCCCAAAGCGCCCAAGCCGCGGTCTGCGCCTTGGCTTTTTGCGCTAATCATCCAAACTTAGGGCAATTTTAGCGTCTTTTCACCAATCCTTGCACGCCCCCCTTGCCAGACACATGGCGAGAGGGGTAAGATTTGATCAAATTCCAACAGGTGTATCATGCCCCCCTCTTCTCTGAACTGGCTGCGAAAGAATACGCAGGTCAGAACTATTCGTGTTGCCGCAGCAGACTTGAATGGCCAACCACGCGGCAAACGCGTCCCCTCTCGCTTTGCCGATGCCGTCGTCGAAAACGGCACCCGCTTTCCAGTCTCGTCGCTCAACCTCGACATCTGGGGCGAAGACATCGACGACAGCCCCCTCGTCTATGACAGCGGAGATGCGGATGGGGTTTTGAAACCCACCGAACGTGGCTTCATGCCAATGCCATGGCTCGAAGCGCCCACTGCCTTGCTGCCCATCTGGATGTTCCGCGAAGATGGCCGCCCCTATGAGGGCGATCCCCGCCACGCGCTCCGCGCCGTAGTGGACCGCTACAAGGCACATGGGCTCACGCCCGTCGTGGCGATGGAGCTGGAATTCTACCTGATCGACGATTCCGGCAAATCGCTGCAAGTGCCCGTTTCGCCGCGCTCCGGCAAGCGCCGCAAGGCCGCCGAGATCCTCTCGATCCGCGCACTCGATGCCTTCGACACCTTCTTCACCGACCTCTATGACGCCTGTGAAGCCATGGACATTCCCGCCGATACCGCCATCTCCGAGGCAGGTTTGGGCCAATTCGAACTCAACCTTGTCCATCAAGAAGATGCCTTGCGCGCCGCCGATGATGCATGGCTCTTCAAGATGCTGGTCAAAGGCATGGCCCGCCGCCACGGTTTTGCCGCCTCATTCATGGCAAAACCCTACGAGGATTATGCAGGTTCGGGCTTGCACACCCATTTCTCGGTGCTCGATGCCAATGGCAAAAACGTCTTTGACGACGGCGGCCCGATGGGCACCGATACCCTGCGCCACGCCGTGGCGGGCTGCATTGGTGCCATGCATGATTCCACACTGATCTTTGCGCCGCATCTCAACAGCTACGCCCGCCTTGCCGGGGGCTCGCACGCGCCCTCCGGCATTTCTTGGGCCTATGAAAACCGCACCTCCGCTATCCGCATTCCCTCTGGCAATCACAAAGCCCGCCGGATCGAACACCGCGTCGCCGGGGGCGACGTCAATCCCTACCTGCTGCTCACGGCCATTCTGGGCGCGGCGCTTTGGGGGATCGAAAACGAAATGTCCCCTCCCGCCCCCATCACGGGCAACGCCTATGCGCTTGATCTGCCACGGATGGCCGAAAGCTGGAGCGAGGCCATTCAGGCCTTCGAGAACAGCAAAGTGGTGCCAGAGTTCTTCACCCCAGACCTGATCCGCAACTTCACCTCCACCAAGAAGCAAGAGCTGCATTACATGGCCGATCTCGAACCAAACGAGCAGCTTGAAATCTATCTCGACACCGTCTGATCAGCGCCACTTGCCCGGCTTCGCGGGGCTTGCTAGCCTCTCCCTATCCACTTCTTTGGTGACCCATGAAAATCGGCATTCTGCAAACAGGCCACGTCGCGGACGAAATCCGTTCGATGCTGGGCGACTATTCTGACATGTTCGTCCGCCTGCTCAATGGGCACGGCTTCGACTTCGTCGTCTACAACGTGGTTGACATGGACTTCCCCGCTGGGCCCGAGTTGTGCGACGGCTGGCTGATCACCGGATCGCGCCATGGCGCTTACGAAGACCACCCCTTTATCCCGCCCCTCGAAGCGCTGATCCGCGCCATCCAAGAAACCGGGCGCCCCTTGATCGGCGTTTGCTTTGGCCATCAAATCATCGCACAGGCTCTTGGTGGCAAAGTCGAAAAATTCGCCGGGGGCTGGTCTGTCGGTCGGCAGGAATACACATTCGATGGCGAAACCGTCGCGCTCAATGCTTGGCACCAAGACCAAGTGGTCGATCTGCCACCGGGGGCAAAGGTTGTGGCCTCTTCCGCGTTTTGCGCCAATGCAGCCCTTGTCTATGGCCCAAGGATTTTCACGGTTCAGGCGCACCCCGAATTCACCTCCTCCATGGTCGAAGGGCTCATCGCCCATCGCTCGGCCAAAGTTCCCGACGCGCTGCGTGATCATGCCCGTAACGCCCTGCCCACCCCCACCGACAACCAGCGCCTTGCCTCCCGCATGGCCGCCGTCCTCAAGGGAGAGACACAATGAGCGACTGGACTGATAAATTACCCGAAGCCGCCCGCGCCTATCTGGAAAATCGGCGTCTGGACGAAGTCGAATGCATCATCTCTGACCTGCCCGGCATTGCCCGCGGCAAAGCCATGCCTGCCAGCAAATTTGCAAAACAGGAATATTTTCACCTACCCGACTCGATCTTTTATCAAACGATCACAGGCGATTGGTCAGAAGCCGCTGGCGAAGAAGGCTTCATCGAACGCGACATGATCCTCAAGCCCGACTTTTCCACGGCCTCCGCAGCGCCATGGACAGCAGATTGGACGCTCCAAGTCATTCACGACGCCTATGACCGCAAAGGCGCCCCGATCTCCTACAGCCCGCGCAACGTGCTCAAACGTGTGGTCGACCTCTATCACAAGCAAGGCTGGAAACCCGTCGTCGCGCCCGAGATGGAATTCTACCTCGTCGCCCGCAACCTCGACCCGGCAAAAGACATCGAACCGATGATGGGGCGCTCTGGTCGCCCGGCCGCCGCGCGCCAAGCCTATTCCATGTCCGCCGTGGATGAATTCGGCCCTGTGATCGATGATATCTATGACTTCGCGGAAGCCCAAGGCCTTGAAATCGATGGCATCACCCAAGAGGGCGGCGCAGGCCAATTGGAAATCAACCTCCGCCATGGAAGCCCGGTAAAGCTGGCCGATGAAGTTTTCTACTTCAAACGCCTGATCCGCGAAGCGGCCCTGCGGCACAATTGTTTTGCCACCTTCATGGCCAAACCCATTGCCAACGAGCCGGGGTCCGCCATGCATATCCACCATTCGGTGATCGACATCGAAACCGGGCAAAACCTGTTCTCTGGCCCGCAGGGCGGAGAAACCGATGCCTTCTTCCACTTCATCGGCGGGTTACAAACCCACTTGCCCAAGGCCATCGCCGTCTTGGCCCCCTATGTGAACAGCTACCGCCGCTACGTGCGCGACCACGCCGCCCCGATCAACCTCGCGTGGGGCCGCGACAACCGCACAACAGGCATCCGCGTGCCACTCTGCGGTCCGGTCTCGCGCCGGGTGGAAAACCGCTTGGCCGGCATGGATTGCAACCCCTATCTCGGGATCGCGGTCTCGCTGGCCTGTGGCTATCTTGGCCTCATGGAAGAAAAACGCGCAGGCCCCTCGTTCAAAGGCGACGCCTATGAGGGCGAGGAAGATATTCCCCGCGTTATGGGCGACGCGCTTTCGCTCTTTGAGGAAGCAAAGGCCCTCCATGAGGTGCTCGGCCCCGATTTCGCCCGCGTCTATACCATCGTCAAACGCGCAGAATACGAAGAGTTTCTGCATGTCATCAGCCCCTGGGAGCGCGAGCACCTGCTGTTGAACGTCTAAATCTGAGGGACGCACCAGAGCGGGCGAAGCCACCCGGCTTCGTCTCCCCCTCGGGATACTTGGAAAAAAGAAAGGCGGGGCGCGATGAACCTGCTTCATGCCAATGATCGGCGCGGGGAATATCCAGCCAGCTGGTACGCGGCCACTGCGCGCAGCTTGGCGCCTTTCCCGATGCTCAAAGGCGCGGCGCAAGCAGATGTGGTGGTCGTCGGTGGCGGCTATACCGGGCTTTCCGCCGCGCTGCATTTGGCCGAACGCGGGTTTGATGTGGCACTCTTAGAGGCCCATCGCGTGGGCTTTGGGGCCTCGGGGCGCAATGGCGGGCAATTGGGCTCCGGTCAGCGGCTCGACCAGATGGCCTTGGAGCAGATGCTGGGCGAACAGACCGCGCGACGGCTCTGGCATCTCGGAGAAGAAGCCAAGGGATTGGTGCGCGGCTTGATCGACGCCCATGGCATCGACTGTGCGCTCAAGCCGGGGGTCGCTTGGGCCGGATTCAAACCCGCAGAAACCGATTGGATGGCGCGCTATGGCGCGCATATGCAGGCGCAATATGGTTACAGCGCGATAGAGCCGCTGGACCGCGCCGCAATGCAAGCACTTTGCCCATCACCCGCCTATCACGGTGGGCTATTGGATCACGGCGCAGCGCATTTGCATCCGCTGAATTTCGCGCTTGGGCTGGCGCGCGCGGCTGCGGCGGCTGGCGTGCGGATTTATGAACGCTCCGAAGTGCATCACATCAAACACGGGGCACGCGTGCGGGTGGCCACCGATGCCGGGCACCTTGAGGCGGATCACCTGATCTTGGCCGGAAATGGGTATCTGGGCGGCTTGGAGCGCGCCGTGGCCGCGCGCGTCATGCCAATCAATAACTTCATCGTCGCCACCGAACCGTTGGGAGAGCGCGCCGCAGAGGTCTTGCGCGCAGATGTGGCGCTTTGCGACACAAAATTCGTCGTGAATTACTTCCGCCTTTCCGAGGATAACCGACTGCTTTTTGGCGGCGGCGAAAGCTATGGCTATCGGTTTCCAAAAGATATTCGCGCCGTCGTTTCCAAACCGATGTTAGAGATTTTCCCCAGCCTCAAGGATGTGCGCCTCGACTATGCTTGGGGCGGCACTTTGGCCATCACCACCCGTCGCTTGCCGCATTTTGCCCGTATTGCGCCCAATGTCCTGTCTGCCGGAGGCTATTCCGGCCATGGCGTTGGCACTGCGGTGCATGCGGGGCTTTTGCTGGCCGAGGCGGTCCGAGGGCAAGCAGAGCGTTTCGACGTGATGGCAAAGCTGCCCCTGCCCGCTTTCCCCGGTGGCCCGGCCCTTCGCACGCCGCTCTTGGTCTTGGCCATGACGTGGTTCGCCCTGCGCGATCGTTTGGGGATTTAGACACGCGCGACAACTTCTCCCTTGGAGCAAGCCTGATTATCGTTTAGCTTTCCCGAAAAGACATTTCAGAAAGACTGAACATAAATGCTGCCTCCCAATGTCTATGACGCCGAGCCAATCCCGGTAGCCGCCCGCGCCGAAATCGAACGCCTGTTAAGCTCGGGTGATCTTTTTCGCTACACGGCACCCGCAAATGCGCCTGTGACCTTACTAGAGCAGGACTTCGCCGCGCTGCTTGGCGTGCGCTATGCCTTGGCTGTGTCATCTTGCTCTGCTGCGCTCTTTTTGTCGCTCAAAGCCCTCGATCTGCCACGCGGGGCGCGCGTCGTCATCCCGGCCTTCACCTTTGCCGCCGTGCCCTCCGCGATAGTTCACGCCGATTGCACACCAGTTCTGTGCGAGACGGGTGCGAATTACCGCATCGATCTCGATCATTTCCGCCAGATCCTCGACAGCGGGGTTGAGGCGGTGATGATCTCTCACATGCGCGGACATACCTCCGATATGGATGCCATTCTTGCCGAAGCCGCCGCGCGCGGTCTGCCTGTGATCGAGGATGCCGCACATTCCTTGGGAACCACTTGGCGCGGCACCCCCATCGGCACATTGGGCGATATCGGCTGCTATAGCTTCCAATCCTACAAACTGCTCAACGCGGGCGAAGGCGGCATTCTGGTCTCCAATGATGCCAATCTGATTGCCCGCGCCGTCATCATGTCCGGGGCTTACGAACATAACTGGGCCAAACATGGCACCGATGCCGCGCTTGAGGCGGCTTTCCTGCGCTGGCAAAATGCCTTGCCGCTCTACAATCTGCGTCTGGGAAATCTTTCTGCGGCGGTCATCCGCCCGCAACTGGCAGAACTGGCGCGCCGCGTCCGCGATGGACGGCGCAACCATGATCATGTGGCCCAACGCCTCAATGTCAGCCCATGGATCGACGTTCCCGAAAAACTTGCCCTCGAAGAGCGCGCCCCGGATTCCATCCAATTCAACCTTATAGGCCTCAACGATACCGACGTCGCAGCCTTCACAGAGGCCGCCGCCGCGCGCGGGATCAAGGTGCAGGTCTTCGGAGCGAGCCAAGACAATGCACGGGCCTTTTGGAATTGGCGCTTTTTGGGCGAGCCACCGGACTTGCCCCAAACCCGCGCCATGCTGATGAAGGCCTGCTATGTCCGCTTGCCCGCCCGCCTGACAGTGGCCGAATGCGACCTCATCGCCGAGGCAATCTTGCGCGCCGCGCAAGAGGTGATGGGAAATCTGCGCGCCTTCGGGACCTGAGCGCTCACGCCAAACGCAGTCGCGCCTCCATCCACGGATGCGCGGCCACCATCGGACGCACCACAACCTCGTCAAGCACGGGGATCAGCTGCGTGGCCACACGCGCCGGCATATCGCCCAAAATACCACGCCGCGCCGTCAGGCTGATCGAGCGCGTCAGCGGCGCAAATGGCAGATCCATCACATCCACCGCATCGCGAAACCGCTTGGCACGCGCCAAGGCAAGTGGCGTCAGGATCGTCCATCCGGCCCCCTGTGCCACCATCGCCAAGATCGCATGGTAGCTATCAAGCTCGAAACGATGCGCCAAAGTCAGGTTCTGCCGCGCCAAATGAGCCGCAATCAACCGCCCCATATAATGCCGCGTGGTATATTGCACCAAAGGTAACTGCTTGAGTTGCTTCAAGGTTTCGCGGTCAGCGCGCACCATCCCCTTGGGGGCGGCCACCACAAACCCCTCGGTGAGCAAAGGATGCACTTCCATCCAATCCTCTTCGGCCCCCATATCCGCCGCCACGATCACATCCAAGGCGCGCGCATCCAATTGATCATGCAGCGCATGGCTGGCACCTGTCTCCAAAAGAAACTGACAGCCGCGCAGGTCTGCCGCCAATTGCGTCAGCAATCTGGGCGTCACATCCGCTTCGAAATCCTCGATCATCCCCAGCCGGAACCGCGTCAGCACCGACATATCGGCCATCGCCAATTCCGCACGGGCTTGGGCCGCCTCGTTCAAGATGGCACTGGCACGACGCCGAAAGAGCTCGCCCGCCGGCGTCAGCACAACGGGCCGCGCATTGCGCTGCAACAGCGTGGCGCCAATCGCCCCTTCCAGATTGGTAAGTTGCTGTGACACCGCCGAGGGCGATGCCCCCAGCCGCCGGGCAGCAGCAGAGATCGAGCCTTCCTCAGCGGTGGCGACGAAAACTTCGATGCCCCAGAGAGTGATCCGACCGGGGCTATCGACCATGGCCCTGCCTTATTTTTCCATCTTGTTCAGCTTGGACTGCAATTCTGCCAGCTGCTTCTTGATCGCATCAAGACCATCATCTTCTTTTTGCGCGGTGGGCGTCTCTTCACGCGCGCCCGGTGTCGGCCAATTGGCTTTCATCGCCGGCATGCTTTGCATCATCGCCTTAAGAAAGGTTTCCTGCTGGGCTTGGATTGCCTCAAATCCGGGCATTTTGACGATTGGGTTGGCCTTGGCCATATTCTCCACCATCTTGGTCTGCCCATCCCGCATCATGTCAAAGGTCGATTGCAGGAATTGCGGCACAAAGGATTGCGCCTGCGTGGTGTAGCTTCGCACCAGATCAGTCAGAATATTCACCGGCAACATCGTCTCGCCCCGGCTTTCGTGTTCCGCGATGATCTGCAGCAGATATTGCCGCGTCAAATCATCCCCGGATTTCAGATCAATAATCTGAACTTCCCGTCCCTCGCGCACGAAACCCGCGATATCATCCAGCGTCACATAATCGCTGGTCTCGGTGTTATAGAGCCTGCGGCTCGCATAACGCTTTATCAACAAAGGCTTGTTGGTGTCGGCCACGGGCTGGTCCTCCTTGTGAGGCTGCGGTGCAGCAAAGCCTAAGCCAGAGGGGGGGCGAAAGGCAAGCGCAGGTTTGCTCTCGCGGCATACGCTGTCGTATGTCCAAATGAAAAAGGCGGGCCATTGGCCCGCCTTCTCGCATAAGATCGGAAGAGCG
>DOOI01000015.1:8145-8401 GCA_003512825.1 Paracoccaceae bacterium | reverse complement strand
CTGCGGCTTGCCCTTGGGCTTGGCATAGACAGTCGCAAAATGCGCCTGCGGGTAAAGGGCACGAACCAATTCAAGCGTCTTGCCGCTGTCAACCAGATCATCCACCACCAAAATCCCGGTCCCATCCCCCATCATCTCGGCGTCCGGCGCTTTGAGCACATGGGCTTCGGTTTGGGATTGATGATTGTAGGATTTGATCGAGATCGTATCCACCGTGCGAATATCAAGTTCGCGCGCCACAATCATCGCAGGGGCC
>DOOI01000015.1:1076-7879 GCA_003512825.1 Paracoccaceae bacterium | reverse complement strand
GCGCCACAATCATCGCAGGGGCCATTCCGCCGCGCGTAATGGCCACAACGGCGCGCCAATTTCCGCCATCCGGCCCTTGGCCTTGCAGCCGCCACGCCAGCGCGCGCGCGTCGCGGTGGATTTGATCCCAAGAGACGTGGAACCCTTTTTCATGTGGGAGTAGATCGGTGCTCATTCTTTTCTCCCGGTCACAACGTCAATGTCGGGCGCATCGACGGCCTTCATGCCGACAACGTGATAACCCGCATCGACATGCAGGGTTTCCCCCGTGACGCCTGATCCTAGGTCCGAGAGCAGGTAAAGCGCTGACTTGCCGACATCTTCAATGGTCACGTTGCGGCGCAGCGGCGAGTTCAACTCGTTCCATTTCAGAATATAGCGGAAATCACCAATTCCAGACGCTGCCAGCGTCTTGATCGGCCCTGCAGAGATGGCGTTGACGCGAATGCCGTCTTTGCCCAAATCCTCGGCAAGATATTTTACCGAAGCTTCCAACGCAGCTTTCGCCAAACCCATGACGTTGTAATGCGGCATGACCTGTTCGGCACCGTAATAGGTAAGCGTCAAAGCCGACCCGCCGCCTGTCATCATTTTTTCCGCGCGCTGCATCACAGCGGTAAAGCTGTAGCAACTGATATCCATCGTCATCAGAAAGTTCTGACGCGACGTTTCGATATAGCGGCCCCGAAGCTCGTTCTTGTCGGAAAAGCCGATGGCGTGAACGATAAAGTCGAGTTTGTCCCAGTCCTGCGCCAAAGCGGCAAAGGTGGCATCAAGGCTTTCGGCATTGGACGCGTCGCAGTCATAAAGCTTGGTCACGCCCAATTCCGCCGCCAGCGGCTCAACGCGTTTGCGAAAGGCATCTCCCATATAGGTGAAGGCCAATTCAGCTCCCGCATCCGCACAGGCCTTGGCAATCCCCCATGCAATCGACTTGTCGTTTGCCAGACCCATGATCAGGCCGCGCTTGCCGGCCATGAGAGAATTCGACATTTCGTGATCCCCGCCTAAAATTGTTCTTCCAACCGTTTACGGTGTCACGACCGGGCTCGCAAGGGTGGCGCGGCGGGACATTCTGGGCAAAATGGCCCCCATGTGGCAGGAGAGGCGCGTATCGCGCGTTCAAAGGAAAGCTTGAGGACGTCTATGACAGATAGAACCGGAATTTTTGCAGGCGACGATCCTTTTGTCATCGCGCAGTCTTGGCTTTCAGAAGCAGAGACCAGTGAACTGAACGATCCAAACGCGATTGCACTGGCGACAGTTGACGCGCAGGGCAGGCCAAACGCACGCATGGTTTTGCTCAAAGAGATTGAAGCCCCCCCATCCGGTAATGGCGCCTTCGTCTTTTATACCAATTACGAAAGCGCCAAGGCTTTGGAAATTGAGGCCGCTGGTCATGCGGCCTTTGTCATGCATTGGAAATCCTTGCGCCGTCAGCTCAGGGTGCGTGGCCGGGTAACACGGGAAGAGGGGCCACAGGCTGATGACTATTATGCATCCCGCAGCCTCAAGAGCCGCTTGGGCGCATGGGCCTCGCAACAATCGCGTCCGCTATCGAGCCGGGCGGCCTTGATGGCGGAGGTTGCGAAAGTCACAGCCCTCAAGGGGACCAACCCCGCGCGTCCGCCGTTCTGGGGCGGATTTCGGATTGATCCCTTCGAGATCGAGTTCTGGGCTGATGGGGCCTTTCGCCTGCATGATCGTTTTGTCTGGAGGCGCACTCAGGCGGGAAATCCATGGGAGGTCACTCGCCTTAATCCGTAAGGTTCACCCTACGTGAACCTAACTCTCTCGGATAGGAGGTCACTTTTCTGCCTTGAATCCCCCGCGACGCATGCGAAAAAGATCACTCATCCGCTGTAGGATGTGGAATAGGAAAACCAAACCGTGACAGACGTGAATAATGACCCGCGTCGGGTTCGGGGACAGGTTAAGTGGTTCGATCCCGTTAAAGGGTTCGGTTTTGTACTGGCAGATGATCAAGGTGGCGACATCTTGCTCCATGCCAACGTCCTGAGAAACTTCGGCCAAAGTTCGGTCGCTGATGGCGCAATAATCGAGATTTTGGCGCAACGCACCGAGCGTGGTGTGCAGGCGGTTGAAGTTTTGGAAATCTCTCCGCCGGAACAAGGGCTGGCTCCGGCTTTGGCTGATTTTGAGGAAATCGATCCTGAAGTCATCCGTGCCGCGCCGTTGGAACCAGCGCGGGTGAAATGGTTCGACAAGGGCAAGGGCTTCGGATTCGCCAATATTTTCGGCAAAGGCGAGGATGTCTTCGTACACATTGAAGTGTTGCGTCGCTCTGGCTTTGCCGATCTGCAACCCGGTGAAGCCGTCGCTTTGCGGGTGATCGATGGCAAACGCGGCCGAATGGCGATTGATGTGCTTGCCTGGGAAACCGGCCTTAGGGCGCAAACAGAATGAGACGCGCGGCGCTAAGCCTCTTGGTCACTTTGGCTTGGGCAAGCGCCGCGTCTGCTTTGGAGGTGTGCCGCGAGACTGCGGTGCATCTGCGCGGCCCCTCCGGCGTGGCGCGATTCAGCGTCGAAGTGGCCGATAGCGATGCCGAACGCGCGCAAGGCCTGATGTTTCGGGAAAAAATGGCGCGTGGGGCAGGGATGCTCTTTATCTATCCGCGCCCGCAGGCCGTTTCCTTCTGGATGCGGAACACGTTGATCCCGCTCGACATGATTTTCGTCGACTCAACGGGGCTGGTAAAGCGTGTGCATGAAAATGCCGTGCCCGGTGACGAGACCCCAATTTCGGGTGGCGAGGGCATTTTAGTGGTCTTGGAAATCAACGCGGGGCTCGCGCAGGCCCTTGGAATCGTGCCCGGATCGCAAATGCGTCACGCAGTATTTGGCTTAGACGCACTTTGGCCCTGTTGAGGGCTTTTCTTTTCCGAAGCACGGGTTTAAAGGCTCTTCTTGTCGGGGCGTAGCGCAGTCTGGTAGCGCGACGGTTTTGGGTACCGTAGGTCGGGGGTTCGAATCCTCTCGCCCCGACCACTTCCTTCTCAGCATAAAAACACGGGACACGCCCCCCAAGGGCTGGGTTGGCATGCGATATGCCCCTCTACATCTTGTGCCGGGCTGATGATCGCACCGCCGATTCTTCCGGTTCAGTCTTGGCGCATGGCCTCAAACGATCACATTCAAATCAACATAGTGTGACGCTCTTGTGACGCTGCCCATACATATGGGTATAGGTGCATCTCCGAGAGAGATTTTATCCCAATTGAATGCACTGCTTTGTCCGTGTCCGCTAAGCCGCCTGACTCAAACGGCTTTTCCGGTCCATCCCCTGATCCGTCCACAGGCTTGTCCAAGCCCTCGTTAATCTCTCGAATCTCACTAGTCCGACGGGCTATGGCGTCAACCAAAAAAAACGCCACTGAGAGGTAAAAAATCCGTTGACCACCCCCCGCTTTCTACGTCAGTTTGTGCAGGTCGGATGACAGACCACAACATATAGTGGCAGCTTCCGGTCGAGCAGGGATCGAATTCCAACGTTTAAAGACGCGCTGCCGCGGCCTGCGCGCTCCCTCCGAGATTTGTCGGGGGAATGGGGTTTTTGATGTCCTGCCAAAGATGCGGCGCGTCCAAGAGTGGGCGTGTGTGGGGACAACTAAAGAACACGGGGCTTCTCAGATGAAAATCGAACGCAAATTTACCGCAGCGGGCCAAGACGCTTATGCCTCCCTCGATTGGGTGACAACGGCGTCGGAGATTCGTAATCCAGATGGGTCTATAGTGTTTCGGTTGGACGATATCGAAGTTCCCAAGCAGTGGAGCCAAGTCGCATCCGATGTGATCGCGCAGAAATATTTCCGCAAAGCGGGCGTTCCAGCCGTATCCAAGCGCGTCGCAGAAGAGGGCGTGCCAGAGTTTCTGTGGCGCTCCGTGCCCGATGAGGCAGCGCTCGAAAAACTCCCCGCCGACCAGCGGTTCGTGGGGGAAACCTCCGCCAAGCAAGTTTTCGACCGTCTCGCCGGGGCTTGGGCCTACTGGGGCTGGAAAGGTGGATATTTCACAAAAGAAGCCGACGCTCAGGCCTATTTTGACGAGATGCGCCATATGCTCGCCGCTCAGGTCGCAGCGCCCAACAGCCCGCAATGGTTCAACACGGGCCTGCATTGGGCTTACGGCATCGATGGCCCCGGCCAAGGCCACTACTACGTGGATTATCAGACCAAGGAATTGGTCAGATCCGCATCCGCTTATGAGCATCCCCAGCCGCACGCATGCTTCATCCAATCGGTCAAGGATGACCTCGTGGGCGAAGGCGGCATCATGGATCTCTGGGTGCGCGAAGCGCGCCTGTTCAAGTATGGCTCCGGCACTGGCACCAACTTCTCCTCTCTGCGCGCCGACGGCGAGCGTCTTTCGGGGGGTGGCAAGTCCTCGGGCCTGATGGGCTTTCTGAAAATCGGCGACCGCGCTGCGGGCGCCATCAAGTCGGGTGGCACAACGCGCCGCGCCGCGAAAATGGTGATTTGCGATGTCGATCACCCAGACATCGAAGAGTTCATCAATTGGAAGGTGAAGGAGGAGCAAAAAGTAGCCTCCATCGTCGCTGGCTCCAAGATGCATGAAAAGCACCTCAACGAGATTTTCACGGCAATCCGCCAGTGGGATGGCTCCACCGAAGATTCGGTCGATCCCTCCAAGAACCCCTCGCTGAAAACCGCAATTCGCGGCGCGAAAAAAGTTGCGATCCCCGAAACTTACGTCAACCGCGTGCTGCAATACGCCCGTCAAGGGTACAGCGCGATCGAGTTCCCGACCTATGACACAGACTGGGATTCGGAAGCCTATGCTTCGGTGTCTGGCCAAAACTCTAATAACTCCGTGCGCGTCACCGACGCCTTTCTCAAGGCCGTGCAAAACGACGACGACTGGGCACTCCTGCGCCGGACGGATGGCAAAACCGCCAAGACCATCAAAGCGCGCGACCTTTGGGAAAACATCGGCCATGCCGCATGGGCCTGCGCCGATCCGGGCATCCAATTCCATGACACCGTCAATGCGTGGCACACCTGCCCAGAGGATGGCGCCATTCGCGGCTCCAACCCGTGCTCTGAATACATGTTCCTCGATGACACGGCCTGCAACCTTGCGTCGATGAACTTGCTGACCTTCCTCAAGGACGGACAATTCCAAGCCGAAGACTATGTGCACACAACCCGGCTTTGGACAATCACACTGGAAATCTCGGTGATGATGGCGCAATTCCCCTCCAAGGAAATTGCCCAGCGCTCCTTCGATTTCCGCACCCTCGGCCTTGGCTACGCCAACATTGGCGGCCTGCTGATGAACATGGGCTTTGGCTATGACAGCGACGAGGGCAGGGCGCTTGGTGCCGCCCTCACCGCAGTGATGACAGGGGTGTCCTACGCCACCTCCGCTGAAATGGCGGGCGAGCTGGGGGCGTTTGATGGCTACAAGCGGAACAAGAAGCATATGCTCCGCGTCATTCGCAATCATCGCAACGCGGCCTATGGCGCGACCGAAGGCTACGAGGCATTGGCCGTTAAACCAGTGCCACTCGATCATGCAAACTGCCCCGATAGCGACCTTGTTGCCTTGGCAAAATCGTCATGGGACGAGGCGCTGAAACTCGGTGAGAAGCATGGTTTCCGCAATGCTCAGGTCTCGGTGATTGCGCCGACAGGCACCATTGGCCTTGTGATGGATTGCGACACCACCGGGATCGAGCCTGACTTCGCGCTAGTGAAGTTCAAGAAACTCGCAGGTGGTGGCTATTTCAAGATCATCAACCATTCGGTGCCTGCCGCTCTTGAGCACCTTGGATACTCCTCGAGCCAAGTCGAAGAAATCGTGTCCTATGCTGTCGGCCACCAGTCTTTGGGCAATTGCCCCGGCATGAACACCACCTCGTTGATCGGCCATGGCTTTGGGCCGCGCGAGCTCGAAAAAGTCGAGAAAGCGCTCGCTGCCGCCTTTGATATCCGGTTCGTTTTCAATCAGTGGACCTTGGGCGAAGACTTCTGCAAGGGCGCCTTGGGCATTCCGAATGACAAGCTCAACGACCCGTCCTTTGACCTGCTGCGCCACCTTGGCTTCACCAAAGCCCAGATCGACGCCGCCAATGACCACGTCTGCGGCACCATGACCCTCGAAGGTGCACCGCACCTCAAGCTCGAGCATTACTCGGTGTTCGACTGCGCCAACCCCTGCGGCAAGAAGGGCAAGCGCTACCTCTCTGTCGACAGCCACATCAAGATGATGGCGGCCGCCCAATCCTTCATCTCCGGTGCAATCTCCAAAACGATCAACATGCCAAATTCGGCAACGATCCAAAATTGCCTTGCGGCTTACGAACTGTCGCATTCGCTGGGGATCAAGGCCAATGCACTCTATCGTGACGGCTCCAAACTGTCGCAACCGCTCGCCGCAGCATTGGTCGAGGATGATGACGAAGCCGCGGACATCCTTGAAACCGGCAACCCACAAGAAAAAGCCGCCGTCTTGGCAGAAAAGATTGTCGAGAAAATCATCATCAAGGAAGTCATCCGCGCCCAGCGTGAAAAACTTCCCGAGCGTCGTAAAGGCTACACTCAAAAAGCCATCGTGGGCGGCCATAAGGTCTACCTTCGCACTGGCGAATATGGCGACGGCACCTTGGGTGAAATCTTCATCGACATGCACAAGGAAGGCGCAGGCTTCCGCGCGATGATGAACAACTTCGCAATCGCGGTTTCCGTCGGCCTGCAATATGGTGTTCCGCTGGAAGAGTTCGTCGATGCCTTTACCTTCACCAAATTCGAGCCTGCGGGC
>DOOI01000015.1:675-801 GCA_003512825.1 Paracoccaceae bacterium | reverse complement strand
AAATTCGAGCCTGCGGGCATGGTGCAAGGCAATGACTCGATCAAGAATGCGACCTCGATCCTCGACTATATCTTCCGCGAATTGGCCGTGTCCTATCTCGACCGCACCGATCTTGCCCATGTCGCT
>DOOI01000015.1:0-366 GCA_003512825.1 Paracoccaceae bacterium | reverse complement strand
CAAAAGGCGCAGCTTTCGATGATCTGGGTCGCGGCGACGAGGCAGAAGGTGTGTCAAACCTGAAAGAACTCAGCGAAACAGCCACATCGCGCTCCTTGGAAGTGCTCAAGCAGATCTCCTCGACAGGCTATCTTCGCAAGCGCTTGCCGCAAGAGCTGGTCGTGCTGCAAGGCGGCATGCATGGCGGGTTTGCCATGACGGGCACCGATCCCGTCGCGGTTCTCAACACGCTCGTGCCAGAGACCAACTCTGCCATGGGCGCCACCAGCACGGCCATCTCCTCGGGGACGGTGTCGATGGATGCCCGCGCCAAGGCGAAGATGCAGGGCTACGAAGGGGAAGCCTGTGGCGAATGCGGCAACTACA
>DOOI01000220.1:2298-2563 GCA_003512825.1 Paracoccaceae bacterium | reverse complement strand
TTTGGGAGATGGCTGCGGAGCAAGGCGTCCTCGAAAGCCGCTTTCCAAAACTCGAAGAGGGGCGCATTCCCCTGCTGGACGACAGCCATGTGGCGATGTCAGTCAATCTCGACGCCTGTATTCAATGCGGCCTCTGCGTGCGCGCCTGCCGCGAAATTCAGGTCAATGACGTCATCGGCATGTCGGGCCGGGGGCATGATGCCTATCCGACCTTTGATATGGCAGACCCCATGGGTGAAAGCAGCTGCGTGGCCTGCGGAGAATG
>DOOI01000220.1:0-1932 GCA_003512825.1 Paracoccaceae bacterium | reverse complement strand
GACAGCAAAGATTTTGATCATGAAGTCGAGAGTATCTGCCCCTTCTGCGGTGTGGGCTGTCAGGTCAGCCTCAAGATCAAAGGCGATCGCGTAAAATATGTCGAAGGGATCAATGGCCCGGCCAATGAAGGACGCCTCTGCGTCAAAGGCCGGTTCGGATTTGACTATATTCACCACGATCATCGCCTGACCAAACCGCTCATTCGCAGGGAGGATGCACCGGCCAAAGGTCTTAACGTAGATCCGGGCAATTGGGGCGATGTCTTCCGCGAAGCGAGCTGGGAAGAGGCATTAGATCTTGCCGCGGGTGGTCTGGCCAAACTCAAGCAATCTCACGGCGGCGCCTCTGTCGCTGGTTTTGGTTCGGCGAAATGCACCAATGAGGAAGCCTACCTATTCCAAAAGATCATCCGACAAGGCTTTGGGCACAACAATGTGGATCACTGCACCCGCCTGTGCCACGCCTCCAGCGTCGCGGCCTTGATGGAAAACGTTGGCTCCGGGGCGGTCACCGCGACCTTTAACGAGATTGAAAACGCCGATGTGGCGATCGTCATCGGCGCAAATCCAATCGAAAATCATCCCGTTGCGGCGACCTATTTTAAGCAGTTCACCAAGCGCGGCGGAAAGCTGATTGTCATGGACCCGCGCGGCCAAGCCCTCAAACGCTTTGCCAGCCATATGCTGCAATTTCGACCCGGGGCGGATGTCAGCATGCTCAACGCCATCATGCATGTGATCGTTGAGGAAGGGCTCTATGATCAACACTATATCGACGCCTATACAGAAAACTGGGACGCAGAGCGCGCCCATCTCAAAGGCTTCAGCCCGGAAAAAATGGCCGATATCTGCGGTATTGATGCTGAAACCCTGCGCGATGTGGCGCGGATATTTGCCGGCGGTAAGGCAGGGATGATTTTCTGGGGTATGGGTGTGTCGCAGCATATTCATGGCACGGACAATTCGCGCTGCCTGATCAGCTTGGCGCTCATGACCGGGCATGTGGGCCGGCCGGGTACGGGGCTGCATCCCCTGCGCGGGCAAAACAATGTACAGGGTGCGTCTGACGCAGGTCTCATCCCGATGTTCCTGCCCGATATGCAAACCGTGGTCAGCGATGATGTCCGTGCCAAATTTGCGACGATCTGGGCCCGCGATGGCGGCGTAAATGAACCGCTGGACCCCAACAAAGGTCTCACCGTTACCGAAATCATGGATGCTGTGCACGGGGGCGATATTCGCGGCATGTATGTACTGGGCGAGAACCCCGCCATGTCTGATCCAGATGTGGCCCATGCGCGGGATGCTCTGGCCAAGCTGGAGCATCTGGTGGTGCAAGATATTTTTATCACCGAAACGGCCAATTATGCCGATGTGATCCTGCCCGCCGCCGCCTTTGCGGAAAAGAGCGGCACGGTCACCAATACCAACCGGCAGGTGCAATTGGGCCGACCAGCAGTCTCGCCACCGGGCGAGGCACGCGCGGATTGGTGGATCGAAGTGGAACTGGCCAAACGGCTTGGGCTGGGCTGGAGCTACACCCATCCCAGTGAGGTTTTTGCTGAGATGAAGCTGACGATGAAATCATTTGACAATATCAGCTGGGAACGTCTCGAAAACGAAAATGCGGTGACCTACCCATCGCTCTCGCCCACAGATCCGGGTCAGCCCATCGTCTTTGGTGATGGTTTCCCGCGGTTGGATGGGCGGGCGCGCTTTACCCCGGCAGATTTGATTGCCCCCGATGATGTGCCAGATGCAGATTATCCGATGATCCTCACCACGGGCCGGCAGCTCGAACATTGGCATACCGGCTCCATGACCCGGCGCTCAAAGGTGCTGGATACGGTGGAACCAGAGGCCAATTGTTCGCTCCATCCCTCCACCCTGCGCAAGCTCGGCGTGGCACCGGGCGGCTTGGTCCGCTTGACC
>DOOI01000073.1:10399-13073 GCA_003512825.1 Paracoccaceae bacterium | reverse complement strand
TTGACCCCAAAGAGGTCTTTCACCGCCTTGTGCGCCAATATTTTCCCGGCTCGCTCAAGCCGCCGTTTAACGAAGAGAAGCGCGCCGAAGCTGGTTTGCCCCCGGATTTCTACTGGCCCTTGGCCGACAAACTGCCACCGCGCACCTGAAGTTTTGGCCGCAACCTCCCCTGACTCGGCGGTTTTCCGCCCGATCCGCCAGAAATTCCCCTCCCATCCGTCCGGGTAGGCAAAAAAGGTTGCCCGCCTGTCCACCACTGGTTAACCAGACCTTCGCGGGTAGTGCTCACGGGACAACGAGCCGCTCGCATGGGGGAAATAACTAAGGGACGGTCACGTGAGAACACGTCTTGCGATCCGCATCGATGCGATGCTCGAACACTGGTTTCCAGAACGTCGGGTGTTTCTTCGGTCGGAAACGGATACGCGCTTCATCCGGCTCAAGCCCGGAACGCAGTTGATCGCCTTCACGGGCGCCTCCCTTTTCGTGGGATGGACAATCATCGCAACCGCCGTGCTTTTGATGGATTCCATCGGTGCGGGCAACTTCCGCGAACAAGCCCGGCGAGACCAGCGCACCTATGAAAACCGCCTGAATGCCTTGGCCTCCGAGCGCGACAGCCGCGCCGCCGAAGCCATCGCAGCCCAAGACCGCTTCAATGCGGCCCTCGACCAAATCTCCAAGATGCAATCCGAACTCCTCGCCTCCGAAACCCGGCGCCGCGAACTTGAGACAGGCATCGAAGTCATTCAAACCACCCTGCGCCGCACCATCCGCGAACGCGAAGCCGCCAAAGATCGCGCCGAAGGCTTAATGGCGGCCTCCGAGGGCAATGGTGACGTGGTATTGGCGGCATCTGGCGGCGCTCTGGGCGCGCTGGACGTAATGATCGAAGCGCTGGAACAAACCGCACGCGAGCGCGACCAAGTCACCGCAGACGCGCAAGCCGCCCTCACCCAAGCCGATGACATGGCATTGCAAATCAAAGCGATGCAGGAAAAAAATGATACGATCTTCCGCCAATTGGAAGATGCGATGACGATCTCCGTCAAACCGCTCGACAAGATGTTCCGCGCCGCAGGCATGGATACAGACCGCGTGCTCAGCCAAGTCCGGCGTGGCTATGGGGGCCAAGGCGGCCCGCTCACCCCCATCACCTTCTCCACCAAAGGTCTCGCGCCTTCGCTGGATGAAACCCGCGCCAATCGCTTGCTCGGCCAAATGGATCAACTCAATCTCTACCGCATTGCCGCGCAAAAAGCGCCCTTTGCCATCCCGGTCAAAGCAGGCTTTCGCTTCACCTCCGGATTTGGCTATCGTCGCGACCCCAAAACCGGCGGCAGACGCATGCACGCAGGCGTCGATTTCGCAGGCCCTGTCGGCACGCCCCTCTACGCGACAGCCGATGGTGTGGTTGTGCACGCAGGCTGGTCTTCAGGCTATGGGCGACTGGTCAAGATCCAGCATGAGTTCGGTATCGAAACCCGCTACGCGCATTTGTCCCGTTTATCCGTTAATGTCGGCCAAAGGGTCTCGCGCGGACAGCGCATAGGTGATATGGGAGCCTCTGGACGTGTCACCGGGCCGCATCTGCACTACGAAGTGCGCGTGGGCGGCAATCCCGTTAACCCGATGATCTACATCAAGGCAGCGAACGATGTTTTCTAAGAGCAAAATCAATGATCCCGGCCCCAAAGCGGCGGAAACCCCGAAACCCGCAACCGCGACCGATCCGGCCGCGCGCGCTCCGGTTCCCGAGTTCAAGCCCTCAGCGCCAAAGCCCAAGCCACCGGCCTCGGTGCTGTCCTCAGACCTGCATATTGTAGGTAACCTGAAGACCAGCGGCGATATCCAGATCGAAGGCACCGTGGAAGGCGACATTCGCGCCCACCTCCTGACCGTCGGCGAAACCGCCATGGTCAAAGGCGAGGTGATGGCAGATGACGTGGTCATCAATGGCCGCATCGTCGGTCGCGTCCGCGGCCTGAAGGTGCGCCTCTCTTCGACAGCCCGCGTCGAAGGCGACATCATTCACAAGACCATCGCCATCGAATCGGGTGCCCATTTCGAAGGCTCCGTCCAGCGCGCCGACGACCCCCTTTCGAAAGGCGGCGCAAAAACTCCGCTGCCTCCGATCACTTCGTCTGCCTCCTCGGACGACGCCAAAAGCTGATCACGCAAACTTGGCACGACAATAGGGCCGCCTCGCGCGGCCCTTTTTCATGGCGCATTTGCCACCCCCCACCCAAACGCTGTGCGCCGCGCTCTCCAAGCACTTCCGAGAATGCTTTTCATTGCGAAAGCCCCCTCTTTCAAAGAGACACGCTCGCCCCTTTCCCTTTCGAAATTTTTTGATCAAATAGGCGCATGAATTCGTGAGCCTAACCCAAATGCCCCAAGTTCCGTCACAGCTTTCCGGGATCTCCCCCAAGTCCCTCGCAGCCATTCATGCGCGAGAAGCCCGCGCTTTCGCGGAAATTCGGCCAAAATCGGCAGCCGCTCGCGCGCCAGAGTTCTTGGACGGCGTGCCGATGCATTGGATGCGCGACTGGCCCACACCGTTCCCCTTGGTGGTCTCCAATGCCAAAGCCGCCCGCATTTGTGATATCGACGGGCATTGGCTCGATGATTTCTGCTTGGGCGACACTGGCTCCGTGTTTTGCCATTTCCCCCG
>DOOI01000073.1:0-10136 GCA_003512825.1 Paracoccaceae bacterium | reverse complement strand
GGGCTCGATGTTTGGCCATCCCCCCCCAGCCGTCGCGCGCGCAATCAAGGCACAAGCCGGGCGCGGGCTGACCTATATGTTGCCCAACGAGGCCGCTCATGCGGCTGGCAGGGCTTTGACAGACAGTTTCGGTTCGTTTCTTTGGCAAGTGGCAACCACTGCGACCGATGCCAATCGCTTCGCCCTGCGTGTCGCGCGCGCCGTCACAAATCGGCCAAAGGTCTTGGTGTTCAACGGCTGCTATCATGGCACTGTTGATGATGCGATGGTCTGCCTCGACAATGGCCGCACGGCCAATCGTCCGGGTTTGGTCGGCCAAATCACCGACCTTTCTGCATTGGCTACCGTCGTGGAGTTCAATGATCTGGCCGCCGTCGAAGCCGCGCTTGCCACAGGCGAAATCGCAGCAGTGCTGACCGAACCCGTGATGACCAATTCCTGCATGGTCTTGCCAGAGCCCGGTTTCCACGCGGAGCTTCGCAACCTGACGCGCACCCATGGCGCATTGCTGATCATAGACGAGACCCATACCCAAAGTACCGGGCATGGCGGTTATACCAAGACCTTTGGGCTCGACCCTGATATCTTTGTCATTGGCAAATGCGTCGCAGGTGGGCTGCCCACAGCTCTCTGGGGGCTCCGGCCCGACCTTGCCACACGCTTTGCCACCTATAACGCCACCCGCCCCCCCGGCCATTCAGGAATGGGCACCACACTGTCGGCCAATCCGCTGCAATTCGCCGCCCTTCTCGCCACGCTCACCCAAGTCGCCACCCCGACGGCTCTCGCCAAGATGGAGCGCGGTGCCCAACGCTTGGCCACCGGACTAAGCTGCGCTATTGCCGCGCATGGCGCGCCTTGGCACGTGGTGCGCGTCGGTGCGCGGGTCGAATTCATCTGCGCTCCCGGTCCCCTTCGCAACGGCTTCGAGGCGGCACGCGCCCATGCCCCCGAAGTCGAGGCCGTCACCCATCTCGCTTTGCTCAACCGTGGCTCGCTCATTGCCCCCTTCCACAATATGATGCTTGTCTCGCCGGTCACGACCCGGGCACAGATCGACCGTCTGGTCGCAAATTTCCACGCCGTTCTCGGCATGCTCTTCTCGAAGGACTAACCTCATGACCCTTTGCCCAACTGGTGCCACACTGTCTGAGGCCGAAGCCTTCCTCGCCGCCCATCCCGAGATTGAAGCCATTGACCTCATCTTGACCGACTCCAATGGCATTGCGCGGGGAAAGATCATTCGCCGCCACGAGCTGGCCGCGATCTATACATCCGGGCGCGGCTTCCCAATCTCCATTCTCGGTCTCGATATCGTCGGCGAAGATGTCCATGAAACCGGCCTGATCTGGGATCAGGGTGATGGCGACCTCAAGGCATGGCCCCTGCCCGGCACTCTGGTGCCATTGCACAACACCACCCCGCCTCGGGCCGAGGTGCTGATGGGCCTTTATGAATTGGACGGTCGCCCCATGACCTCCGACCCCCGCCATGCTCTGGCACGCCAACAAGCCGCGCTCGCAGCCGAGGGCCACTTCCCCGCTGCGGCCTTCGAATTGGAGTTTTTCCTTCTCGACCCCAAACGGGATGCACAGGGCCAGGTGCGCCCCGCTGCCGCCGTGCTTGACGGGCGTATCTCGGGCAAGACCGAAGTCTATTCCGTGGATCACCTGCATGGCATGGTGCCGCTGTTCTCCGACATCTACAAAGGCGCCGAATTGGCGGGGATCACCGCCGAAACGATGATCTCCGAATATGCGCCGGGGCAATATGAGTTAACCCTGCGCTACCGCGCCGATGTGCTCACGGCCGCAGATGACCTCTTGCGCCTCAAGCGGATCGTGCGCGCACAGGCCCGCGCCCATGGGCTCACCGCATGTTTCATGGCCAAGCCGATCGCGGCCTATGCTGGCTCAGGCATGCATTTCCACGTGTCTTTGCCCGACGCGACCGGGCGCAATATTTTCTCTGAACGGACCGAGGGCACATGGGCTCCCGAGCTTCTGCATGCCTTAGGCGGGCTTCGGGCCACTATGGGGGAATCGATGCTGGTTTTTGCGCCCCATCTCAATTCATGGCGGCGCTTTGCCAATCAATCCTATGCGCCAGTGTCGACGAATTGGGGCGTCAACAATCGCTCCGTCGCCCTTCGGATTCCCGAAGGCCCTGCCGCCTCGCGCCGGATCGAGCACCGCCCCTCTGGCGTCGATGCCAACCCCTATCTCGTCGCTGCCACCATTCTCGCCGGAATTCGCAAAGGATTGGCCGAGGCCATCGACCCAGGCCCAGAAACGACCGGCAATGGCTATGACGATGAAGCCAGCGTCACGATCCCGCGCGACTGGGCCTCTGCCATCGCCGCCGCGCGCGAGTCTGATTTTCTCAAGGACGCGCTCGGTCCAGAGATGCACCGCACCTTCACCGAGGTCAAAGCTGCCGAATATCAACGTGTCGCACGCACGATCTCGGATGTTGATTACGATCTCTACCTGCACACCGTCTGAGACGCAGCGTCACAATCCCTCGAGTTAACCCGAATCGCCTCGATTTGAGCGCGCAACGTGTCATGACGTCAGCCAGACACCGACCATACGTTAAACATACGTCGCTTGAGCCAAGGTTTTCTCGTCCATGCCGTGGTTAACGGATCGGGCGCAGCCCCCTTAGGCATCCAGCTCGGCATCCCAATAAAGATAGTCCAACCAACTGTCATGCAGCAGGTTGGGCGGAAACTTCCGACCAAGGTTTCTCATCTCTTCCGATCCGGGCTGGCGCGGTGGCTTCTTTAGGCTAAGCCCCGAATTTCGCAAGCTTTTCGAGCCTTTTCGCAGGTTGCATGGCGAGCAGGCAGCCACCACATTCTCCCAGCTTGTAATGCCCCCACGGGCGCGCGGCACCACATGGTCAAAGGTCAAATCCCCCTTTGAGCCGCAATACTGGCAGGAAAACTCATCCCGTAGAAAAAGATTAAAGCGCGTGAAGGCCACGCGCTTTTGGGGTTTGACATATTCCTTGAGAACCACCACCGAAGGGATCCGCATCTCCCGCGAAGGACTACGCGCAACCTCTTGATATTCCGCCAAAATATTGACCCTATCGAGGAACACCGCCTTGACCGCCTCTTGCCATGGCCACAGGCTCAACGGGTAATAAGACAACGGTCTGAAGTCCGCATTCAGCACCAGCGCCGGGTATTGGCGCAGGCTCATCGGGTCTCGCACAAAGGCGCTTCTAAAGTCACCATCCATCACAGATGATCTCTCCTGCCCTGTCTGCCGTCTGGCAACGGAGCGGGGAGCCCCCACTCCTGCCGTTAATTCCGACTATATCTCGTGTCTCGCACGGGACAAGCCCCACAATCTCGCCACTTTCCTATCCGTCACATGTGACAGTTGCCCAACAAAACCGCATAAAAAAACCGGGCCGTGCCATCTGGCGCGCCCGGTTCGTTATCGAGAGACTTTGTTAAGCCTTACAGCCCACACTTGTCGCGCATGAACGCCAAAGCCACTGACAGACCATCAGGTGCAATCCCATGCGCCGTCCCCTTCATCACATGCGCGAACACATCGCGCCATCCTGCCCCCTGCAACGCTTCCGCCGCTTCCGGCAAGGATTGGATCGGCACAACATCATCTTGATCGCCATGTACCAACAAAATTGGAGGCCGGCACATGACCTCATCCACCAATGACTCAGGCGCCAACAAACGCCCCGAGAATGCCACGACACCCGCCACCGCATCTTCACGGCGCGGCGCCACATGCAGACTCATCATCGTTCCTTGAGAAAATCCAAATAAAACAACCTGTTCTGGCAACAAATCCTCATCCACCATCAAGGCGTCGAGAAAGGCGTTCAAGTCATCAACCGCCCGCGCCATCCCTGCCATCGACTCTTCTTCCGAGGATCCGTCGATCCAAGGGATCGGGAACCATTGAAAGCCAAACGGCGTGCCCGCGCAGCGCTCAGGCGCATCAGGGGCCACAAACATCGTATCGGGCAAATGCTCGGCCAATGGGTCCGCCAGCCCCAACAGATCCGCTCCATTCGCGCCATAGCCATGCAAAAAGACCACCGCCGAACGTGCCTCGCCCGACAATGCCGCCCGCTTCGCAGCCTTGAGAACCCGTGTCATGCAATTCCCTCACGTGATTTGACAACATGGTAGTAGGCCCAGAGCGTCCGCGCCGCAACCGATCGCCACGGCGACCATGCCTGCGCCATTTCGCGCAGCGCCTTGTCTTTGGGGCGCGCCTCAAGTCCATAAAGCACCCGCGCACCCTCTTGCAGCGCCAAATCGCCCGGCGCAAACACATCCGCCCGCCACAAACTGAACATCGCGTAGATTTCGGCGGTCCACACCCCAATGCCGGAAACAGCCGTCAACACGCGCACCACCTCTGCATCGGTTGCCCCGCGCAGCGCCGCATAGTCAATCTGCGCCTCTGCCAATGCCCGAGCATAGCGCGCCTTTTGACGGCTCAACCCCAAGCCCCGCAACGCTTCCTCGTCATAGGCCAGCACGGCCTCAGAGGTCACAGCACCCGCAGCCTCCAACCGCCCCCAGATCGCACGCGCCGAAGCAACAGACACCTGCTGGCTGACAATCGCAGACAAGAGTTGCCCAAATCCGTCGGGCTTGCGCCGCAGGGGCAACATCCCCGTTTCCGCATGTGCCGCCGCCATCCGAGGACAATGCGCCGCCAACCACGCCATGCCCTCCGCTATATCCGCTTCTGTCTCAATGATTCGACCAACCATATCGTCCCCCTAACGCCAAACTACCCGGAAGCCCCCCAAGAACAAGCGCGGAAACCTGTTCTGTCGTTCACGCCAAATACTGCTACCAATAAGAATTATATTTCCAAAGACCGGATTTTTCTCAGATATTATTCCAGTTTGGCTTCAGAAAATAATCAGCAGCCTTTCCACCGCCCACCGCCAAGAACTTTTACCGCCCCCCAAGCCTGGCCATCCATGCCGCATCTCTAGCCAGCACATCAATCGCATGGTTTTGTTCGCCTGACCTATCCGGAGTCCGCCAATGTCCGTTCATCCTGCCGCCTCATTTAGCCGCGCCCCCGCCTTGCCTTTCGCTGAATGGCCGCGCCTTGAGAAGGGCTGGGTCTGGCTTTGCGGCGCAGGTCCCGGTGACCCGGGGCTTCTGACGCTACACGCCCTAAACGCACTGCGCCAAGCCGATGTCATCGTGCATGACGCACTGGTCAATGAAGACATCCTTGATTGGGCACCCCAAGCCCAGAGGATCGCTGCCGGAAAACGCGGCGGCAAACCATCGGCAAAGCAAGCCGACATCTGCGACACACTGATCGCGCTCGCCCGGAAAGGCCTGCGTGTTCTGCGCCTCAAGGGGGGCGACCCCTTTACCTTCGGACGTGGAGCCGAAGAAGCCCGCGCGCTGATGGCAGCGCAAGTTCCGCTGCAAGTGGTCCCCGGCATAACGTCTGGCATCGGCGGTCTTGCCTATGCCGGTATTCCACTCACCGAACGCGGCGACAATCAAGCGGTCACCTTCGTCACTGGCCACGACGCCACGGGCGGCCCCGCAGCCTCGGTGAATTGGCCCGCATTGGCCAAACTCTCGGGCACAATTGTTGTGTATATGGGGATGAAACACGCGGGACCGATCTCAAGGGCACTGATCACAGGTGGTCGTGCACCGGATGAAATCGTCTCAATTGTAATGTCTGCCACCACCAGCGCACAACGGGTCATTGTCTCACGACTCGACCGGATAGAGGCGGATATCCTCGCCGCTGGCCTCGAGCCACCTGCTCTGCTTGTCATTGGAAAAGGCGTCTTGATCCCCGGCCAAGCTGCCCCCCGTGTAACATTACACCCCTTTTCAATCGCTGCGGAGTAGCATGTAATTTATTGAATAAATTATAAAATTTTTTATTCAAAAAAATTTGGCGCTATGGGTTTAGGGTGAAAGTTCCGCAAGCCCTCTTGAAGTGGTCATACGAGAAGCCTAACGCTTCGACGTATGAGCGATTCTGCATATATCCCCGATGACGCGCGCGCAAAGCGTAACGTAGCTGTGCTTGTCGCAGCCCAAGCCATTCTCGGCAGCCAGATGCCGATGATCTTCACAATCGCCGGGCTTGCAGGTCAAACGCTCTCTCCCAACCCCTGTCTGGCCACCCTGCCAATCAGCTTGATCGTGCTCGGATCCATGCTCGCGGCAACACCTGTCTCGTCGATCATGCAAAAATACGGCCGCCGGACTGGGTTTATGATCGGGGCGGCCTGTGGCGCCATCGGAGGCGCAATTGGTGCTTACGGTCTTTATACCGCCAATTTCTATATCTTCCTCTTGGGTTCCCTCTTTACCGGCGTCTACATGTCCAATCAGGGCTTTTATCGCTTTGCTGCAACAGATACCGCCTCAGACGCCTTCCGACCGAAAGCGATTTCCTATGTGATGGCCGGTGGTTTGCTCTCGGCCTTTCTCGGGCCACAGCTGGTGAAAGTCACCGCAGACTCGATGGTTATTCCTTTCCTTGGCACCTATCTGGGCGTGATTGCTGTCAATGTCGTCGGCTCCTTCCTCTTTCTCGCTCTCGACATCCCCAAACCAAAACCTCCCGTCGCTGGGGCACCACAAGGCCGCAGCCGAAAGGAGCTTCTCTCCGATCCTCGCATCGCGGTCGCCGTTATTTGCGCCATGGTCTCTTATGCTCTCATGAACCTTGTGATGACATCTTCGCCGCTCGCCGTCGTCGGCTGCGGCTTTGAGACAAATGACGCCGCCAATGTCGTTTCGGCGCATGTGCTGGCAATGTATGCGCCGTCGTTTTTCACCGGGCACCTAATTGCGCGCTTCGGCGTTGAACGCATTGTTGCTATTGGGCTTTTCATCCTTGCAGCAGCGGGTGGAGTCGCTTTGGCCGGTGTCGCGTTGGAAAACTTCTTTGTTGCACTGATCTTGCTCGGGATCGGCTGGAACTTCGGCTTCATCGGTGCCACCACAATGGTTGCGAGCGCGCATGCCCCGCATGAACGCGGTCGCATGCAGGGCCTCAATGACCTCATCATCTTCGGCGGTGTCACCGCCGCATCCTTCTCTTCGGGTGGATTGATGAATTGTTCGGGTGGGACGCCGCAAGAGGGCTGGATGGCGGTCAACCTCGCAATGGCACCGTTTCTTGTGCTGGCTGGCGGCGCCCTGATCTGGTTGATGATGCGCCCCAAAGAGGCTTGATCTGGCCTAGAGGCGTATTGCTGCTTTCAAAAGCGCCACACTCTCACGAAACGGCGCGCGCAACTGCCCCTGCGCCACACGATTGGGATCTGAGGCAGCACGGCGTAACACGCCGCGCGCAGCAAACGCTTGCAACGCCGCGATCCGCGCCGACCGCGATAGGACAGACGTCGACAAGTCCGCCATTGTCTCCCGCGCCATCCGTGCAAGCGTCTCTTGTCGCCCATCCGGCAATGGCCGCCGCCCACGCTCGACCAACTCTGGCAAGGCCAGAAAATAGTTGGCCAATCCCTGCGCGGCCCCTATCGCGCGCAACTGCGGTGCCTCGGCCACGGTTGCCCCCAGTGCCGCTCCCGCCGCCCACATCAACTCGCCTCCGGTTGCAGCCAAATAGGCACGCAACGCAGCTTCATCGTGAAACGGCGTTACGTCACAATCGCATTCTCGTGCTGCCACCACTTGGTCTAGCGCCGATGCGACCTCGGGCGTCACGACACTTTTGAGCGGCGCCAACACTTCATGTGCGCGCACCTCACCCCCCGCTGCAATCTCGGCCAAAGCATCGCGCCACCATTGCAAGCGCATCGCGACGATCATTGGCTCTTTGCTGAGCCAAGGGATCCGCGCCACTTCAAGATTAAGAGCATAAATCGGAAAGAGCACCCGGCGCGCCGCGCGCGGCGCGGCCATCACAGCGCGAAAGCGGTCTGGATCCCCCTTCTCCAGCAAAGCCGCACAGGTATTGAGACCTTCGTCACCGCTCAGTTGCGTCACGCTGCTTGGCTCCGCAACAACTTCCAATTAATCGCATCAAGCAGCGCCTCAAAGGAGGCATCGACAATATTGGCACTCACACCGACCGTCGACCACCGTCGCCCTGCTGCGTCCTCACTATCGATAATGACGCGCGTCACAGCCTCTGTGCCGCCTTGGGTGATCCGCACCTTGAAGTCCACCAACCGCATATCTTCGATCTGTTCTGAATATTGGCCCAGATCCTTCGATAGTGCCTTGGACAAAGCATTCACCGGACCACGATCCGACCCTGTCTCATCAAGCGATTCCGAGACCGATAGCCTCTTTTCGCCATCCACCTTCACAACGACCACCGCCTCGGAGAGGCTGATCGTCTGGTTATACTTGTTCTTGCGCCGCTCCACCGTCACACGGTAGCGCTTCACCTCGAAAAAATCCGGCTTCAGCCCTAATTCTTCGCGTGCCAGCAGCTCAAACGAGGCCTGCGCGGTGTCATAGGAATACCCCTCTGCCTCGCGCGCCTTGACCCGATCAAGGATGCGCGCCAACGCCGGATCGCCTGCGTCGACAGCCAATCCCGCTTCTGCCAATCGCCGCCGCAAATTGGATTGCCCGGCTTGGTTTGACATTGGAATAATGCGCGCGTTTCCGACTGCGACTGGATCGATATGTTCATAGGTCGAAGGATCTTTGAGAATGGCGCTCGCGTGAAGCCCAGCCTTGTGAGCAAAGGCCGAAGCCCCGACATAAGGCGCTTGGCGCAATGGCACGCGGTTGAGAATATCATCCAGCCGCCGGCTGATCTTGGTCAACCCCAAGAGCGCCTCGTCACTCACGCCTGTGTCAAAGCGGCTTTGGTAATGCGGCTTCAAGACGAGCGTCGGAATGAGGCTGGTAAGGTTGGCATTCCCGCAACGCTCGCCCAAACCGTTCAAAGTGCCTTGCACTTGGCGCGCGCCCGCATCAATTGCCGCCAGTGACGCCGCAACGGCACAGCCGATATCATCATGGGTATGGATGCCCAGCCGCGAGCCCGGAATGCCTGCAGCAATCACCGCGCGGGTGATCTCGCCCACCTCTTCCGGCAAAGTGCCGCCATTGGTATCACAGAGCACAACCCACCGTGCCCCCGCCTCCAAAGCAGAATGCAAACACGCCATCGCGTAATCAGGGTCGGCCTTGTAGCCGTCGAAAAAATGTTCGGCGTCAAATAGCGCCTCACGGCCCTCAGCCACCAAATGCGCCACGGAAGCCCTGATGTTTTCGAGGTTTTCCGCCAATGTGATCCCAAGAGCGGTCTCCACATGGAAGGTATGGGTCTTGCCCACCAAACAGACGGAAGGCGTCCCGGCATTCAAGACGGCGGCGAGAACCTCGTCATTTCCGGCCGAACGACCGGCCCGTTTGGTCATTCCAAAGGCCGTGACAGTTGCCTTTATTGCGGGCAGTGCGGCGAAGAAATCGCTGTCTGTCGGGTTTGCGCCGGGCCAGCCGCCCTCGACATAGTCCACCCCCAAAGCGTCTAAGGCGCGGGCGATTTGTTGTTTTTCTTCTACAGAGAACTGCACACCTTGGGTCTGCTGGCCGTCGCGCAGAGTGGTGTCGTAGATGTAGATCCGCTCGCGATCCATTATAACCCCTCCAGCTTTGCAGCGTCAAAGCCTGTGCCGGGTGTCAAGTCCACGCCTGCTTTCGACATCCTGACCTCAACGCCCGCAGCAACCAAGGCTGACTTGAGCGCGTCGACCGCGTTGAAATCCTTGCTCAACAGCGCAGCCTCGCGAAGCGCGGAAAGCTTGTTTGCCAGCGGAGCAAGATCGAAAGCGGTCTGCGTCCAATCGCCCATCTCTGGCTGCAAAAGCCCCATAAACTGTGCCGATGCCAACAAAAGCGCAGGATCACCCGCAACAGCATGCAAGGCAGCCAAGGCCCCGGCTGTATTGAGGTCATCACACAGCGCCTCGATCACCGCAGGGGCCGGGCTTGGCGCGGGCTCGATGCCCGCGACGAGACCTCGCCATTTCCGCAATGTCGCTTCGGCTTGCCGGGCCTTTTCCTCGGTCCAATCCATCGGTTTGCCGAAATACGTCTGCAAGAAAACGAAGCGGATCACTTCACCCGGCACGCCTTGGTCCAGCAAATCGCGCACGGT
>DOOI01000127.1:5378-5685 GCA_003512825.1 Paracoccaceae bacterium | reverse complement strand
AGTATGACGGCGCTGCAAACCGCAACAGAGGCGCTTTGCGCCAGCTTGCCACCAGTGACCCTCGATGGGCTTGCTATCACTCGGATCGGGCGTTTTTTGGCGCTTACCGGGCAGGGCGACCTCTCGACGCTTAATGCCACCGCCGCGGAGCTTGTGGCTGGGCTTGATCCCTTCCGCGCTGCCTTGAGCGATGTCGAACTCGCCAAACGCCGCCGCACCCGCCTTACGCCAGATCAAGACAAGCTGTTGCAGCAATGGGGCTACCCCTATGTGATGGAGGCATTTCGCTTTCATATGACCCTGACCG
>DOOI01000127.1:4869-5064 GCA_003512825.1 Paracoccaceae bacterium | reverse complement strand
AAATCTTCCGTCAGAGGCAACGCCACCAATCGAGGCCCATTTGCAGACCGCACTCGCACCCTTCCTCGGGCCGTGCAAAATCGAGGATTTCACGCTTTGCGGCGAGGATGCAGCAGGTCATTTCCATCAACTCAGCCGCCATCCGCTTTGCGGCCTCACTCGGCCTAGAAACGAAAACGGGGAGCCATAAGGCCC
>DOOI01000127.1:4414-4573 GCA_003512825.1 Paracoccaceae bacterium | reverse complement strand
CCGATCTATTTTGATTAGCTAAGAAATCACACTTTCAGGATCGACCGACCCGCATATTCTGCGGTGTCGCCCAGCATTTCTTCGATCCGGATCAGTTGGTTATACTTCGCAAGCCGGTCGGAGCGTGCCAGCGATCCTGTCTTGATCTGTCCGCAGTTT
>DOOI01000127.1:3968-4108 GCA_003512825.1 Paracoccaceae bacterium | reverse complement strand
CCGCCAAATCAGCAATCGTCGCGTCTTCGGTCTCGCCGGAACGGTGCGACATGACATTGGTGTAACGTGCACGATGGGCCATATCGACGGCTTTCAGGGTCTCTGTCAGGGAGCCAATCTGGTTGACCTTCACCAGCATC
>DOOI01000127.1:3516-3677 GCA_003512825.1 Paracoccaceae bacterium | reverse complement strand
GACCTTCACCAGCATCGAATTGGCCACACCTGCCTTGATCCCTTCTGCAAGACGCGCGGGGTTGGTTACAAACAAATCGTCACCCACCAATTGCACCTTGTCACCCAGCATCTCGGTCAGGATTTTCCAGCCCTCCCAATCGTCTTCGCTCATGCCATCTT
>DOOI01000127.1:0-3237 GCA_003512825.1 Paracoccaceae bacterium | reverse complement strand
AATCGTCTTCGCTCATGCCATCTTCAATCGAAATGATTGGATAGTCAGCGCAGAGTTTGGCCAGATAAGCGGCATTTTCAGCCGAGGTGAGCGACAGGCCTTCGCCTTTCATCTCGTATTTGCCGTTCTTGAAATATTCCGTCGAGGCGCAATCAAGGGCCAGATAAATGTCTTTACCCGGTGTATAGCCTGCCTTTTCGATGGACTTCAGGATCAGATCAAGCGCGGCAGTCGTCGACGCGATATTAGGTGCAAAGCCCCCCTCATCCCCCAAACCCGTCGACAGGCCTTGCGCGGTAAGCTCTTTTTTCAGCGTATGGAACACTTCCGAACCCATCCGGACTGCGTCGCGAATATTCTCAGCAGAGACGGGCATGATCATGAATTCTTGGATATCGATCGGATTGTCGGCATGCTCGCCGCCATTGATGATATTCATCATCGGCACTGGCAAAACCCGTGCCGAGGTGCCGCCGATATAGCGAAAGAGGGGTTGCGCGGTGTAGTCTGCGGCGGCCTTTGCCACAGCCAAAGAAACACCCAAAATCGCATTTGCTCCCAGACGCGCTTTGTTCGGGGTGCCATCCAATTCGATCATCGCCATGTCGATGGCAACTTGCTCCGTGACGTCAAAGCCCAAGATGGCCTCAGCGATTTCGCCGTTAACGGCCGCACAGGCTTCCAAAACGCCCTTACCCAAATAGCGCGCTTTGTCACCATCACGCTTTTCCACGGCCTCATGTGCGCCTGTCGACGCCCCCGATGGCACGGCGGCCCGACCCATGGTGCCATCCTCGAGGGTGACGTCCACTTCCACGGTCGGATTGCCCCGGCTGTCGAGGATTTCGCGGGCGTGAATGTCGATGATCGTGCTCATAAGAGGCTCCTTCACAGGGAAAATTCAGGGATTTATCGGCCTTCTAGGCGTGTCGGATCGTAAGGGGAAGGCTGTTTGCGCCAACGGTCCGGCGATTTCATCGCGCGCGCTTCAACTGCCGCTCCCGTAACAGCGCATAAAGCCCCGACCCGACAATTAAGGCCGACCCAATAAGGGTCATCGCATCGGGGGTTTCGGCGAAAAATGCCGTGCCGATGATCAGTGCAAACACAAGGCGCGAATAGCGAAATGAGGTTACGAAACTGACCTCGCCCAACCGCATGGCACCAACAATCGCGTAATATCCAAACAGCGCGCACCCCAGCGCCGCCGCCATCGTGCCAACCTGCCAGCCCACCATTGCCACAGGCGGCGCACCGGTGAACCAAAACAAAAATAATCCCGCCGGGATCAGCGTTGAAAATCCCCATGTCGACAGTTGAAACGAAGTTACCGATGATTTGACGACCCGCGTTGCCAGATCGCGCAAGGCCAGTCCGATTACTGCGACGACGGCGAAAAGTGACAATGGATCAAAGGCTTCTGTTCCGGGACGCACAATCAGCAACACGCCGAAGAACCCCACTAGAATCGCCGCCCAACGTCTCCAGCCAACCTTCTCCCCCAAGAAAAGCGCCGCCCCCAACGTGACCGCCAAAGGGTTCGCTTGGAATATCGCCGAGGCCGAGGAAATTGGCGTCAGCGCAATTGCTGTCACAAAGCCCAAAGTGCCGACGATCTCTCCGATATTTCGCAAAACCACGGCACGCGCCCAAAACAGCGGTGAAAACACCGCCTCACCCCGTGCACGTGCCACCAATCCGAAAACCGTTGCGCCACCGACCCCAAGGATAAACAGAATTTGACCCAAAGGCACTCCGGATTGAGAGAGCCATTTGATGAACATGTCCTCTATGGAAAAGAAGGCCATAGCGGCCACCATCAGTGCCGCGCCGCGCATATTTTCCATGCAAGCTCTCCTACTTTGCCTCACCGGGTTAACGGCGCGGCGCAGCGCTCACAAGCCCCGGCACGGGTCAGGTGCCATGCGCCTGAAACATAGCGGGAATAGCTCCGAGCCCTCGGTTAGGTCTTGCGTATCCGAACGCCATATAGCTCGAGCCGATGGCCTTTGAGTTGAAATCCAAGCTTTTGCGCGATTTTTTCCTGCAAGGCTTCAATTTCGGGATCACAAAACTCGATCACTTCGCCTGTGGCAATATCGATCAAATGGTCATGATGGTCGCGGTCTGCATCCTCATAACGCGCCCGACCGTCGCCAAACTCCAAGCGATCCAAAATGCCCGCCTCTTCGAACAGCTTGACGGTGCGATAAACCGTCGCCAGCGAAATATTGGGATCAATCGCAGAGGCGCGCGCGTAAAGCTCTTCCACATGTGGATGATCGTCGGACCCCTCCAAAACAGCCGCAATCGTCCGGCGCTGCTCGGTCATCCGCAATCCACGGGATTCGCAACGGGCGATAATGGTTTCAGTCATCCAATGGCTCCCCCAGATCAATAGCCTCACACCACAGCAAGGTTGCGCGATGCTATAGCCACGCAGCCGACCCATTTCTACCCATCCTGACGCGGACAGTTGACTTTGTCGCGACTTATCCCCATGTGACGCATATCGACGTTCCTGCCGCGTGAGCAGGTGGCGAGCAGGGCGGGAGCGCCCGAAGGCTTGCGGAACGCCGATGAGTTTTCCCGACATCACGCGTGGGAGAGACGGACGGACACCCGGCGGGCATGCGGCCCAATCCGGGGGAGGGCCGCCCGAACCCATGCAGGCACCGCGCATCGCGGGGCCTTTGGTCTGCGCGTTTTGCGAGGGCCGGAAAGAGTAGACGATATGACAAGTTTTGCTGAAATGGGCCTTTCTGAGGCTATCTGCGCTCGCGCAACCCGGGGCGGCATCACCGAGCCGACCCCGATCCAAGCCGGGTCAATCCCTGCCGCTCTCGAAGGGCGCGACGTAATGGGGCTGGCCAAAACAGGCACTGGTAAAACGCTGGCCTTTGGCCTGCCATTGATCCAACGCCTGAGTGCTGATCCCACTCGCCCGACACCGAAATCCGCCCGCGCCTTGATCTTGGCCCCCACCCGCGAGCTGGTGCGCCAGATCGAATCCTCGCTCAAGGTATTCACCGACGGCACAAAAATACGCGTCACTTCGATTGTGGGCGGTGTCGGCATGTCTCCCCAAGAACGCGCCATGTCGCAGGGTGTTGATATTCTCGTCGCCACTCCGGGGCGCCTGATGGATCTTATCAGCCGCCGTTCGGTCAATCTGAACGGCTGTGGCTTCCTCGTCCTTGATGAGGCAGACCAGATGCTCGACATGGGCTTCATCCA
>DOOI01000162.1:27503-44682 GCA_003512825.1 Paracoccaceae bacterium | reverse complement strand
CCGCCGCTCTCGGGAAGGGGCCGCTTGACGATTGCGCGTCAAGCGGCCTCTATGGGCCAAGAAAGCGCAAACGCGCACCCAAGGGGAGAGCCGCAGGAATGGGCGCAGACTATGCAGTGATCGGCGGCGGCGTCGTGGGTCTCTCCGTCGCGTGGGGCCTGTTGGCGCGCGGTCACAGGGTCACCATCCTCGACGGCGAAGATGGCACTTTCCGCGCCAGCCGTGGCAATTTCGGCCTGATCTGGGTGCAATCAAAAGGCCTCAAAGCCCCGCATTATGCCCGCTGGACTCAAGGCTCTGCTGCCCTCTGGTCGGACTTTTCCCAAGATCTCGCCTCCGCAACGGGCGAATCCCTTTCGCTCACGCAAAACGGCGGCTGGGATTTTCATCTGACCGAAGAAAGCCTCGCGGCCAAAGTTGCCCAATATGAGGCGCTGCGTGCTGCATTGGGCGGGGATTATCCGTTTGAAGTCTTGGGCAATAACGCATTGCGCCGAGAAGAGCCCGAAGTAGGCCCGCGGGTGGCAGGGGCGATCTTGCACCATCAAGACGGCCATGTGAATCCCCTTCGCCTTTTGCGCGCTCTGGCTGCCGATGTGCGCCGCCAAGGGGCCACGGTGCATCTCAACGAACGCGTCACAGGTGTCGAGGCTCGGGATGGGTTTCGCCTGACCTGCGCGTCAGGCCGTGTGGTCGAAGCAGGGCGCGTGGTGCTTTGTGCGGGTTTGGGCGCGATGGACCTCGGGCCGCTCTTTGGCTTTGCCGCGCCAGTCCGGCCCCAACGGGGCCAAGTGCTTGTCACCGAGAAACTGCCGAAAATGTTAAACCGTCCCTCGGGAATTTTACGCCAAGTTGACGAGGGCGGCATCCAGATCGGCGATAGTAAAGAGGAAGTTGGCCTCGACGACGGCGTGACCCTCGACACCGCCGCAGGCATCGCCGCCCGCGCCATTGCAGTGCTTCCGCGCCTTGAGAAGGTGCAAATGCTGCGTGCTTGGGGCGCGCTTCGCATCATGTCGCCCGATGGTTTGCCGATTTATCAAAAATCCAAAACCATGCCCGGCGCCGCTTTGGTGACCTGCCATTCCGGCATCACCCTCGCGGCCGCCCATGCACGGTTGATCCCCAAATGGCTCGACGGCGACGCAGACGCGCCTGATCTGGAGGTCTTCAGTGAAACCCGCTTTTCGTAACCTCTCGCCAGAGGCCCCCTGCGTTGAAATCCTTTGGGATGGGGCCCCCCTTCAGCTACCAAATGGTGCCAATCTCGCCGGCGCGCTTTTGGCTGCGGGTATCGGCACTTTTCGCAAAACACCTGTCAGCGGTGCGCCTCGCGCGCCCTATTGCATGATGGGCTCATGCTACGATTGCCTTGTCACGATCGCGGGGGTGACCCGTCAAGCCTGCCAAGTGACAGTCAGCGCTGGGCTCGTTGTCGCGCCCGCTGGAGGCTCCGATGCGTGATCTCTTGATCCTTGGCGCGGGTCCTGCAGGCATGGCAGCGGCCACCGAAGCTGCCCGTCTCGGTCTTAGCGCCACGCTGTTGGATGAAGCCGAAGGCCCGGGTGGGCAGATCTACCGTGCAATCACCACAGGCGGCGCGTCGCGCGCCCCGCTCCTTGGTGCGGATTACATGCATGGCGCAACCCTGGCCAAGGATTTGATGGCAAGCCCGGTTGAGCAGATCTTCACGGCCACCGTCTGGGATATCGCCAAAAGTGCCGAGGGCGTCACGCTCACCTATTCCCGCAACGGACAGGCGGCGCAAATCACCGGGAAAACGCTGCTCTTGGTCACAGGAGCGATTGAGCGCCCGGTGCCCATCCCCGGCTGGACGTTGCCCGGCGTCATGACGGCGGGAGCGGGGCAAATCCTTTTGAAAGCCTCCGGCATCTTGCCCGAACGGGCTGTCTTGGCCGGCTCCGGCCCGCTTCTTTATCTACTTGCGGTGCAAATGGCGCGAGCGGGTATGCCGCCCTTGGCGCTCGTGGAAACGCAATCAACACGCGATATCCTCCGCGCGGCACCACTGCTCTTGCCCGGTCTGCGCGGTTGGCGCACCTTGCTCAAAGGGTTGGGCCTATTGGCGGAATTGCGCCGTCACGGGGTGCGCCGGATCACCGCGGCCACTGATTTGGCAGTCTTGGGGACCGACCATGCCACAGCGCTGCGGTTTCGCGCCCAAGGCCGTGTGCAAGAGATCGCCTGCGCGACTGTGATGTTGCACCAAGGCGTTGTGCCCAATACGCAAGCGACGCGCGCTCTGCGCCTTGATCATCAATGGCTCCCTCGCCAACGGGCCTTTGCGCCTGTTTGTGACGCGTCGGGCGCGACATCGGCACCGGGTATCTATGTGGCGGGCGACGGCTCTGGCATCGCAGGCGCAAAAGCCGCCGCAGATGCAGGCCGCTTGGCCGCTCTCACGATCGCGGCCTCTTTGGGGCATCTGACCGAGGCCGCGCGCAGGGCCCAATCGCGCGCACCGGCGGCGCGCCTTTCGGCAGAGAGGGCGCTGCGAGCTTTTCTCGATACGGCCTATCCCGTGCCGGAGGCTGTCTTGCGCCCCGCTGATGGAACGACGGTCTGCCGATGTGAGGAAATCACCGCAGGCCAAATCCGCAATTGGGGTCGTAAAGGCGCGATGGGCCCCAATCAGCTCAAGGCTTTCGGGCGTCCGGGCATGGGCCCATGCCAAGGACGTTCCTGTGCCTTGACGCTGACCGAGCTTCTTGCCGAAACGCACGGCTCCTCACCCGCAGAAATCGGTCTGGGTCGCATTCGTCCGCCCCTCAAACCGGTTACCTTGGGCGAGTTGGCCAGCCTGCATGAGGGCGATACCCCGCTCTAACCCGGCCCATCGCCATTGCGCGCAAGGCGTTACACGCCGTCGTCTACAGGCTCAAACCCTTCCGCGCGCGCGCGGTTCCACCGCTCAAGATAACCAAAGCGCGTATCATCCCCACGCAGCAGAAAACCTTCTGGCATATAGGGATAGACATCTTTGCCCGTCACCATGTCGCGGTCGTTTTCGCGCATCAACAGGTGGTGCGGCAAGAACTGCGAGGGATGCGTCAGCCCGGCTGCTCCAGTCATATCGCCAAGCGCCTTCAGCGTATTCTTATGAAAATGTGCAACGCGCTCTGCCTTGTCGGGCACCACCAGGGCCTTTTGTCGGGCTTTGTCTTGGGTGGCGACCCCGGTCGGACAGTGATTGGTGTGGCAGGCCTGTGCCTGAATGCACCCAATCGAGAACATGAAACCGCGCGCCGAATTGGCCCAATCCGCGCCCAAGGCCAATGCTTTGGCAATGTCAAAGGCGTGGATGAGTTTCCCCGAGGCACCAAGTTTCACCCGATCCCGCAGGCCGGCACCACGCAGCGTATTATGCGCGAAGGTCAATCCCTCGACCAAAGGCATGCCCATGTGATTGGCAAACTCCATCGGCGCCGCTCCCGTGCCGCCCTCTTTTCCGTCGATCACAATGAAATCAGGTGTGATCCCTGTTTCCAGCATCGCTTTGACAATGCACATGAATTCTCGGCGGTGCCCGATGCAGAGCTTGAAACCAGTTGGTTTTCCTCCAGCCAGATCGCGCAGCTTTCCGATAAATTCCATCATCTCAATTGGCGTGGAAAACGCCGAATGCCGCGCGGGGGATACGCAATCCACCCCCATTGGCACGCCGCGCGCTTCGGCAATCTCGGGTGTAATCTTGGCCCCAGGTAATACGCCGCCTTGACCGGGCTTCGCCCCTTGGCTCAGCTTTAATTCGATCATCTTTATTTGGGGATCCGCGGCCTGCTCCGCGAAGCGGATAGGGTCAAACCGCCCGGCAGAATCGCGGGCCCCGAAATACCCCGACCCCAATTCCCAAATAAGATCGCCCCCGCCCTCGCGGTGATAGCGCGAAATCCCGCCTTCGCCGGTGTCATGAGCAAATCTGCCCGCCTTGGCGCCCTTGTTCAAAGCGAGAATCGCATTGGCTGATAGCGCACCGAAACTCATGGCAGAGATATTGTAGATCGACGCATCATAGGGATGCTTGCAGTCAGGCCCGCCAATCGTCAGGCGAAAATCGTTATTTTCAATTTTGCGCGGCAGGATCGAATGGGTCAGCCATTGGTATCCGCTGTCATAAACCCGTTTCTTCGTCCCGAAGGGCCGCTTGTCTTCGACGTTCTTGGCGCGTTGATAGACGATCTCACGCTGCTCGCGAGAAAACGGCACCTCTTCTTCATCGCCTTCAATCAAGTATTGACGAATTTCCGGGCGGATATGTTCAAAGAAATAGCGCACATGCCCCAGCACCGGGTAATTGCGAAGCACGGCATGTCTGGACTGCATGATATCGCGAACCCCAACCACGACCAGCACGGCAAAGAGAGCGGCCATCACCCACAGCGTCGGCGCCCACCAATCGGGGACGAATGGCAGGGAGAAAACACAAAGCAACAGCCCGGCAATCACTGCAAAGAAGGCGGATAGGCGAAGATATTGCGACATAAACATACCTTTGGTTAAGTTCCCTTGGCCAACGCCGCGCGCAAATCACGCACACGATCAGCATTATCAACGGCAATTGTCTCATTCAGGTTAACGCGATTGTTTTCAAATCCCACGCGCATCTTGCCGCCCAGTCGGGCCGCTTCCACCAGACAGGCCGTTTCTGTCTGACCAAAGGCACAAAGAGACCAATCCACGTCTGGCTCAACCGCGTGTAATCCCGCCACAAACGGGGCTATCGCGGTTACATCTGAAACTTGCCCCTCGGTATACCGTCCCATCACCAGAATGGCCGCCAAAGGTCCGGGGGGGAGCGTGCCATCGGCACGGCGCGCCGCCAGTCGGTGCACATCGTCCATGTCATAAAGAATGTGCTGCACATGGATTTTGGCATCGGCGCAAAAGGCAAAAAACCGCCGCGTGCGGTTTTGATCACTCTCCGCGTCAATCTCTCGGAGCCCAATTGAAACCGCGGGTGGCACCAAGGTTTCAATCAATTCGCGCTGCTGTGCCGGGCTATAGCGCCCCACGGCTTCCGTGGTGATTTGCACATAAAATCCGGGGGCTTGCCGCGCCAGTTCTGCCAGCAATTCGCTATAAAGCCCCGCATCAAGCACATGCGCGCCTGACGCATCGCGCACATGGGCGTGCAAGCCATCCGCACCAGCATCACGCGCCGCCAGCGTCGCCGCCACGGTTTCTTGAATGGTGACAGGCAGGGCAGGGTGGTCGGCCTTTGTCAGACGCGCGCCATTCGGGGCCACCATGAGTGTCGGTAAACTGTGCATTCTGGTCCATTCTCTGCGGCGAAGCTCCGTATTCGTGCCGGACCTTAGTGCAGTTCCCCCGCGCTGCAAAGCCGAAGCGCCTCTTTGTTTGACCATTGCGCCAAGCCGTTGCCCGTAAATCTAAGTGGGTGGGTCGCAATCCGAGAAAATGCAGACCCCATCCGTAAGGGGTGCACGCCCAACCGTCCCCGCTGCACGCAGTCATGCTGCCTCCCGCTACACGTGGGGTCGGGGGTGTCTGGTTTTCACGTGCGCTTCGCATGAGCGATCTGCCGTCGCGCCATCGCAAGCGTGAAACTCGGGCGTTTTGAGGGGTCATTACCAACAAAAGGACCTGTGTTATGCTGCGCGCCTCATTGATCATCCTTGCCCCGTCGCATCGCTCCGGCTTGGCCCGCAGCTTGGACGCGGCTTTGGCGCAAACGGTGCGCGACGTGGAAATCATCGTTGTCAACGCCGGGGGGGGAGATCCTGTCGAAGCAGTCGTCGATCGCTTCAGGGAAACCAATCCACAGATCAAGCGGCTGAAACTGGCGAAATTTCACCTCGCCAATGCTTTGAACGCAGGCATTGCTGCGTCGCGTGGCGCCTTCATCGGCTTTTGTTGGGCGGGTGATATCTGGGAGCCCGAGAAATTTGCGTCTCATCTCGCTCATTTCACTCAAGAGCCGCAACTTGGCTTGAGCTATTCGGGCTATGTCTGGCTGGATCGCACGGGCCTCTCCTTGGGCGAAACCTACCGACCGAAGGTGCAAGATATTTCCGCCGCTACGCTTTTTCGGGCCAACCCGATTGGGGTGCTGTCCTCGGTGGTCATCCGGCGGGACGCAGCGCAGGACATCGCCGTTAGCCCTCGCGATTCGCAAAATAGCCCCTGCGTTTTCGATCCCAACTTTGACCAACATGCGGCGCTCGAATGCTGGTTGCGCTTGCGCCTGTCGACAGACTGGGAAATCGAGGGCTTGGCCACGCTGTCGGCGCGCTGCCGTCAGATCACGCAGGTCGGCGAGCCGATGGAACATCCTTTCGTCAGTTGGGAGCGGATGATCCGCAAACTCACCCCGCTCGCTCCCGCATTCTTCTCGCGGCACAAACGGGCGGCGCGTGCGTCGCTTTTGGCGGAAATTTCCGCTCAAGCCGTCTCAACAGATGCGGTGCGCCATCCGCGCCGCGCCATGGTTGAGGCCGTGCGCCTCGCGGCAGAGCGCGCATAACGTTTGGATCGGCGCCAAGACGTGAAAAAAGCGCGTCCTGCAAAGAGCGCGCTTTTCAAACTCATGGATAGGTCTGTCGGAACCCGGACTTAGAAAATTCCGCTTTCCTTGGCGATCAGGGCCGCCTGTGTGCGGTTCGATGCCCCCAATTTCCGGTAGAGCGTCTTCATATGCAGCTTCACGGTCGGCTCTTGCAGGTCTAGGTCGCGGGCGATTTCCTTGTTGGACTTGCCTTGCGTCAACCCTTTGAGCACCTGCAATTCCCGCTCGGTGAGCTTTTCCGCGATTGGGTTTTGTGCGTGGTCTTCCTCTGCGGTCATGAAATCGATTGGCGCATATTGCTCGCCCATGGCCATGAATTTGATCGCATTCACCAAGGATTTCGCCGACAGCGTTTTCGGCAAGAAGCCTGCCGCGCCCATTTCCAGTGCCTTCTCGGCTGTTTCGCGGTTGGCCATGCCTGAAATCAGCGCGATCCGGCTTGAGGGGGCCAATTCAGCCGCCCGCGTCAATCCATCTAGCCCGGCCATGCCCGGCATATTGAGGTCCAGCAAGATCACATCATAACGGTTACCCGATTTGATCAGATCGGCCACGCCGTTGAAATCTGCCGTGCTGTCAGCTTTGAAGCCTCCAGCAGATTCAAGAAACATCACAAGGGTTTCGCGGAGCAGATCATGGTCGTCAGCGACAAGAATTTTCATTTTAGAGCTCATTCCGTCTCATACGGGGTGTCTGGAAGGATATTTGCCAATTACGGCAATCCTGTGGCGTAGGTATTTTTCTCTCGTTCTCAGGATCACTCATAAGGCGAATAACTTTGCGCGAAAATCCCTCAAGCGTGTCAATTGTGGAGGGTTTATACATCCTAAAGGATGGAAATTCGCGAAAGGGCTCGAAAATCGTCAACCGTTACCGTTTCTACACCGCTGTCACTTAGGATGGAGCAAACGGGGGGCCTCTGTCAAATCTAGGTTGAGTCGCATGGCGCGTTTTCTCAATATCGTTCAGATATCTTTCCTTTGCGTCTGTTTTGGAACAATAAACTCCAGCGCGCAATTTCGGCCCCCCTCAACGCTCAGGCGCCGAACAAACATTTGGCAAGCCGTGCTACCCGTTTGCGTCGGTGATTTCCGGGTTGAGCCTAGATTCGGGCAAGCGCGCAGACGCCTCAAGGTAAACATCACAGAATTTTGACCGTTGAACCTCTTAGGAACTCATCGATTTTAATACGATGGGATAGCTGAATATATGAAAGGGCAACTTATGATCCGAAATAATGGTGATAATAGATATCCGAAAGGCATATTTTTAAACCTGAAAGGTCATGTGGTTATGCGTGTAGTTGGTTGGCTTTCCAAGTCGGTAAGCTTTGGTTCCAAAGGTGCGGCGCGTGGTTTGGTTGCGATGCTCTTCGCAGCTACGGTTATTTTCGGACAAGGCCCTGTCCGTATGGCCCACGCGAGCGACGATCCTTCTGGCCCTCTGCTTCACCTCAAAGGGGCACTCTCGCAAGGAGCCTCCCCTACCGAAATTACCCTTAATGCGGCAGCACTCGCGGAAATCGCTCCGGTTTCCTTCACAACAACCACGATCTGGACCAATGGGCCGCAAGCATTCAAAGGTTCGTCACTGGCGGGTCTCTTGAAGCATTTCAATATCACCTCCGGCACATTGTTGGCCCGTGCGGTGAATGATTACACGGTGGAAATCCCGGTTTCAGAAATTGAAGAGGGCGGGCCGATGATCGCGTTCGAAGCGAACGGCGCCGCGATGCCTTTGCGGGACAAAGGGCCGTTTTGGCTTGTCTACCCCTATGATTTGGATGAACGTTATCGCAGCGAAAAAGTATATTCGCGGAGCATTTGGCAGCTCGTGAGCATTGAGGTTGTGCCTTAAGGCGAGCGTGCAAGAATTTAAGTCGGACTTGGGCTTCGTTACTGGGATGTTTAGTTTTCTGACCTCTGCCCCATTACGGATGGCATCCGTAATCACGGTTGCCATTGTGGCCATCGGTGTATTGGTGCATCTCGCGCAGGCTGTCGTCTCGAATATGACGCTGCTCGACACCGCAAGCTCCGACAACGTCCAATGGACCCTGACCCAGGTCGAGGTCGATTTCGTCGATCTCGAGCGCTCTATCATCCTCGCTCAGCAAGCCGAGACACCAAATCTCTCCACCGTGCGCCGGGAATACGATATCTTCTACAGCCGCGTGCGCGTGCTTGCCGATGGTCAGCTGTACGTGTCTCTCCGCGACGAGCCGCGCTACAACGTCGCTATGATCCGCGTTTTGGGATTTCTTTCTGAAACCGTTCCGATCATCGATGAAGGCGGCCCGGTCCTAGAGGCCAACTTGCCCCAAATGCGCGAGCAAATGGAAAGCCTGCGCTCTGCGGTGCGCTCGCTCTCCGTTGCCGGGCTTGAGGTTTTTGCCAGAAATGCGGACGCGCGTCGCGAAAATGTGGCGCAAACGCTGGTGCGCTTGGCATTCGTTGCCTTGGCTCTCTTGTCGGTGCTGCTGCTGTCCGCGCTGCTTCTCGCACGGATGGCCCGACAGGGGTTTCGTCGTGCGAATGTGCTGCAAGCGACTTCCGCGCGCCTTGAAACCATCATTGCCACCTCGCTTGACGCCGTGATCGTGACCAATCGCTTGGGGCATATTCTTGAGTTTAACGGCGCTGCGGAAAGCATTTTTGGTCACAAGCGCGCCGATGTGGTTGGGCATAACATCGCGGATATGGTCATTCCCGAACATCTGCGCGGCGCACATAAGGCCGGCATGTCGCGCTATCTGCGGACAGGCCAGCGCAAGGTCGTCGGCGCCGGCCGCGTGCGGCTCGAAGCGCAGCGCGCCAATGGCGAGATCTTCCCTGTGGAATTCTCGATTCAATCCGCTCTGGGGACCGAGGGCGAAATCTTCATCTCGTTCTTGCGCGATATTTCCCACATGGTTCAAGCCGAGCGCGAATTGGTCTCTGCCCGCGACCAAGCCGTCGCAGGCGAGCGCACAAAAAGCGAGTTTCTGGCTGTAATGAGCCACGAAATCCGCACGCCCTTGAACGGCATGCTGGGCACACTCGCGCTACTGAAAGAAACCGAGCTATCTCCCCGCCAGCGCTCCTATCTCGACACAATGGAAACCTCCGGCGGTCTCTTGCTCAATCACGTCAATGACGTTCTCGACATCACGAAATACGAAGCTGGCAAACTTCACGCCGACATGTCCCCCACCGATCCGAGTATGGTGGTCGCAGGTGTCGTCGACACGTTGCGCGATTTGGCCGCCTCTGGTGGTAACCTTCTCGAATGGCAAGTCGTCGGTGCCCCGATCCCAGCCATCGCGACCGATGCCCGCCGCCTTCGGCAAATTCTGATCAACTTGGTCGGCAACGCGGTGAAATTCACCGACAACGGGCGAATTTGGGTAGACTTGGAATGGCTAGAAGACGTCAACAAGCCCCCAGAGCTGGAAATCCGTGTGATCGACACGGGGGTTGGCATTGAATCCGAGCAAATCGACCGCCTCTTCCGCGACTTCGAAACCGGCGATGCGTCTTATGGGCGCGCGACTGGCGGCACTGGGCTGGGCCTTGGAATCGTGCGCCGTCTGGCCGAGGTCTTGGGCGGGCAAATCGGCGCCGAAAGCACTCCTGGTGTGGGCAGTTGTTTCTGGCTCAGGCTCCCCGGCCCCGCAATGTCCCTGCCGGTGACGCCCAAAGTCGACGACATGGGCGCGCAGGCCGCGAGCGAGACGCCGGAAAACATCATCCCACGCCGGGTGCTGATCGTCGAAGACAACGAGATTAATCGTAGAGTTCTCTACGATATGCTCGACACAGACGGCCATAGCGTCCACCAGGCGGCCGATGGCTACGAAGGGGTCCGCCTCGCCGAGGCAGAGCTTTTCGATGTCATATTGATGGATATTTCCATGCCGCGCCTCGACGGGCGCAATGCAACCCGCGCCATTCGGGTTGGGGGCGGCAAAAGCCAAGACGCCCGCATCATAGCTGTGACGGCCCACGCATTGCCGCGGGAAATCGAGGATTTCCGCGCCCACGGCATGGATGGATATCTTTCCAAGCCGATCAACCGCCGCGAGCTGCGTCAATTGATGGCGGAAACCGTGGTGGTTTCCGATCCCCTCTCCCGCCACGCACATATCACTCTCGCGGCGCAACCCATGGGGGAGATTGCCACGACATCAACCGCCGCCGCCCCGGTCACGCCAATGCCACACCACAAAAAGGAGCCAAGCCCGATGATTGATCCTGAACAAATCACGCGATTGGCCGAAGACCTTGGGCGCAGCACGATGGACAACTTTCTAGAGCGCTTTTTCTCAGAAGGTGAGTTGGTCATCGGCAGCGCAGACCATTCTTCCGATCCCGCGACCCTCGTTGCCGATTTACATCGTCTTGCCGGCAGCGCCGCGGTCTTTGGTGCCGTGCACCTGCGTGAAGCCCTCAACCGCGCCGAAGGCGAGTGGAAACAAAGCCAAAATCGGCAAAATCTTCAGCCCCACCTCGACGAGTTACCCAAAGTCTGGTCCGACAGTGTGACCGCGCTGCGGGATTTGGCCGCCACGATTTCCTAGCGCCCCCTTGCAGTGCCGCAAAAGATCGGCAAACCCTTGATACGGGCAGGGGTCGCGCCACCTATGGCGCGGCAAAGTCGGAGGGACCAATGGCAATTCTTCATCTCAAGCAAGGCAAACCACAATCCGAGCGCGCAGAGGATGACGCCAAAGTGCGCGCCAGCGTCGAGAGTATTCTGGCGGATATTGAAACACGTGGCGACGCGGCAGTTCGTGATCTGGCCCAAAAATTTGACGGCTACACGCCGCCCTCCTTCCGCCTCACAGCCTCCGAAATCGAAGCCGCGATGCAAAAAGTCTCCACCCGCGACATGGAAGATATCGCCTTCGCTCAAACGCAAATCCGCAGCTTCGCACAGGCCCAACGCGCCTCGATGACCGATATCGAAGTCGAAACCTTGCCGGGCGTTTTTCTGGGCCACAAGAATATCCCCGTTCAATCCGTGGGTTGCTATGTGCCCGGCGGCAAATTTCCCATGGTCGCCTCCGCGCATATGTCCGTGCTCACAGCCTCCGTCGCGGGCGTCCCACGGATCATCGCCTCTGCCCCTCCGGTAAAAGGCGCGCCGCATCCGGCAATCGTTGCTGCCATGCAAAAGGGCGGGGCGCATGAAATCTACGTGCTTGGGGGCATCCAAGCGGTTGGCGCCATGGCTCTGGGCACTGAAACCATCGAGCCCGTGCATATGCTGGTCGGTCCCGGCAATGCTTTCGTGGCCGAAGCCAAACGCCAGCTTTACGGCCGCGTCGGCATAGACCTCTTTGCAGGCCCAACCGAGACGATGGTAATCGCCGATGATACGGTGGATGCCGAGCTATGCGCGACCGATCTCTTGGGCCAAGCCGAACATGGCTACAACTCGCCCGCCTGTTTGATCACCAACAGCCGCAAACTCGCCGATGCGACCTTGGCCGAAATTGACCGTTTGCTGAAAATCCTCCCCACCGCCGAGACAGCCTCGGTGAGCTGGCGTGATTATGGCGATGTGATCTTGTGCGACAGTTACGAGGAAATGCTCCAGGTCGCGAATGACATGGCCTATGAGCATGTGCAGGTCATGACCGACCGCGATGATTGGTTCTTAAGCCAGATGCATAGCTACGGTGCGCTCTTCCTTGGTGCGCGCACCAACGTCGCCAATGGTGACAAAGTCATCGGCACCAATCACACGCTGCCAACCAAAAAGGCCGGGCGCTATACAGGCGGGCTTTGGGTCGGCAAGTTTCTGAAAACGCACAGCTATCAGCGGATCACCACAGATGAGGCCGCTGCAAGTATCGGGGCCTATGGGTCGCGGCTCTGCATGCTCGAAGGGTTCGTGGGCCATGCCGAGCAATGCAACATTCGCGTCCGCCGCTACGGCGGCAAGAATGTGCCCTACGGCGCGGCTGCAGAGTAGCGCTGCCATCCCGCCCGGAATTTAAGGAAATTCCGGGCAAATTTCTTGCAAGAAATTTGGAGCCAGCCCCGATGTTCCTCCCTAAAACCCCCTCCTTCCGCCTAGAAGGCCGCCGCGCGCTCGTGACTGGTGCCTCATCCGGCATTGGCCTTGGCGCCGCCGTTGCCTTGGCGGAGGCTGGGGCGGCGGTCACCCTCGTCGCGCGCAAACGGCCCGAGTTGGATGCAACACGCGACGCCATTCGAGCGGCGGGTGGCGAAGCGGATGCCTTGGCACTCGACATCACCGATATTTCCGCGACGGCTGCGGCGATTGCTTCCCAAGGTCCCTTCGATATCTTGGTGAATTCGGCAGGCCTTGCCCGTCACAGCCCGGCACTGCAGACGCATGAGACGGATTATGACGCCGTCATGCAGGTCAATCTCAAGGCGGCCTATTTCCTGACCCGTGAGGTGGCACGCGGCCTGATCGCGGCGGGTAAATCTGGCAGCTTGATCAATGTCTCCTCTCAAATGGGCCATGTCGGTGGACCAGACCGCGCGGTCTATTGCGCGTCCAAACATGCCCTCGAGGGGATGACGAAAGCCATGGCCCTAGAGTTTGCGCCTCACAACATTCGGGTCAATACGCTCTGCCCCACCTTCATTCGCACGCCCTTGGGCGAGCAGACCCTCGCAATCCCCGAACGCAAGGCGTGGATCTTGTCCAAAATCAAACTCGGCCGCGTCGGTGAGATTGCCGACGTCATGGGCCCCATCGTGTTCCTCGCCTCAGAGGCGTCCGCCATGGTTACGGGCACCAGCCTATTGGTCGATGGCGGTTGGACAGCCGACTAGCCGCCCAACCTCTTGTCACGCGATTTCGTCGGGCCGCAGCAAAGAAAACGGCGCGTCAATCTTGGCGTAATCCTTATAGCCAAGCCGGGCCAGCGGGAAGAACTTGGTCACGTCGAACATACCCTCCACCATGCAGTCATCGCGCATGTGAATGCCCACGACTTCTCCCAAGACTAGAAAATTGGTCTCGCCCTCCAAGGTGATGATCTGCGTCAAACGGCACTCCAACGCAGCAGGCCCGTTTGCAACCCGGGCACAATCGATCTCGCGGCACGGTTCGCGCTGCAACCCCGCGTGGGCAAATTCATCCGCAGCGGCGGGCAAAGTCTTCGACGAGGCATTCATCGCGTCACGCATGGCATATTCAACGATATTTACGCAAAACACCCCGGTTTCGCGAATATTTGCCACTGAATCCTTGGTGCCATCTCGATCCGCTTTGGTGCCCGTTGATGCAAACATGACTTGTGGCGGCGTATAGGCCACGGCGTTGAAAAACGAATAGGGCGCAAGGTTATCCACCCCATCGCGGCCCCGCGTGGAAATCCAGCCAATCGGGCGCGGCGTAACGATGGCGTTGAAGGGATTATGTGGCAGCCCGTGGCCGTCGCTTGGTTTATAGAACATCAAGTTTTCCTTCGCGCATGATTTGCTCCTGACCTAGCGCCGTGTTAATCGGGTTTCCACCTCCAAGAGATGAAAAGAGGCCGCAGGGTGCATGATCACTACGATCTGAGTGAAGAACAACCCGGCGACTGGTGGGAGGTCGAAGGGCTGCTGGATCTGTGCTTTGCGCCCGGGCGTACAGCGCTGTCCTCCTATCGCCTCCGCGATGGCGTGCCGCCTGTGGCCGCCTTGTGCCTCGTCGCGCGCGACACATATGGCATTCTCGCAGGTGCAATCCGCTTTTGGCCAATATTGGTCGGCGCAGCCCCAGTGCTTTTGTTGGGCCCTGTCGCGGTCCACCCGACACGCCAAGGAGAGGGCTTGGGCGCGTTGCTGATCCAAGAGGCGCTCGAACGAGCGGCGCGCTTGGGCTGGCAACGGGTGCTCCTCGTGGGCGACGCGTCTTATTATGGCCGCTTTGGTTTTGAAAAACTCACAGATGTCGAGATGCCTCCTCCCACCAACCCCGACCGTATCTTGGGTTATGAAATGGCGGATGGTGGCTGGCAGGGCGTAACGGGTGCCGTGACCCGTTGGGTCGATCCTGTGACGGCTCCGCTCCCTCAATCAAGGGCTCTCTCTTGAAGCGCGCCCTGCGCGCCCCCATCCTTTCTTGAAAGCGGAGGGCAGTCATGGCCATGGAGATCATCGAACATCCAAACGCGCGCCTCTCCGAGGCCGAAACGCAAGCGCGGCTCTTGGCGTTGGCGGAGCGCTATGCGCGCGCGGGCGGTCTGGGGATGGCGGTGCTCAACTTGCTGGGCAGCCGTGCCGAAAACCTTCTGGAGCGCCTGCCTGCACCTGTGCGCGCGGGTCTTACCAGCGGCACCGAGACCGCCCTCAAATCCGCCTTGCGCGCCGCGCAGGCGAGCCGCGGCGTCATAGGCGATCAGCCGGGTTGGCTTACCACCGCAGTCTCCACGGCCATGGGGGCCGTTGGCGGGGCAGGGGGGCTGCCCATAGCGCTGGCCGAATTGCCCGTGACCGTCACCGTCTTGTTGCGCGGCGTGCAAGCGGTCGCCGCCGAGCACGGATTCGATCCGGCAGAAGACAGCGTTCAATTCGATTGCCTACAGGTTTTGGCCGCGGCTGGTCCGCTTGAGTCCGATGACGGCTCCGAACTGGCGTTCTTGGCGGCACGCATGACGCTGACAGGTCCCGCGCTTAATCGTTTGCTGGCCTCTGTTGCCCCACGGCTGGCCACTGCCTTGGGCCAAAAGTTGGCGGCGCAAGCGGTGCCACTGATTGGGGCCGTTGCAGGCGCGGCCACCAATTACGCCTACACCTCCTATTATCAGGAAATTGCCCATGTGCAGTTCGGGCTTCGCCGTTTGGCCATTGATGCCGAGCGCGATGAGCGGGCCTTGCGGGCCGAGTTCCTCCGCCTCATTCCTGCGCGCCGCATTCTGAAGGGCTAGGATGCCCCGCAGGGGCGCGCGCGTCACGAGACTGTGGCGAGATAGCCCATGACGGCCGGGCGCACGGTTTCCAGCCCCTCACGGCGCGCTGCATCAATCACCTCGCGCAACGCAGTCAGATCCACGCGGCGCAGCATATGTTTGACCGGCCCCACCGATGCCGGGCGCATAGAAAGCGTCCGAAACCCGATAGCCGCAAGACACACCGCCTCCACAGGCCGCCCAGCATCCTCGCCACAAAACGACAGCGCAGTTTTGGTCGCATCCGAAATTCGCACGATCCCTTCAAGAAAATTCAGGAAAGACGAATTCAGGGTGTCATAACGCCGCCGCACCCGCTCATTCTCGCGGTCAGCCGCAAAGAAGAATTGCTTGAGATCGTTCCCACCGATGGAGAGAAACTCCACCTCCTCAAAAAACGCGCGCGGCGCAAAGGCCAAAGACGGCGTCTCCAGCATTGCCCCCACTTCGAGCCGCGTTGGGATCGCATGGCCAAGAATGCGCTCGCGTTCTATCGCCTTATCCATCTCCAGCCGGGCAGCACGATATTCCGAATATTCTGCCACGAAAGGGAACATGATGGTCAATGGCCGCCCATTGGCCGCGCGCAACAGCGCCTGCAACTGCATCCGCAAAATCCCCGTCTTGTCGAGCCCAACGCGGATCGCGCGCCAGCCCAAAGCCGGGTTTGGCTCATCATTGGGCTTCATATAGGGCAGCACCTTGTCCGAGCCGATATCGAGGGTCCGAAACACCACGCGCTTGCCCTGCGCGGCATCAAGCACGCGGCTATAAAGCGCCGACAATTCCGAGCGGCGTGGCATCTGGTTTCGCACCAAGAATTGCAACTCGGTGCGGAACAGCCCCACCCCCTCGGCACCAGAGCCTTCCAGCGATGGCAAATCCGCCATCAGGCCCGCATTCATATGCAGCCCGATCGTGGTGCCGCAAAGCGTCGTCGCGGGCACATCGCGGATCGAGGCATAGCGCGTTTGCGCTTCGGCCTGCATCGCGATCTTGTCCCGAAACGCCGCAGCCACCGTGTCGTCCGGGCGCAGATGCACAATGCCCTGATCACCATCTAGCATGATGGCATCGCCGTTGAGCGCCTCTGTGGTGATCCGCTCGGCATGCACAATCAGCGGAATGGCCAAAGCCCGCGCCACGATCGCCGCATGACTCCCGACCGAGCCTTCCTCAAGCACGATCCCCTTCAGCTTGCGCCCATAATCCAGCAATTCCGCCGGGCCAATGTTGCGGGCGATCAAAATGGGCGCCGCAGGCATTTCCGCTCCGGTATCGCGGCCTTGACCAGTCAAGATCCGCAGCAATCGGTTCGACAGGTCGTCCAGATCGTGCAGCCTGTCCCGCAAATAGGCATCGGTGATTTGGCTCATTCGGGCACGCGCCGCAGATTGCTCTTTCTCAACGGCGGCCTCAGCAGAAAGACCGCGCTGGATGTCTTCCTCCATGCGCCGCATCCATCCCTTGGAATTGGCAAACATCCGGTAAGCTTCCAAAACTTCCAACTGTTCGGCGTCGCCCATGGCCGCGCCTTCCAGCATCCGGTCCACCGACACCCGCAACTGCTCCACGGCCTCTGCCAGCCGCTCTGTCTCGCGCTCCGGGTCATCTGCAACCGGATTTGTCACCACCACACGTGGCTCATGGAGCCACACCCGGCCCTCTGCGGCCCCTTCTTGCGCGCAGGTGCCCCGGATCAATACGGGTTGCTTGTGGCGGGCGGTCATCGC
>DOOI01000162.1:20389-27210 GCA_003512825.1 Paracoccaceae bacterium | reverse complement strand
TCGCCGACAAAGGCGCCCAATTCGGTCATCTCTGCCAAAACCATCGCCACGACTTCCAGCGCGTATATTTCGTCGCCTGAATATTCGCGGGCTTCTTTCGACTGCACCACCAAAACGCCCAAGGTCTCACCCAACCGCTGCACAGGCACCCCAAGGAAAGACGAGTAAATCTCTTCCCCGGTCTCTGCCATATAGCGAAACCCCTTGGTGGACGGTGCGTCGGCGGTATTGACGATCTGTCCCGAGCGACCAACACGACCCACCAAGCCTTCGCCCAGTTTCATCCGCGTCTGGTGCACAGCCTCTTTCCGCAACCCTTCGGTAGCGCATAGTTCCAGCGTCTCTGGGTCACGAAACAGATAGATCGAGCACACTTCGGTGCCCATGGAATCGGCAATCAAATGGGTAATCAGGTCAAGCCGCGCCTGTCCGGCGTGGTCCTCGGCCATCGTATCCCTGAGCCGCCGCAAAAGCTTGCGGCTGTTGCTTTCGATCCGGTCGGGCATTTGGTCCTCTCATTCCCGTGCCTAACCTATAGGCGAGGAACGCAGGGGAGGGGAACAACAAAAGCCGACTTCCGATCCCCCCCATCCTGCCTTTGCTCGCTTTATTGGCAGCATAAAGAAAAACGCGACCCCCAATCGAGAGCCGCGCCTCCATAATCTGCATGGGCAAAAGCCGCGCAACCCTTGGATGAAATCCTTAGGCGCGATCCAAATCAAACGCTTCATGCAGCGCTTGCACTGCCAGCTCCATGTATTTTCGATCGATCAGCACCGAGATCTTGATCTCCGAAGTCGAGATCACCTTGATATTGACGTTGTCGCGGGCCAGCGTGTCAAACATCTTGGCGGCCACACCTGCATGGCTCCGCATGCCGATGCCCACCACCGAAACCTTGGCCACATCGGTATCGACGATCAATTCATCATATCCGATCAGCCCTGCGGCCTTGGCGTCTTCCATGGCTTTCTTGGCCCGCTCGACCTGATTGATCGGGCAAGAAAAGGTCATGTCCGTGACAGCACCGGGGTGGTCATCGTCATAGTTTTTCTCGGAAATATTCTGAACGATCATGTCCACATTCACGCCCGCATCAGCCAAGGGGCCGAAAATCGCCGAGGCAACGCCGGGGCGGTCCTCGATTGTGAACAGAGTGATCTTTGCCTCATCCCGCGAGAAGGCGATGCCGCTGACGACTTTCGATTCCATGATTTCCTCCTCATCGCAGACCAGAGTTCCGGAGTTTTTGTCGGTCTCCTCAAACGAAGACAATACCCGCAACCGCACCTTATAGCGCATCGCAAGTTCAACGGACCGGGTTTGCAGCACTTTCGCCCCAAGAGAGGCCAGTTCCAGCATTTCTTCAAATGCGATCTTGTCGAGCTTGCGCGCTTTGTCAGACACCCGCGGATCGGTGGTATAGACACCATCCACATCCGTGTAGATATCGCAGCGCTCCGCCGCAAAGGCAGCCGCAAAAGCCACGGCCGTTGTGTCAGACCCGCCCCGGCCAAGCGTGGTGATCCGCCCTTCAGCCGAGATGCCCTGAAAGCCCGCGACGACGGCCACTTTGAAACCTTCGGCGAATTTCGCGTCGATATGCTCGCGCGGGATCGACATGAACCGCGCCGAGCCATGTTGCGAGGTGGTGTTGATCGGCACTTGCCAGCCCTGCCATGAGCGGGCAGGCACGCCCATCTCTTGCAGCCGCAGCGCCATCAAGCCTGCGGTGATATTTTCACCCGAAGCGACGACCGCGTCATATTCACGGGCATCATAAAGCTTGGATGTGCCCTCGACATAGCCCACCAAACGGTTGGTTTCGCCAGACATGGCAGAGACGATGACGATCACGTCATACCCGCGATCGACTTCTTTTTGCACCTTCTTTGCGGCGTTTTCGATCCGCTCGAGGTTGGCGACTGACGTGCCGCCGAATTTCATTACCAGGATGGGCATATCTGTCTCCCCGGCCCCAATTTTCGCGGGGTTTATCCGGCAGGGCGGGCGGGCGCAAGAGGGCGCGGCAGGCTGTTTCGTCGCGGAGCAGGGCAATGGATGGGGGGCGTTGCCCCCCCTTGCCGTATGGCCTCAGCTTCGGGGATGTTTTCGATAAGGAAAACCTGCCTCACATTGGGTGGTTGCGACCATCCCATGTTTCGAAACAGCCTGTGGCTGCCAAGGACAAGGCAGCAAAGCGCTTGGCAAGGCCTGTAGCGCTGTCGGTGGCGGTGATTTCGGCAGCGCTGCCCCCCATATCTGTCTGCACCCAGCCGGGGTGATAGATGCCCACGGCAATGGTGTCCGCTTTCAGATCAACAGCGAGGTTGCGTCCAAGGTTCAAAGCCGCGGCCTTGGAAGCGCGGTAAATATAGCTGCCCCCCGGTGCGCGCTCTTGGCTGGCCATTTGCGAAGAGATGATGGCGATCTTGCCCTTGGCGGCGCGGATATTTGGCAGCAGGTACTGCACCGTCAGAAAAACACCCGTGACATTGGTGGCAAATGAGCTGGCCCAGAGTGCTGCATCATAGCCCGTGTCAATCTGATGGCCCTTATCAAGATAAACGCCCGCATTGCAGATGAGCAGGTCAATCGGCTGGTCTTTCAGCCGGGCGGCCAGGGCTGCTTGGCTGGCCGGATCGGTCACGTCGAGCGGTTCAAAGCCGGGTGCGGTCGCGCGCGCCGTGCACGTCACAGTCGCGCCCGAGGATTGATAATGCGCGGCCAAAGCCGCCCCGATTCCACGGGTGGCGCCAGTGATCAGAACATGCATGGAATGACCTTTCTCTTGGGTCTAGTTGGTTTTGCGTTTCGGCATAAACGGTAACGGTGCCACCGGCACGCCCTCTTCAAGAAGTTTCTTCGCCTCTTCGGGTTTTGCCTCGCCCCAGATCGCGCGATCTGGCGCCTCGCCTGCATGCATCTTGCGGGCTTCGCTGGCAAAACTCAGGCCAACATATTCCGAATTGGCTTCCAGATGTGCCTTCATCGCCCGCAGCGCCGTGTCTTCGGGTGCCGCAGGCTCACTCAAGGGGCGCGCGGCACCCTCTTTGGTGCTGACAGCAGGGGCCATCAAGGCCTTCTCCACCTTGGTGCTGCCGCAAGTCGCGCAAGCCACCAGCCCACGCGCCTTGAGGGTTTCAAACGCGCCTGCGTTTTGAAACCAGCTGTCAAACTGGTGCCCTTCGGTGCAGTGCAGAGAAAAGCGGATCATCTGGGTCTTTCGTCATCTATGGCGTCATGCCAGCCTGCGACAGAGTAGCTTTTGTTGCCGCCGCTTCAAGCATTTCCCACGCCGGGCGTGTGACGGGACGCCGTTACGCCCTCTGGCGCAAAGCCGCGCAACAGCGCCGCCAATTCCGGTTCCACCACTTTGTGCGCCGCCTTCTTTGGGCTCATCCATTTGCGTTTGCGCTCACCCGCTTCGGGCCAGCGCTTTGCCAAGGACTTGACCTTCACCGCATAAACTTCGGCGCGCAGCGGGCGCAACGTCTTGGCGCCAATCATTTTCATATAGCTGAAGCTGCCGATCGCCTCGGGGGCGGCGCGCCCTTCCACCCCGGCTTCTTCCCAGGCTTCAATCAACGCACTGTCACGAGCAGATTTGCCCGGCACCCGCCAGCCTTTTGGAATGATCCATCGCCCCGTGCCGCGCGATGTCACCATCAGCACTTCGATTTTGCCGCTTTTCTCGCGCCAGCAAAGCGCGGCGAATTGCTGCGCCTCATCGGTGCTCGGCGCGGAAACTGGGGGCCGAATGAGGCCAAGATTGATCAGAGTGCCAAGCGTCGGCACGCGCGCTTCCGGTTTGGGAAGCTGTGCCGCCTCCCGTTCAGATTGAGGTGAATATTTCCACCAAGGCCGCACCATTTACGCGTCTTTGGGCATAGTAAACGCAGGCAGTTGCCGAAATGCGTCGCGCAGTGCCACGCCCCAGCCTGCGCTGATGTCTTGGAAATAGGGATCATCGCCGTCGATCCGAAACACCCGCCCCAATTTCAGGCTGTCTTTCTCATAAACATGCACATCCAGCGGCGGGCTTACCGAAAGGTTCGCCTTGATTGTCGAGTCAAACGACACCAGCAACAGCTTGATCGCCTCTTCCACACTCATTGTCGCGTCATAGGCGCGCAGGATAATCGGGCGGCCATATTTCGTCTCACCAATCTGGAAAAACGGTGTGTCTTCGCTGGCCTCGATAAAATTGCCTTCCGGGTAGATCATGAACAGCCGTTGCTGTCCGTCTCCGACTTGCCCGCCCACCAGCAGCGTCGCGTTGAAAATCCCGTTATCGGCCACCATCCCGCCTGCGGCATTGGCCGCAATCACTTCGCGCAGGGTTTGCCCAACCAGCGTCGCCACCTGAAACATCGTCGGCGCACTCAAGATATCGGGGCTGCGCTCGGCATGGGTCTTGGACCGCTCATCAAGCAGCGACACCACGGATTGCGTCGTCGCCAGATTTCCTGCTGAAAGAATGGTAATCGCCCGCTCGCCGGGTTTCTCCCACGTGTGCATCTTTCGAAATGTAGAAATGTTATCCACACCCGAGTTTGTCCGTGTGTCGGACATAAACACGATACCATTTTCTAAACACAGGCCGACACAATAGGTCATGGGCGAGTCGCTCCGATTATTCGCCTCTTTATTGCGCCGCAACCGCAGCGACTTGCAAGCGTACAGCCATGGTCTCGCGGCCTGCGCCCATGCGAAGCCCGTGAATAGGCGCCGCCTCTCCGTAATCGCGCCCCGTGGCAACACGAACATAGCGCGCATCGGGCGAAATCCCGTTGGAAACGTCAAAGCCGACCCACCCTAATGGCTCGACCCAAGCTTCTGCCCAAGCATGCGTGGCCTCCTGTTCGGTCTGACCTTCCAAAAGCAGATAGCCCGATACATAGCGTGCAGGATATCCCAAGAGCCGCGCCACCGTGATGAAGATATGCGCGTGATCCTGACACACGCCATGCCCCGCGGCCAAGGCGGCCTCTGCCACCAATGTGGCGTCGGTCTGGCCCTTGTCATAGCGCACATCGGCCAAGATCGCAGCAGAGAGGTGGTGCAATTGCTCCAATCCAATGGTCTTTTGCGCGCCGATCACGGCCTTGGCCAATCGGCGCAGCCCCGGCCCCGGTTCGGTCACTTCGGTGGGGGATTCAAACAACCACATAGGTGACAGTCCGCGCATGCGTCCGACCACGCCCATCTGGTCCTCAACCTCCACCACACCGCGCGATGTGATCGTGATCTCCATTGCGTCCTTTTCGATCACCACCAAATCCACGTGATTGTCATGGTGATCATCATAGGACAATTGCTTGATCCCGCCCGATATTTCGGTGCTCCATTCGATCACGCGCTGGCCTGCCCCGGTCTTTGGCCGCAAGCGTAACTGTTGCAGCGCATAGTGGTCTGGGCTGTCATAGGAATAGGTCGTGCTGTGCGAAATCGTCAGCCGCATCCCGCGCCCTCCTTGTTGCTTTTGGTGCTGCGCTCAGGTGTAAAACCGGAAATCGGTTTCGATCCGGCCTGCCAACCCTGCGATATCTTGGATGGTATCTTCCAAGAACTCATGAAAGCCCTTGTCAAAAACATCTTCGATCTTGCGCCCGCTGACCCGCGCCACCAGCGCATCCGCCAGATCCTGCGAAGGTTGGCGCGCGCCATATTCACTTTCCAGATGGCCTAGATTTTCGCGCATTTTGCTCAGACAAAACGCAATCGAGCGCGGCATGCGGCGGTCAAGGATCAGGAATTCTGCAATGCCCGCCGCCGAGGTTTCCCCACCATTGAGCCAGCTATACGAGCGCTCCGCCGAAACGGACCGCAGGATCGTCTCCCATTGGGTATTGTCCACGGCAGTTCCAACAAATGCGGCTGTGGGCAAAAGGACGTAATATTTTACGTCGAGAATGCGCGCTGTATTGTCTGCCCGTTCCACGAAGGTGCCCATTCGGCAAAAATTATAGATCTCATTTCGCAGCATCGTGCCATGTAGCGCGCCGCGCACCACCGCCGCTGTGGTGCGGATCGTCGATAGCACATCGGCCAAGGTCTTTTCCGTGACAGGCCGTGTCAGCACTGCCTTCACGGCCATCCAGCATTCATTCACGGCTTCCCACACTTCGGACGAAAGGGCGGTTCGCACCATCCGCGCATTCGTGCGCGCAGCAGCCACGCAACTCATGATCGACGAGGGGTTATTCGGGTTGCGGATCAGAAAATTGATCACATCCCCCGCCTCATAGTCCAAGCCCGCTGCCTCGAACGGGCCACGCACCCCGGCGGTGATGATCACCGATTCCCATTCATTGGTGCCTTGCCCCGCGCGCGTCAGCGCAATGCGCCACCCCGCCTCCAAGAGCCGCGTCGTATTTTCCGCTCGCTCCAGATAGCGAAACATCCAAAAAAGCCCACCGGCTGTGCGTCCCAGCATGGCTTATTCCCCCAATACCCAAGTGTCTTTGGTGCCGCCGCCTTGGCTCGAATTCACCACCAGTGACCCTTCCTTCAGCGCCACCCGTGTCAGCCCTCCGGGGGTAATGGTGATCTGCTTTGGGCTCACCAAGACATAGGGACGCAAATCCACATGACGCGGTGCCAGCCCCTTCTTGGTCAAGATCGGCACCGTCGACAGTGCCAGTGTCGGTTGCGCGATATAGTTCGACGGCTTGGCGCGCAGCTTCTTCTCAAAGGCCTGCAATTCCCGCTTGGAGGCCGCAGGCCCCACCAACATCCCATAGCCACCAGAGCCATGCACCTCTTTGACCACAAGGTCCTTGAGGTTCGCGAGCACATGTTTCAGGCTCTCCGGCTCC
>DOOI01000162.1:15920-20102 GCA_003512825.1 Paracoccaceae bacterium | reverse complement strand
AGCAGCGCCATGTGGGCACATTCTGCAAGATAGCCTTCTCGCCCGTGTAAAACTCCACAATATCAGGCATATAGCTATATAGCGCTTTGTCGTCGGCAATCCCCGTTCCCGGCGCATTAGCTATAGTGATGCCGCCCGCGCGGTAGACGTCGAAAATTCCCGGCACCCCCAACAGGCTGTCTGGCCGAAAATTCAGCGGATCGAGAAAGGCATCATCCACCCGACGATAGAGCACATCGATCGGCTCATAGCCCCGCGTTGTCCGCATGCAGACGCGCCCGTCGTGGATCTGCAAATCCACCGCCTCCACCAACTCCGCGCCCATTTGATCGGCCAAAAACGCATGCTCGAAATAAGCGGAATTATGGATCCCCGGCGTCAGCACGGCGATCACGGGCTTGTTGCCCTTGAAGGCAGGCGGCACACAATCCGCCAGCGAGCGGCGCAAATCCCGCGGATAGTTTGACACCGGCCGCACATTCAACCGCGTGAAAAGCTCCGGGAACATCTGCAACATCGTCTCGCGGTTTTCCAACATATACGACACCCCCGACGGCGTGCGCGCATTGTCTTCCAACACGAAAAACTCATTCTCTCCGGTTCGCACCAAATCCGTGCCAACAATATGCGTATACACCCCCCCCGGCGGGTTCACCCCCACCATCTGCGGCAAGAACGCCTCATTCTGAGCAATAATTTCCTTGGGCACCCGGCCGGCCCGGATGATCTCCTGCCGATGGTAAATATCGTGTAAAAATGCGTTGATCGCCCGCACGCGCTGTTGAATGCCCTTCTCCAGCCGCGCCCATTCCAGTGCTGAAATGATCCGAGGCACGATGTCGAAGGGGATCAGCCTCTCATCCGCATCCTTCTGGCCATAAACGTTAAAAGTGATCCCGATGCGCCGAAAAAACGCTTCCGCCTCGTCGCTCTTGGCGCGCAGATCGCGAGGGTTTTCGCCCTCAAACCACTGGGCGTAAGCCTCGTAAGGCGCGCGGGCCGCCGCCTCTTCGGTGAACATCTCGTTAAAGAAGCGCTTGTTTTCCATAGGCCCATCAAAACGTCGCTTCGGGGCACTTTGCAATGATAAAGCGATTGTGTTCTGTGAACTCAGCCCCTCCGCCCCCTAAATTTTGCACAAAAATTGAGCACTCGCCCAAACCTCTTCCCGCAAGGGCAGCGCTTGACGCCCGCCATCCGCACAGGGATGCTCTACATCAGCAAACGAGGGCCTCATGCAAAGCTACGACCTCATCGTCATCGGCGGCGGCGTCAACGGCTGCGGGATCGCGCGCGATGCCGCAGGGCGCGGCCTCAATGTGCTCTTGGTCGAAAAAGCTGACCTCGCCCAAGCCACGTCGTCGGCGTCCACCAAACTCTTCCACGGCGGGCTACGCTATCTGGAATTCTTTGAATTCCGTCTCGTACGCGAATCCTTGATGGAACGCGAGCGCCTCTGGAAAGCCATGCCGCATATCTCATGGCCATTGCGCTTCGTGTTGCCACTCGATCCCGCAATGCGCTTTCCCGATGACACCCCCGCCGCCCGCCTCCTTGGCCGCTTCTTTCCATGGCTCAAGGGGCGGCGTCCGAAATGGATGATCCGAGCGGGCCTTTTTGCCTATGATCACATGGGCGGGCGCAAGGATCTCCCGGCTACCTCCACCCTTGATCTCACTCATGATCCGGCCGGGCAGGGGCTCGCCTCCCGCCTCAAGCGCGCCTTCGAATATTCCGACGTCTGGGTCGATGACGCTCGGTTGGTCGTGCTGAATGCCCGCGACGCAGCGCTGCGCGGCGCGACTATTCTGACGCGTATGGAGGCCATCAGCGCGCGTCGCGAAACGGGACGCTGGCAGCTCACGCTCCGCAATAGCACCACAGGCGAAGAAATCCGCGCCGAAGCCGCGATGCTGGTGAACGCAGGTGGGCCATGGGTGGCCCGCATCCTCACCGATGTCACCGCTCAAACACCCCCTGCACAAATCCGCCTTGTCCGGGGCTCTCACATCGTCACGCGCCGCCTCTTTGATCATGACCGAGCCTATTTCTTCCAAGGCGAAGATGGCCGCATCATCTTCGCCATTCCTTATGAAACCGACTTTACCCTGATTGGCACCACGGACGCCGACCACACACCCGGCACGCCTGCCGTCTGCTCCGAGGCCGAGCGCGATTACCTGATTGCCTTCGCCAATCGCTATCTCCGGTCCCCGATTTCTTCCAAAGATGTCGTCTGGAGCTATTCTGGCGTGCGCCCGCTCTATGACGATGGGGCCTCCTCAGCCACGGCTGCCACCCGCGATTATGTGCTCCACCTTGATCGCGGCGACTCCGGGGCCGACGCGCCATTGCTTTCAGTCTTTGGTGGCAAAATCACCACCTATCGCCGACTGGCTGAGGCAGCGCTGGCCCATTTGGCCACCACACGCCCGAATTTGGCCGGCCCTTGGACGGCGGGCGTCCCGCTGCCCGGCGGTGATTTCGCGCCCGAGGCCTTACCCGATCTCATTGCGGCACTGCGCGTCGCGCATCCGTGGCTCTCCCAAGCCGGCGCAGCCCGACTTTGTCGCGCCTATGGCACCGAGGCGCTCTCGGTGCTGGGCCAAGACCCCGGCGAAATATTCGGTGCCGACCTTTGCGCGGCAGAATTGCGCTGGTTGCGACAGCAAGAATGGGCCTGCACGGCCGAAGACGCGCTTTGGCGGCGCTCGAAATTGGGTCTGCATCTCGACAAATCACAAGCCGAGGCCGTTAGCCGCTGGTTTGAGGATACCCAATCATGAGCCGCACCGCCCATATCCTCGCCCTCGATCAAGGCACCACCTCGTCACGCGCTTTGGTTTTCGATGCGGACTTGGCGCTGAAAGCGACCGCGCAACAAGAGTTTTCTCAAATTTATCCACGCTCAGGCTGGGTTGAACACGATCCGGCGGCTCTGTGGTCTTCTACGCTTGGCACGGCGCGCCAAGCCCTTGCCAAGGCGCAGCTCGCCGGGTCCGATATCGCTGCAATCGGCGTCACCAACCAGCGTGAAACCACGCTTTTGTGGGACAGAACGACAGGCGCGCCTTTGTATAACGCGATTGTCTGGCAAGATCGGCGGACCGCTGACACCTGCGCGCGCCTGCGTGCTCAAGGGCATGAACCTCTGGTTTCCGCCCGCACGGGGCTTTTGTTAGATCCCTATTTTTCTGGCACCAAACTTGCGTGGATGCTCGATCACGTCCCCGGCGCGCGCGACCGTGCCGCCAAAGGCGACTTGGCTTTTGGCACCGTTGATAGCTGGCTTGTCTGGCATCTCACGGGCGGCAAGGTCCACGCGACGGATGCGACCAACGCGTCACGCACCATGCTCTATGACATCCATCGCGGTATGTGGGATGCAGAGCTCTGCGCGCTGATGGATGTGCCTATGTCTCTCTTGCCCGATGTGCGCTGCTCGAACGGTGATTTTGGCAGGACCGACCCTGCGCTTTTTGGGGCTGCCATCCCAATTTGCGGGGTTGCAGGCGATCAACAAGCCGCAGCTATGGGGCAGGCCTGTTTCTCGCCCGGCATGGTCAAGGCAACCTACGGCACCGGATGTTTTGCGCTGCTGCATACCGGGTTTACCCCGGTCGCGTCGCAAAACCGCTTGCTCACGACAGTCGCCGCCCAAATCGACGGGCAGCGCAGCTTTGCCCTTGAAGGGGCAATCTTTGTTGCGGGCGCGGCTGTGCAATGGCTTCGCGACGGTTTGGGCGTCATCACCTCTGCACCCGAAACCCAAGAACTGGCCCGCGCGGCGGATCCCGGCCAAGACGTGCTCCTCGTGCCTGCCTTCACAGGTCTCGGCGCGCCTTGGTGGGACCCGCAAGCACGCGGGGCGCTCTTTGGTCTGACCCGCAACACTGGCCCCGCCGAACTGGCCCGCGCCGCCCTCCTCTCGGTCGCCTTCCAAACCCGCGATCTCTGGGAGGCGATGCGCGCTGATTGGCATGGGGCCGCCGAAACCGTCTTGCGCGTCGATGGCGGCATGGCTGCCTCCGATTGGACGATGCAAGCGCTCGCCGACATCCTTGGCGCCCCCGTCGACCGCCCCCTCATGCTCGAAACCACCGCCCTCGGTGCCGCATGGCTCGCAGGTTACCGCGCTGGCCTCTGTCCCGACCGCAGGTTTCGCCAAAAACTGGACGACCG
>DOOI01000162.1:14842-15686 GCA_003512825.1 Paracoccaceae bacterium | reverse complement strand
GTGTCCCGACCCCGCAGGTTTCGCCCAAAACTGGACGCCCGAACGCCGCTTCTCTCCCCAATCCGACGCCGCCCACCGCGACACAGCCCACGCGCGCTGGCGCCGCGCTGTTGCCGCGACCCGTGCCATGGGTGCCTGACACCCCGCTCTCAAAAAGGCCCGCCCATGTTTCCGATCCGCGATCACAACCCCTCCCGCCACACCCCTTGGGTCACGTGGTGCCTCATTGCCGCCAATGTCGTCATCTTCCTGAGCTACTGGCCGCTCTTTTCCGACGAACGCGCCCTCAACGCTTTCTTTGGCCGCTGGGCCCTCTTCCCCATCGCAGTCACCGAAGATGGCGCCATCAGCGGCCTCTTCACGTCGATGTTCCTGCATGGTGGCCTGATGCATCTCGCAGGCAACATGCTGTTTTTGTGGATTTTTGGCGACAATCTGGAAGACGAGATGGGCCACAGCGGCTTTCTCACCTTCTACCTTGCCGCAGGCCTCTTTGCGGGCCTCACCCATGTTGCCATGGATCCCAGCAGCCAAGTGCCCACCGTTGGCGCCTCTGGTGCAATCGCAGGCGTGATGGGCGGCTATCTGCTTCTCTTCCCAAAGGCGCGCGTCGACATTCTGTTTATCTTCATCGTCTTCTTCCGCATCTTTGCGATCCCTGCCTGGGTCATGCTGGGCATCTGGTTTGGCCTGCAAGTGATGGGGGGCTTTGGGGCCGCGACGGATGCAGGGGTGGCCTATTGGGCCCATGCAGGCGGCTTCGTCGCCGGGCTGGCGCTCACTTTGCCGAAATTCTTCCGCTTGGGCGGGGCGGCGTTTTGGTCGCGCACCCATGGGCACCCGC
>DOOI01000162.1:0-14539 GCA_003512825.1 Paracoccaceae bacterium | reverse complement strand
GGTCCCCCGCCCCATCCTGTGGCCAGCTATCCGGGGGTTTTCTCCGGTGTGCCTCGGGCAGGTCGCAGACGCCAATAAAAAAGCGCCCCAAAAGGGCGCTTTTCCTCTCGATACGCGGGGGCGGGTTAACTCCGCGTCCGCACGATATTGGCAAATCCAGTAAACAACTCGCCATTTGCCGCAACGATATCGCCATGCTCAAGCGGCTGATGGCCCTCGCGGATCGGGCCAACCATGCCGCCCGCCTCCGTGACCAACAACATCCCCGCCGCAATGTCCCAAGGCTGCAACTCGCGCTCCCAAAACCCGTCAAACCGCCCCGCCGCCACATAGGCCAGATCAAGCGACGCGGCTCCGAAACGGCGCACGCCGGCACAAACGGGCATCAACCGCGCAAGGTCTTGCAGCGTTGCAGGCAGGGTGCGCTTGGCCGCAAAAGGAATTCCCGTCGCAAAGACCGCTTCCACCATCTTATGGCGTCCTGAAACGCGCAACCGCTTGGAATCGTTCATCCATGCGCCAGCGCCCTTTTCAGCGTAAAACATTTCGTCCTTGGCCGCGTCATAGACCACGGCAGACACGATCTGCCCCTTATGCTCCAGTGCGATCGAAATCGCCCAATGCGGCAGACCATGCAAAAAGTTGGTGGTTCCATCCAGCGGATCCACAATCCAGCGCCGTGTCGGGTCTACACCCTCGATCTCGGCGCTTTCTTCCGCGCACCAGCCATAGGTCGGGCGTGCGCCCAGTAATTCTTCTTTCAGAACTTTCTCGGCGGCGATGTCGGCTTTGGTGACGAAATCACCTGCGCCCTTCATCGACACCTGAAGGTTCTCGACTTCGCGAAAGTCCTTCACGAGCGAGCGGGCCGCTTTGCGCGCCGCCTTGAGCATGATGTTAAGATTTGCGCTGCCCTGCATCGACGGACTCCGGTGTTTTCGATCAAAGCGCGGGCTTACACCGCGCCGTTCAGATTGCCAAGCCGGGAAAGCCCCCTGCTTTAGCCCGCATCGGCCAATATCGCGCGGGCTTGCGCGCAATCGACTTCCATTTGCACAATCAATCCATCCAGCCCGTCAAACTTCCGTTCCGGGCGCAAAAACGCCACTAAAGCCACCGACAGCCGCGCCCCATAAAGGTCGCCTTTGAAATCGAACAGGAAGGTTTCCAGATTGGGCCGGTTCTCGCCAAACATCGGGCGCACCCCACAAGACGCCGCGCCGTGGTATTGGCCCTTGTGTGGCCCGTCGAGCACCTCCACCAAGACGGCGTAAACGCCAAACCGGGGGGGGTGCAGACCGTCGATCGACATGTTTGCCGTGGGATACCCCAAGTCTCGGCCACGCTTCTCGCCATGAATCACTGGGCCCTCAATACGGTGCCAATGTCCCAGCATCTCAGCGGCGTCTTTTGGCCGCCCTTCGCTCAATGCGCCACGGATTGCCGTGGAAGAAACCTCACCCGCCGCTCCCGCCAAGAGTGGCGCCACGGTGACGCCAAAGCCGAATTCAGCACCAAATTCTGCCAGCGCCTCTACGCCGCCGGCCCGCGCCTTGCCAAAGCGGAAATCTGCCCCCACCACGACATGGCTCAGACCCAGCCCTTCGGCCAAGACTTGCGCGGCAAAGTCGCGCGGGCTCAAACCAGCAAGGTTTTTGTCAAACGGCAGCTCATGCAAGACCGCGACGCCAAGTTTTTCAAGCCGATGGGCCCGCGCTTCGGCGCTCATCAAGCGAAAGGGCGGCGCATCGGGTTGGAAAACTTGCCGTGGATGAGGCTCAAACGTGACCACGCCCAAGGCGGCACCCAAATTCTTGGCCGCGTCCCGCGTGAGATCAATCACCGAGGCATGCCCCAAATGCACCCCATCGAAATTTCCGATGGCCGCTGCAGCGCCGCGCGCGTCTTGGGGAAGCTGGGTGTAATCCGTAAAAATCCGCATGCGCGACGGTTAGCGGCTCACGCGACGCGCTGCAAGATGTTGGCCGCTTTGCAAATATTTCTGCTGCAAACCTGACCACGCGGATGGGAATACGTCATGACGCTTCCCAGACGCCACCCATACGTAAAACATACGTTGGATTTTTGCGCCGTCAGTCGAACTTTCGCGAGGGTGCCAGCACAGTGGCTTCGCCGATCAACACGCGCTTGCCGTTAACCAAACACCGGCAATCCAATTGAACCCGGCGTTTCCCGTGATCGATTCCAATCACTTCAACCTCTGCCCGCACCATGTCGCCGGGGCGCACAGGCCCAAGGAATTTCAAAGATTGTCCCATGTAAACAGTGCCATGGCCGGGAAGCTGCTCGCCGATCACGGCGGATATCAGCCCGGCGGTCAGCATCCCATGCGCGATGCGTCCCTCGAAAATTGTATCGCGCGCATAGTCGTCATCCAGATGCACCGGGTTACGGTCTGTTGAGACTTCCGCAAACATTTCGATATCGCGGTCTGTCACCACCTTTTGCAGGTAGCGCATCATCCCGATCTCAATGTCTTCGATAACAATCGTTCCGCGCGGCTGATTATCCAACATGGGGCCCTCTGATCGACAAAGTAATTTTAGGACGTGAATCGCCTGTCTTGCGAAACTTTATTACTTTGCAGACGCAGAAAATCAACCCCTAATCGTGTTAGCGCAATTGTCCAATCGCGTAGGTGGGCGAGATCATTTTCTTGGAAAGATAATGGGTTAGCGCATCAGGGTCTGGTTGATGCGACGTTTTGGTTTCGCTGCGTGCCAAGCCACCTGTCACAAATAAAGAATCGATATCCTCTCCGCGCGCGCCCTTAATATCTGTTCCGATGCCGTCGCCGATGGCCAGAATGCGCCCATCGGCCACATCGCGTCCGCAGGCGGCCAAGCGGCGGCGCGCCAGATCGTAGATCGGCGGATAGGGCTTGCCAAAATAGAGGCTCTCCCCCCCCATCTCGCTATAAAGCTTGGCCACAGCGCCCGCACACCATTCGCGGGTCTCGCCGCGATCAACCACAATATCTGGATTGGCGCAGAGCAATTTGAGGCCTTTTTGCTTGGCATAAAGCAGTTCAGGCCGCAGGGTGGACGGGTCAGCCATCGGGTCAAAGGGCCCGCAACAAACGATGCCCTCCGCCTCTTCCAGCGGCACACGGGCGACCGTCACAGGCGATTCGAGAAAGTCTACAGGCTCAAAGAATCGCGCATCCCGCGCCCATTCCCCCATGAACCACACCTTCTCCCCCACAACTCCCAACCCCAAAGCCCCCCGCGCCGCATCCCCCGAAGTGGCGATTGTGTCCCAGCACTCTTGCGGGACGCCAAAGCGCTCCAATTGGATTTCCACCCCCTCTCGCGGTTGTGGAGAGTTGGTCACCAAGACCACACAACCGCCTGTTTTTTTGTAGCTTTTCAAGGCATCCACGGCCGAGGGGATTGCCGTCACCCCGTCATGCACGCATCCCCAAAGGTCGACAAAGAGCGCGTCATACTGGCTGGAAACGTCTGAAAGGGCGGGGATGATGCGGGTCATGGAGGGCTCCTTTTTCTAAGCCACGACTTACGAAAAAGCCCGCGCACTGACCAGAGTGCGCGGGCTCATCATGGTGCGTTCGCTGCTTTTGCGGCGAATTAACCGCTGTTTGTGAGATTCGCCGACACGACTTTGCCCGCAGGGCGGTGTCGTAAGGCCTCAAAGTTTGAGATTCGGGATAATTTGTTTTTTACGGCTCATAATTCCAGGCAAGACCACCGAGTCGCCATTCACAACGGCGCCGAAACTTTTCTCGGCAAGCGATTTGACCAAGTCATTCGGCACCAACAGCGTTGCCTCTTCGTTCAGAATATCAACAACGAAGAGCAGAACCTGATCGGCGCCATCTTCTTTGGCCACGTCGGTCATGGCGTCCATCAAGCTCGCCTTGCGATCCAAGATTACTTTGGGAGCCGTCGTTTCCAGAACCGAAACCCGAAACTCCTTGCCTCCGACAGTGTATTCTTTCGAGTCCATTCGTAACAGGGCGGCGTCTGAGAATGATGACACATCGGATTTCGCCGCGAACATTTCCGCAGCATATGTCGGGATATCCACGCCCAAATCTGCCGCCAGCTGTTCCGCAATAGCTCGGTCATGAGGCGTTGTGGTGGGCGAGCGGAATTCCAGCGTGTCAGAGAGAATGCAAGTCAGCGCCGCACCCTTGATGGCCTTCGGCATCTGCGCGACAGCGTCTCCCATAAGGTCCACCATCAGCGTTGCGGTGCAGGCGAGGGGCCGGATGGTGATCTCGATAGGGCCTTTTGTTTCAAGCCCACCCACCAGCTTGTGATGGTCGATAATGCCTTGAATCTCTGCGAGATTTATCGAGGGTGGCAGTTCGGCCGGATTGTTCGTGTCGACAATCACAACTTTTTGCCCTTCTGCCACATCTGTCATGATCTCGGGCTTTGACAGGTTCCAGTAGGTGAGCATGAAATTGGCTTCAGTATTCGGCTCACCCAAAAGACGGGCTTCCGCTTTGACGCCCTTTATCTCGTTAAGATACCAGCTCCAAATGATTGGAGAGCCAGTGGAATCTGTGTCAGGCGATTTATGGCCGAAAACCAGCGTAGTCATGCGAAGCCCCTAATTTGGTTCAAGTCGCGCGCTGTATAGAAACTGCGCTTCGACTTGTCACCACCCCGCCGCAAGGCGAAGCGGTGAGAAAAACGAGCGGGACGCGCTCGACTGCGTTATGCAGCCCAAGCCGGTTACTATCCCGCGCAGAAGCCTTTGACTTCTGCCCCTGCTGGAAGGCCGGGTTGTGAGCAGAACATCTGAAATGTGGATGGGTGCAAGGGCACATCAATTGTCTGTACACCTCGGCCACCGCAGGCCGCAAGAACGCTAAGGGACAAGAACGCTATAATGATCTTTGACATTTTGGCTCACAAATTCTCTCGCTATGAGGGAAAGCTTATTCCTCACTCATCCGTGGGGCAATCGCTAAGGTTGACAATCCGTCATTCAAATGCCCCCAAAGACACAAGTTGGAAGGCGAACGCAAAGTGAAGCAAGCTGTGGCGCAACCTGAGTTGGAAAGCACACTCTACGCCCCCGTCAAAGCCATGCTGGAGGGGCGTGGCTTTGATGTGAAAGCCGAAATTGGCGGTGCGGATGTCTTGGCAATTAATGATGGCGCAATGCTGATCGTTGAACTGAAGACGAAGTTCTCCCTTACCTTGCTGCAACAAGCCGTGGAACGACAGCGCGTCACCGAGTTGGTTTATGTTGCCGTGCCGGCGCCGAAAGGGCGCACGGGCAGCAAAGCATTCAAAGCAAATGTGAACCTCTGTCGTCGTCTTGGGATAGGGGTTTTGTCGGTCACGCCGCGTGGGCAAGTGGTTGTTGAAGCTGATCCCGGCCCTTACACACCGCGGCCGACGCCGAAAAAACGCGCTTTACTCTTGCGCGAGTTTTCCCGCCGTCGCGGCGATCCCAATTTAGGTGGGACACGCGGCAGCATCGAGACCGCTTACCGCCAAGACGCGCGTGACTGTGCGCGCTACTTACACGAACAGGGCGCAGCTCGGGGCCGAGACGTGGCAAAAGCCACCGGGGTGGTAAACGCAACCCGGATTATGGCTGACAACTATTTTGGATGGTTTCAAAGAGTTTCGACTGGGATCTACGACTTGAGCGACGTGGGTCGCACTGCCTTGGTCGGGCTCTGACAAAATTTAGCGAACATCCTGTTGACTCACCTCGATGGCTTGCCTACCTGTGCATCGTTATCACTCAGGGTGACTGAGTGCTAATGATCCTCGAGGGGATCATAGAACAGAAACTTTGAGCCAAGGAGCCTCAGAGATGGCATTTAAACCGCTTCATGACCGTGTGCTGGTCCGTCGCGTAAAGAGCGAAGAAAAGACCAAGGGCGGACTTATCATTCCCGATAGCGCCAAAGAAAAGCCCGCCGAGGGCATGGTCGTTTCCGTGGGCGAGGGCGCTCGCAAGGATTCCGGCGAGTTGATCGCTCCCGCCGTCAAGGCTGGCGACCAGATCCTCTTCGGCAAGTGGTCGGGCACAGAAGTGACGATCGACGGCGAAGAAATGTTGATCATGAAAGAAAGCGACATCATGGGGATCATCTCCTGATTTCAGGGGCCTTGTGACACGCGGACTTAAACAGAAGTATTCAGGAGAAACAAAATGGCAGCCAAGGACGTAAAGTTCGGCACCGACGCCCGCACTCGCATGCTGCGCGGCGTGAACATTCTCGCAGACGCAGTCAAAGTGACCCTCGGCCCGAAAGGCCGTAACGTGGTCCTCGACAAGTCGTTCGGCGCTCCCCGCATCACCAAAGACGGTGTTTCTGTGGCGAAAGAAATCGAGCTTGAGGACAAGTTCGAGAATATGGGCGCCCAGATGGTGAAAGAAGTTGCTTCGCGCACCAATGACGAAGCAGGCGACGGCACCACGACAGCCACCGTTCTCGCACAAGCGATCATCAAAGAGGGCATGAAAGCCGTTGCGGCTGGCATGAACCCCATGGATCTCAAGCGTGGAATCGATACGGCAACTTCCAAAGTTGTTGAAGCGATCAAAGCCTCGGCCCGCCCTGTCGCGGACTCCGATGAAGTCGCACAGGTTGGCACCATCTCCGCCAACGGCGAAGCTCAGATTGGCCGCTTCATTGCTGACGCCATGCAAAAAGTTGGCAACGAGGGTGTAATCACCGTCGAAGAAAACAAGGGCATGGAAACCGAAGTCGACGTCGTCGAAGGTATGCAGTTCGACCGTGGCTACCTGTCGCCCTACTTCGTGACTAACGCAGACAAGATGATTGCAGAACTCGATGACGCGCTCATTTTGATCCACGAAAAGAAGCTCTCGTCGCTTCAGCCGATGGTCCCGCTGCTTGAGGCTGTCATCCAGTCGCAAAAGCCGCTGGTGATCATCGCGGAAGACGTCGAAGGCGAAGCCCTCGCGACCCTCGTGGTCAACAAGCTGCGTGGCGGTCTTAAGATTGCTGCGGTCAAAGCACCTGGGTTCGGCGACCGTCGCAAGGCCATGCTGCAAGATCTCGCGATCCTGACCAATGGCCAGGTGATCTCCGAAGATCTTGGCATGAAGCTCGAGAGCGTCACTATGGACATGCTCGGCCGTGCGAAAAAGATCACCATCAACAAAGACAACACGACGATCGTTGATGGCGCAGGCGACAAAGCAGAGATCGAAGCACGTGTGGCTCAGATCCGTCAGCAGATCGAGGAAACCTCCTCGGACTATGACCGTGAAAAGCTGCAAGAGCGGGTTGCCAAGCTCGCAGGCGGCGTTGCAGTCATCAAAGTTGGTGGCATGACCGAAGTGGAAGTCAAAGAGCGCAAAGATCGCGTTGATGACGCGCTCAATGCTACGCGCGCTGCTGTGCAAGAAGGTGTGGTCGTTGGCGGTGGCGTTGCTCTCGTGCAGGCAGCCAAGGTGCTCATCGGCCTCGAAGGCGCAAACGCTGACCAGACCAACGGCATCAGCATCGTGCGCCGCGCAATCGAAGCACCGCTGCGTCAGATTGCTGAAAACGCTGGCGTCGATGGCGCTGTCGTTGCTGGCAAGGTCCGTGAGTCGAATGACAACAAGTTTGGCTTCAATGCTCAGACCGAAGAATATGGCGACATGTTCAAGTTCGGCGTGATCGACCCTGCTAAAGTTGTTCGGACCGCTCTGGAAGATGCAGCTTCGGTTGCTGGCCTTCTGATCACCACCGAAGCAATGGTTGCCGACAAGCCGCAAAAAGATGCACCTGCTGGCGGCATGCCAGACATGGGCGGCATGGGCGGCATGGGCGGCATGATGTAATCCGCAGCTCGGATATGCTAAGTGGAAAGGGCGCCTTTGGGCGCCCTTTTTCATAAAGGCCACGCGCAGCAATGAGGCGTTGAGTGAGTAAAAAAGACCCCCGGCGTGCGTTGGCGATCCGCGTCCCAATCGCGCTGCGTCGCAAGATTGAGGCTATCACACCGTCAGGTTGCCCTTTTGCGGCACGGGTCAGGCAGGTGCTGCGTTTGGCTTTGGCGCAAGGCCGCTTGCCGCTTGCGACCGAGCCCGGAGATATGCGCCCAACCTTGCTCCAGCTGTCTGCCAAGGAACGTGCTGCCGTGATGGGCGACGGCAATGATCTGGAACGGGAAGTGCTTGGAGTGATCGCTGCATTTCTTGTTTCGTGGCAAACGGACGTTGCGACAAAAGCTAAGGCGAAATAGTCTCCGCCGCATGCGCCTTGTCCTTTTGACGTCTCTCACTTTGGCAGCTTTCGCGGCCAATTCGCTGCTCAACCGCGCAGGCGTCGCTTGGGGCGCTGACCCCTTTTCATTCGGCGTCGTGCGATTGATCGCCGGGGCGCTTACCCTTTTCGTGATCGCCAAAGCGAGGGCACTGCCCCTGACCTTTATACACTCCAGACGTGCTTTGGGCGCCTTGTCTTTGCTGCTCTACATTTTTGGGTTTTCAGCGGCTTATCTCGGTCTCGATGCGGGCATGGGGGCGCTTATTCTCTTTGGCACCGTTCAGGTAACGATGTTTGCCGCTGCCATGCTTGCGCGTGAGCCCATCCCTGTGGCGCGTCTCATTGGCGCCCTTATCGCGACTTTGGGGTTGGTGTGGCTGCTTTGGCCGGGCGCGACTGCGCGCATTGATCTTTGGGCAGGCATGGTCATGGCCTGTGCCGGTGTCGGTTGGGGGCTCTATTCGCTTGCGGGGCAGGGCGCCAAGTCGCCTCTTGCGGAAACTGCGGCAAATTTTCTGATTGCCGCCCTTGCCTCAGTCGTGATTTTGCCATTCGTAGGCCTGCCCCGCGACGGCGCCCTGATCCTTGCCGTTATCTCCGGAGCGCTCACCTCTGGTTTGGGTTATGCCCTTTGGTATTTAGTCTTGCCCCAACTTGGTGCAACGCGGGCTGCGGTCGCGCAAACAACTGTGCCGGTTTTGGTCGTGATTGGCGGTGCGATCTTGCTGGGAGAGATCCCCGATGCCGCTGCACTCCTTCCCGGGTCCGTGGTCTTGGCGGGTGTGCTGATTTCACTGATGCCTCAGCGCAGAATCGGCTCCAACAGATCATAACCCACGCCGCCGCCCCAAGCGATCTCTACCAAGCTATCGGGCTTGATCCGCAAAGCTTCGGCTTCCGCCCGCGTTACCCATTTGCGATGTGTCACAACGCCTTCGGGATCGCGCCAAGTATCGCTCAATTCGCCTGACACAAGTGTGCAGCGAAAATAGATGTCTACTTGGTGAAACGATCCATTCGGATCATGAAATTCATTAACCAAACAAGGCAAACCCACGCTGATCTCAAGTCCTGTCTCTTCGCGCATTTCCCGTTGTAAATTTTCCGGTAGGGGACTGTGTTTTTCGACGCCGCCTCCGGGCGCGCACCATAAATCGCTGCGACCGCGATAGGCGTTCACCAATAGAAGCCTGTTCTCATGCATCAGAATTGCGCGAACAGCGAGGCGCGGCGTCGAAGACATCTCTTTTCCTTCTCTCGAACCGCGCCTATCTAGAAACCATGCGCGTGCTCTTTTTGATCCTGGCTTTTTGGCCAATGACGGCTTCGGCGGATTGTGTGATCCTGCTGCATGGTTTGGCGCGCAGCAAGGCATCGTTTGTGCTGATGGACGAAGTGCTCACCGCACGGGGCTATCATGTAGTCCGTCCCGGCTATGCGTCACGCCAAGAAACCATCACTGCATTGGCCACAGAAGTGGTCCCGCAGGCTTTTGCAGCATGTGGAGACGAGCGCACACATGTTGTGACCCATTCCATGGGCGGCATACTCGCACAAGTTTGGCTGGCAGGGCATCGGCCTGCGGACTTGGGGCGCGTTGTGATGCTCGCCCCGCCAAACGGTGGCTCACAACTTGTCGATATCATGGGCCAGTTGGAAGCTTTCGAATGGTTCAATGGTCCGGCGGGGATGCAATTAGCGACAGGTGAAAAAGGCCTTCCGGCCCATTTGCCAAAGGTTGATTTCGATTTGGGCGTCATCGCAGGAGACCGAACGATCAACCCGGTCTTTTCCGCGATGATTAATGGGCCTGATGATGGAAAAGTTGCTGTTTCGTCCACCTTTGTGGATGGAATGTCTGATCACATCACCTTGCCCGTGACCCATACTTTCATGATGAATTCGCCGCTCGTTATTGCACAGGTTGTGCGGTTTTTGCGGGATGGCCAATTTCTGCCCGGTTTAACTTTTTCCGAAGCATTGGCGGAATTGCCGCGATGATCGATGCGAGTTTTGAAGGCGCTCAGGTGTTGCGTCCCTCCGGCCTTGAACTTGGGGCGGTGCATGTAGCGGGCGGTCGCCTTGTTGAAGCACGTCAAGAACGCCGCGTTATCTTGCCACCCGGTAGTCTGATCTTGCCCGGAATTATTGACATTCATGGCGACGGCTTTGAACGGCACCTTGCTCCGCGACGCGGCGCTATGCGCGATTTGGGGGCCGGCCTCTTGGCTACCGAGGCAGAGTTGGCGGCCAATGGCATCACCACGGCGATGCTGGCGCAATTCTGGAGCTGGGAGGGCGGCATGCGCTCGCCCGAGTTCTGCCGCGCTTTTCTTGCGTCGCTTCGACAGTTTCGCGGTATGGGAACAGATATGCGCGCCCAGTTGCGTGTTGAGATTGGGCTCGTTGAACAGGACGCCGATAGACTTCTTGAGCTTGTGCGCGCCTATGACATTTCTCAGGTGGTGCTCAATGACCACTTGCCGCACGACGCCCTTGCAAAGGGACGCCGCCCTCCACGGTTAACCGGGCAGGCATTGAAGTCAGGCCGCAGCCCCGAGGCGCATCTTGCGCTGATCCAAGAACTTGCCGCTAGGCGGGCCAATTGGCCTGACGCCTTAGCAGCGTTCGCCCAAGAATTGCGGGCATCCGGCGTGGTTGTGGGAAGTCACGACGATCGGACGTTTGATGATCGTGCGTCGGCTCGCAGCTATGGCGCCGCTCTGTCGGAGTTTCCCTGCACAGCCGTGGCGGCAGAGGCGGCATTTTCTGCGGGTGAACCCGTAATCATGGGCGCGCCAAATGTCGTGCGTGGCGGGTCACACGATGGCAATGCCAGTGCAACACAGTTCGCTCGGATGGGATGGGTTAGCGCCTTGGCCTCCGATTATCACTATCCTGCCCCTCGGCTTGCAGCTTTGGCACTGAAAAGCGAGTTAGGCTTGCAAAAAGCCTGGGGACTGATTTCGGAAGGCCCCGCACGCATCCTAGGCTTGTCAGATCGCGGTCAGATTGCACCGGGGCTCAGGGCCGATCTTTTGATCACTGACGCGGAGTTTCGCCCCGGCCTCACGATGGCAGGGGGGGAAATTACTTATGCAGCAGGCCCTATTGCTGCCGCGCTGTTGAATTAATTTGCGGGCGGAAGGATCCGATTGACGTGGCCCAACTTGCGGCCTGCTTTGCGCTCGGCTTTGCCATAAAGATGAAGCGCGGCATGCGGTTCTTGTGAAATTGCTTGCACGCGCAGCATATCGTCGCCGATCAGGTTCTCCATCACGACGTCAGAGTGCCGCCGACCATCCCCTAAAGACCAGCCTGCCACGGCGCGAATGTGCTGCTCGAATTGATCGACGGCACAGCCATTCTGCGTCCAATGTCCAGAATTGTGAACGCGCGGTGCGATTTCATTGACCACCAAACCTGTCGGCGTGACAAAAAGCTCAACGCCCATAACCCCAATATAATCGAGCGCGTTCAGAATGCGCCCCGCCAGCAGAACCGCATCTTGACGCTCGCGGGCGCTAAGAGTGGCGGGCACAGTTGTGGTGCGTAAAATTCCGTCACTGTGCACATTCTCACCCGGATCAAAGGCGGCAACGGAGCCATCAGTCCCACGCGCAGCGATTACCGAGACCTCGCGTTGAAAGTTCACAAATCCTTCCAAAATAGCAGGCGCACCAGCCATCGCCGCAAAGGCCTCGTCGCATTGAGTAGCCTCTGTGATCCTGACTTGCCCCTTGCCATCATAACCAAGTCGCCGGGTTTTCAAGATCGCGGGCAAGCCCAATGCCGCTACAGCCAAGCGCAGTTCCTCTGCGCTATCGACTGTTTTGTAGGGGGCCGTTGTCAGCCCCAAACCAGTCAGGAAATCTTTTTCGGTCAATCGATCTTGGCTGATCCGCAAGGCATCGCGATTGGGGCGGATCGGGCGCAGACTTTCGAGCAGATCAAGCGCCGAGGTCGGCACGTTTTCAAACTCATAGGTGACGACATCGACTGCGTTCGCAAATGCCCGCAATGCCGCTTCATCCTCATAGGAGGCTGTCGTGATCGCATGCGCCACGTCCGCCGCAGGTGGGTTGGTGCCGGGCTCAAAGATATGGCAGCGCAAACCAAGCCGTGCGGCTGCAACGGACAGCATGCGGCCCAATTGACCACCGCCCAATATCCCGATGACGTCTCCAGTTTGCAAAGGCTTAGACATCCCTTGGCTCCTCTGGGATCGATGCAGAGAGGGCCGCGCGCCATGCATCCAGCCGGATTGCCAAGGCCTCATCCTGAGTGGCAAGGATACCAGCGGCCATCAAGCCCGCGTTATAGGCCCCTTGCCCACCGATCGCCATTGTGGCGACCGGATAGCCACGGGGCATTTGCAAGATCGAATAGAGGCTATCAATACCAGATAGCGCTTTGGTCTGAACTGGCACTCCGATGACAGGAATACGGGTCTTTGAGGCCATCATGCCGGGCAAATGCGCTGCACCGCCTGCGCCGGCGATGATCACCTTGAGGCCCCGCTCTGCTGCTGTCTTGCCGTAAGACCAGAGCCTGTCGGGGGTGCGGTGTGCGGAGACGATCTTTGTCTCGTAAGGCACCTCAAGCTCGTCGAGAACCTGAGCGGCTTCTTTCATAGTGGGCCAGTCGGATTGGCTGCCCATGATGATGCCGATTTCAATTTGTGCCATGGAGACCCCCTGGGATTGGAGCGCGCACTATACCGACGCGGAAGCGGGGCGCAATCGGCCTTGGACAGTCCGTTCAAGCGATGATGTCTGGTGTCAGCCGATCTTCGATCAGACGGATCATATCTTTGATCCGCAGTTTCTTCTTTTTAAGGCGCTGCAATGTGATCTGATCGGCTGTGCCCCGCTCGACCATAGCCATAATGGCTTCGTCGAGATCGCGGTGTTCTCGGCGAAATACCTCCAACTCCACTCTCAAGACATCGTCCGTTTTCATCGAGATGTCGAAAGGTGCGTTCATGGCTGGTGATTCCGTTTTTCTTTCAAGCCAACAACATACGGATTTTTCGAGATTTCGCAAAGCCCTTGCAGGAGGCATCATGGCTGACCATATTCTGCGAGGGGCTGCTGTAATGGGGCCTCATCTAGGACGGTCGCTTAACCTAAGGACGTGCCCATGACGAAGTTGACTTTAGGATCTCATCCCTACCTGCTCGGGTTTGAGCAATTGGAACGGCTTTTGGAGCGGACCGCAAAGTCCGGTAACGAAGGCTATCCCCCCTTCAATATCGAACAAACCTCGGATTGGTCTTACCGCATCACGCTGGCTGTTGCAGGCTTTGCCGAACAGGATCTGGCTATAACGGTAGAGGATCGGCAATTGGTGATCCGGGGACGTCAGAAAGAAGATGATGACGGCCGGGTGTTTCTCCATCGCGGTATCGCAGCCCGTCAATTCCAGCGCTCTTTTGTATTGGCCGAAGGTGTCGAGGTCGGCGATGCAATTATGGAAAACGGTCTGTTGCATGTGGATTTGACGCGGGTTCAACCCGAGACGGTTGTGCAAACAATTCGCATAAAGAAGGGCTAAGGCTATGGAAAGAAATCAAGAAATTTTTGGCGATTCAGCCGAGCGAATTGTTTATGTGCGTCCGGTTCAAGTGAAAGACCTCCCCGATGACATTCGGGGCGCGGCCGAGGGGGCAGAGACAATCTATTCTGTGCACAATGCCAGCGGCGCACGCATTGCTTTGGTCAAGGATCGCAGCCTTGCGTATGTTTTGGCGCGCCAAAACGATTTGGCACCGGTGGGTTGGCACTGAGGCTTTGCCGCGCCCTTTGTATTGGGCGCGGCGACTTCAGCCTTCGAGGCCCCAGCCGTCGGGTTCAAACCCGTGTTCCAGTGCAAGTTTAGTGGCCAATTCCTCGGCGATCCAAATGGATTGCGCCGAGATCGGTTGATCTGGCAGCGTTACGAGCAAGTAGGGCCCGTCTTCCTCTGCGTCTTCGTCGTCATCGACCCAATCGCAGAGAAATTCGTTTTCTTCCAAGACCCGTGCAAGGGGAACCCAATCGGCTTCTGCGGAGGCTGGGATCAGGAAAATATCGAGGTCCGCCACATCCGGCAAAGCATGCTCTGCGGTTAACTCTTTGAAGACGCGAAATGTTTCCGCCTTTTGGGCGGCGTAGTCATGCGTCACTTGCGTTACTCCTGCTCAGCCAAAAAGCGCTCGGCGTCGAGGGCGGCCATGCATCCCATGCCTGCTGACGTTACGGCTTGGCGGCAAACATGGTCGGTCAGGTCACCCGCGGCGTAGACGCCGGGGGTTGGTAT
>DOOI01000209.1:431-2785 GCA_003512825.1 Paracoccaceae bacterium | reverse complement strand
CGCTGGCCGCATTTCCGAAATCGCGGACGCCTGCAAAGTCGCCGGTATTAAGAAACCGCTTCTCGTGACCGACCGTGGCTTGGCAAATATGGCGATCACAACCAAAACGCTCGACCTCTTGAAAGCAGCGGGGCTTGGCGGCGCGATGTTTTCTGAAGTGGACCCGAACCCGAATGAAAAGAATGCCGCCGCGGGCGTCAAAGCCTACCGCGACGGCGGACATGATGGCGTCGTCGCCTTTGGCGGAGGCTCTGGTCTTGATCTAGGCAAACTCGTTGCTTTCTTGGCTGGGCAAACGCGCCCTTTGTGGGATTTCGAAGACATCGGCGACTGGTGGACACGCGCAGACGCAAGCGCCATCGCCCCTATCGTGGCCGTGCCAACGACGGCAGGCACTGGGTCAGAAGTCGGCCGCGCCTCGATCATCACCAATTCCGAGACGGCCGAAAAGAAGATCATTTTCCATCCTAAGTTCTTGCCCACAGTCGTGATCTGCGATCCTGAACTCACCGTCGGCATGCCAAAAATGATCACGGCAGGCACAGGCCTTGACGCCTTCGCACATTGCGTCGAGGCCTATTGCTCGCCGCACTACCACCCCATGTCACAGGGCATCGCGCTCGAAGGTATGCGCTTGGTCAAGGAATACCTCCCACGAGCCTATGCCGACGGCACCGATATCGAGGCGCGCGCGCAGATGATGTCGGCTGCGACAATGGGAGCCACTGCGTTTCAAAAAGGGCTCGGCGCAATTCACGCTCTGTCGCATCCCATTGGCGCCATTTATCACACTCATCACGGCACAACGAACGCGATCTGTATGCCTGCAGTTCTCCAGTTCAACCGTCCTGCGATTACCGATCTGATTGGGCACGCCGCCGATTACCTTGGCATCGCGGGTGGGTTTGACGGGTTCTGCGACTACGTCGACACACTCAACGCCTCGTTAGGTATCCCGCGCAAGCTCTCTGGTCTTGGCGTTGAAAATCCAGATATCGACCGTATCGTAGCAGGTGCCTTGCTTGATCCAAGCACTGGCGGGAACCCCGTTGAAATGACAAAAGAGAACACCACAAAACTGCTTCTCGAAATTGTCTAAACGCCAAGCGTAAGAAAGCCGACTATGCCCACAACTGATTTTGATCTTATCGTCGCGGGCGCTGGCATAGTCGGCATGTCAACAGCGCTCTGGGCGCAGAAAGAAGGGCTTAAAACCCTGATCTGCGACCCTGCCCCTCCGGGATCGGGTACGACCTATGGGTCGGCTTGCACCATCGCCACTTACGCCTGCATCCCTGTGAATTCCTCGACCATTTTCAAATCACTTCCGCATTTGCTCACAAGCAAAGACAGTCCGCTCAGCTTCAATCTCACGCACGGGCTCAAGAACCCTCGCTGGATGCTGTCTTTCCTCAACAACTGTCGACACTCCCGCGTCAAACACATCACGCAGGCGCTTGGGAATTTCCTGAGGCATGCAGATGGAGGCCTTGACCCTCTGATAACCGAGGCCAATGCGCAGGATCTCATTGTCAGCAATGACTGCCTTTATGTTTGGTCTAGCAGGTCAGGTTTTGAGAATGCCGCCACTAGCAATGCTATGCGAGCGGAGCAAGGTGTCGTTTTTGACGAACTTGGCCCCGATGAAATCCGCGCGTTGGAGCCGAACCTGCAACGGCCGATGCATCGCGGACTACGCTTCAAAGGCGCTCGGCATATCACGGACCCGCAAGAGCTGGTTCGCCGGATGCAAGTGCGGTTTGAGGCTCTGGGGGGTACGTATCTGCCGCAAAAAATTGACCGCACGCAAGCGGACGACACTGGTGTCACAGCTTTTCTTGGCGACGGAACACAAATCCGTGGAAAGCGCCTCGCGTTGACCGCGGGCGCCCGCTCGGGTCAAATCAAGGGCAGCGGTGCAGAGCATACGCCACTAGGGACAGAGCGCGGCTATCACATCATCTATCGCAACCACGGTGCATCTATTGCGAGACCCGTCGGATGGGCCGAAGCAGGCTTTTATGCAACGCCAATGGCTGAGGGCCTACGCATTGCGGGGACGGTCGAAATCAACGCCATCGACGCTCCATTCAACACCAATCGGACCGAGTATCTGCGCCGGAAATCGCACGAAATGTTTGGCAACATTGGAACACCAGACACCACATGGATAGGACATCGTCCTACCCTGCCAGATGCATTGCCTGTCATAGGATTTTCGCCGCAGTCGAGCCGTATAATTTTTGCCTTTGGGCATCAACATATAGGTCTGACCCTAGGCGGAGTGACTGGCAAAATCGTAACGGATCTCGTGCAAGGACGCACCGCATTGTGCAATATTAACGATTTCTCGC
>DOOI01000209.1:0-149 GCA_003512825.1 Paracoccaceae bacterium | reverse complement strand
CGAGCGCTTTTAAATGCAATGTGACTAACGTTGGCTGACCTGTAAGCGCTGCTTCAGGCTCTAAATTTCCACGGTAGCAGCTGATCGATGTGCTTTTGCTTATGGCCGTTGACGATGGCCGTGAGGAGGTGCTGTCAGACGAATGAGAA
>DOOI01000075.1 GCA_003512825.1 Paracoccaceae bacterium | reverse complement strand
GCTCTCCCAGCTGAGCTATGGCCCCGACCTTTGGGAACGCCCTAGGGCGCTGTGGTCCGCTCTCTAGTGTTTGCTGCGGGCGGGATCAAGCGGAAAATTCCGCCCGCATTACAGATCGTTGCCGATCAGATTTCTTCGTCTTCGGCAGCGACGTCCGTCAGGTCGTCGAGCGAAACGTTGTCGTCATCCTCTTCTTCGAGGAGTTCATCATCGAGGTCGATATCGACATCCTCGTCGTCGAGCACATCATCGTCATTCTCGACCACATTGGCTTTTGCCTTACGGATTGCACCATCTTCGGCATCTGCCGCGATCATGCGTCCACGGTGCACTTCAAGCTCCACAACTTCGCCCGTGTAGGGGCTGACAATTGGGCGCTTGTTCATGTCGTAGAACCGTTTGCCAGTGGTCGGGCAGACGCGTTTCGTGCCCCAATCTTCTTTGGGCATGGGAATCCCTCTTGCTTGAGTGCCTTGCTGATTCCGCGCCAACTGCCATAAGCAACTGGGCAAGTCAAAGCCTTTGGCTCCGGAAGGCATGGTTATGGGACAGCATACACTCCCCGGCAACCCCCCGGTGGAGGTCATTTTGAGAAAATCTGCTCGTGCGCGGCGGATTTCACTGCGTGTTTCGCGGCTTGATGGGCGTGTGACGCTGACATTGCCGCCGCATGCCAGTGAGCGGGAGGCCTTGGCCTTCGCGCAGGAAAAGGCGGATTGGTTGCGTCGGCAATTGGCGGCGCGTCCGGCAGAGACACGGGTGGGGGTGGGATATGCGCTGCCTGTGGAGGGGCAGTCGCTGTTGCTGCAAAGCGCCGAGACAGGGCGGGCACCGCGCATCGAGGGAGAGCTGTTGCTTGTGCCGGGGCCAGAGAGCCGCGCTGCAGCCCGGGCAATGGCCTTCCTCAAGCTGCGCGCCCGGGACAGGCTGGCGGCAGCCTCAGACCGCTATGCGGCGCGTTTGGGCCTCTCCTACGCATCCTTGACGCTGCGCGACACCCGGTCGCGTTGGGGGTCTTGCACGGCGGATGGTGCGTTGATGTATTCTTGGCGGTTGATCATGGCCCCGCCTGCTGTGCTTGAGTATGTCGCGGCGCATGAGGTGGCGCATCTGGCGGAGATGAACCATGCGCCTGCCTTTTGGCAGACCGTGGCGCGGATTCATGGGCCCTATGCCGAGCCAAGAGGCTGGCTCAAACGGCAGGGGCATCATTTGCATCAGTATCGATTCGATTGACCTTGTCGGCTTTTGTGATCACAAACGCCTTATGACCCTGACCCCACGCCCCGAACCCGTGCTTTCCGCCCATGACCGTGTTTATCGCGGTCTGCGAACGCGGATCATGCATGGCGATATCAATCCGGGCCAAGCCCTGACGCTGCGCGGCTTGGGCAAAGAGTATGCCGTGTCGATGACCCCTGTGCGGGAGGCGATCAATCGCCTTTCTGCCGAAGGCGCGCTGACCCTCTCTGCATCTGGCCGCATTTCCACACCAGAGCTGTCCAATGAGCGGATCGAGGAATTGGCCGCGTTGCGTGCCTTGATCGAGGTGGAACTGGCCTCGCGTGCCTTGCCGCGCGCCCATATGGCGCTGATTGAGCGGCTGCAAGCCATCAACACCACGGTGGGCGACGCGGCGGGGCGAGGCGATGCCGTGAGCTATATCCGCTCCAATCTGGAGTTTCACCGCACGCTCTACCTGCGCGCCCAAGCGCCAGCGATGCTGGCCATGACGGAAACCGTCTGGCTGCAACTGGGCCCGACCATGCGCGCGCTGTATACGCGCCTGCGCCGCAAGGACCCTCCGCAATATCATCGTTTGATTATTGCCGCCCTCAAAGCAGGGGATGAGCCGGGCCTGCGCCTTGCGGTGCGGTCGGATGTGACTCAAGGGCTAAAGATGCTGCAAAGCTGACATCGGATCAGGCCGCCCCTGTTGCGCGTCTTGCTTAGGCGAATTTCAGCGCCGCGATCCCCGCCACGATCAACAAGATACCCGCAACCCGCAGGAGCGAAACGGGTTCGCCAAGAAAGACCACTGCTGCAATCGCTGTGCCCACCGCACCGATCCCGACCCAGACCGCATAAGCCGTGCCAACCGGCAAGTCTTTCATCGCGGCTGACAAAAGCCAGAACGAGGCCAACGCGCCCAAAATAGTGACGACCGAAGGCCAGAACCGTGTGAAGCCCTCGGAATATTTCAACCCAAGCGCCCAACCTGTTTCCATCAGCCCAGCCACAACGACGAGCGCCCAAGGCGACATTACGCGGCAAGCCCTTTCGAGCCCATCGCAAGGAATTTCTTGCGCCGCGCGTCAATCAATTCTTTGGGCTTCATCGGTGTCAACTCGGCCAACATGCCTGCAATGGCATCTTGCACGGCGTCAATTGCGGTCTTGCGATCCCGATGTGCGCCGCCCAGTGGCTCTGCGATGATCCGATCGATGATGCCGATTTTCTTGAGATCCTGCGCCGTCAGTCGCAGCGCCTCTGCCGCTTCGCGCATCTTTTCGGCGTCTTTCCACAAGATCGACGCGCAGCCCTCCGGCGAAATCACCGAATAGACCGAATGCTCCAGCATCGCCACAGAGTTTGCCGTCGCAAAAGCCACCGCGCCCCCAGAGCCACCTTCGCCGATCACCACCGAAACCAGCGGCACACCGATTTGCAGACATTTCTCCGTGGAGCGCGCAATCGCCTCGGATTGGCCACGCTCCTCGGCCCCTTTGCCGGGATAGGCGCCGGGCGTATCGACAAGGGTGATCACGGGAAGACGGAATTTATCGGCCATATCCATCAGGCGGATCGCCTTGCGATAGCCTTCGGGGCGCGCCATGCCGAAATTACGCTCGATGCGCGTTTTGGTGTCATGGCCCTTCTCATGGCCGATCACCATGACGGGGCGATCTTGGAATCGGGCCAGCCCGCCCATCACCGCGTGGTCATCGGCAAAATTGCGATCCCCCGCGAGGGGCGTGTATTCGGTGAACAATGCATCAATGTAATTCTTGCAATGCGGACGGTCTGGATGCCGTGCCACTTGGCATTTCCGCCAAGGCGTCAAGTCTTTGTAAAGACTGACCAACAGGTCTCGTGCCTTTTTATCAAGACCTGCGGCTTCGCCTTCTACATCCATTTCAGGGTTTGCCCGTGCCATCGCGCGCAGCTCTTCGGCCTTGCCCTCGATTTCAGCGAGGGGGCGTTCAAAGTCGAGATAGTTGGTCATGTGACCCTCCGTCAGCAATCGCGTCTATATGGCCCTTGGCTTGATCGGATGCAACAGAGAGGCGCTCGATGAACCGCAAGAGCAGAGGATATAAACGCGCCGCGCGCCTTGCGATTCTTGTTGAAAGCCGCATGGGAAAGGCAAAAGCTGGCGGCGAGGAGAGACCCCGAGATGGTACCAGCCCTGATCCCCGCCTTGCGCGGCTACACCTTTGCGACGTTTCGTGCTGATTTTTTGGCGGGCATTACCGTCGCGATGGTGGCTCTGCCGCTCAGCCTTGCTATTGCGATAGCGTCTGGAGCAGATCCGGGCACGGGGCTGGTGACTGCGATTGTCGCGGGTTTCCTGATTTCTGCCTTGGGCGGCAGCCGGGTGCAAATTGGCGGGCCGACCGGGGCGTTTATCGTTGTGGTGCATGGGGTGATTGCCGCGCATGGCTTTGACGGATTGGTGCTGGCCACGTTGATGGCCGGAGTGATCTTGATGGCGGCGGGGTTTTTGAAAGCAGGCGCGTTGGTGCGCTATGTGCCTGAAGCGGTGATCAACGGTTTCACCATCGGCATCGCCATTATCATTGCGACCAGTCAAATCCCCGACCTTCTGGGCCTTGATGGCCGTCGCCTTGCAGCGGAAGTGCCTGCCAAACTCGCAGGTATCTGGGAGATGCGCGGCGAAGTTATCGGGGCGGCAGTGTTTGTCGGGGTGGGCAGCATGCTGTTGATCACGACGTTCCGCCGTCTTGCGCCGAAATGGCCGGGCCTGATCGTGGCAGTTGCGCTCGCCTCGCTGGCGGCGTGGGCCTTGAGCCTGAACGTTTCCACAATCGAAAGTCGCTTTGGCGCGTTGCCGACAACGCTGCCTGTGCCGCGCTTGCCAGAGATCAGCGCCGAGCGCTTGGTTACGCTGCTGCCTTCGGCGCTGATCATTGCGTTTCTTGCCGGGATCGAGAGCCTTTTGTCGGCGATGGTTGCCGACCGGATGACCAAGGGCCCGCCCCACCAACCCAATGCCGAGATTTTCGCCCAAGGCGTGGCCAATACCGCGTCGGCACTGGTCATGGGCTTGCCTGCGACTGGCGCGATTGCCCGCACCGCCACCAATATTCGTGCAGGTGGTGTCACGCCTGTGGCGGGTCTTGTGCATGCGCTGACGGTGCTGGCCATGATGATGCTGTTTGCCCCCTTGGCGGGCCAGATGGCGATGCCGGCGCTCGCGGGTCTGTTGATCCTCACCGCATGGAACATGGCCGAGCCGCACAACTGGCCGAGCTATTTGCGTGCGCCCAAGGGGGATCGCTGGGTGATGCTGACAACCTTGCTTTTGACGGTGCTGACAGACCTTACCGTGGCGATTGCTGTGGGCACGGCGCTTGGTCTTGCCGTGCGGATGAAACGCAAAGGTGTGCAACCGCCCTCATGGTCGCCACCGGAGCGTTAGGGCGATTTAGCGCGGCAATGGCGTGCTGTGCTTGTTATAGGCCTTCCACTCGGTGATTTCGGGGTAATACATCTCGCGCCAGCGCCGCACGCGCGGGTTCATCATGCGCCGCCACAGCGGCGGCACGAGGGCCGCCAAGGTCATGATCGGATAGCCATAGGGCAGTTGTGGGGCTTCGGCTTCGGTGTAGTTTTGCAGCAGCGGAAAGCGACGCTCGGGCTTGTAGTGGTGGTCTGAGTGACGCTGCAAATTGATCAACAGCCAATTCGACGCCATATGGGCCGCGTTCCACGAGTGATGCGGTTTGACATGTTCATACTTGCCTTCGCCCAGATGTTTGCGGGTCAGGCCGTAATGCTCGACATAATTGACCAACTCCAACTGCAAGACGGCAACGAAAGCCTGAAAAACGAACAAGACCAGCCCCAAAACGCCACCCAAGATCAGCGCGGCCCCCGCCATTAGGGCCTGTAGCGCCCAGTAGCGCCAAAACGGGTTTGACGCGTGGTGCCATGGCAAATCCTTGCGGGCGAGCAGGGATTTCTCTGCCTCAAAAGACGATGTCACCGACTGACGCAGGACGCGCGGAAAAAACCGATGAAAGCCCTCGTTATACCGCGCCGTCACCGGATCGCGGGGTGTGCCGACATACAGGTGATGCACCCGCAAATGCTCGGAGCGAAAATGCGAATAGAGCACCATGGCCAGCAAGATATCGCCCAGCCACCGTTCGCGCTTGTCCTTTTGGTGCATCAATTCATGCGAATAGTTGATGCCAATTGTCCCGCTCATCACCCCGATGCCCACGAAAAGCCCGGCCAATTCCCACCCGTTCAAATGCGGTGCGCGCGTCGCGTAATAGAGCACGCCGTATAGCGTGATCGCCTGTAGCGGCACCCAGATAATGGTTACGGCGCGGTAAAAGGTCAGATGCGACTCGTCTGTTTGCGGGTCGGCGTTCTTGAGGTTCAGCCCCAAGATCGCGTCGAGCGCCGAAAACAGATACCATGTCGCGAGCGGCAGGGCGAAAACCCACCATCCCCCAAAAACGGCCCCCATCCATGCCAGCGGCAAAAGCGCCAACGACAGCCAAAACGGCAGCGCCGAGGTGAAACGCGAAAGTTGAGCGGCGGGGATCATGGCATCCTCTTTCAAAACACTGACCTAAAACCTATCCGATAGTGTCCAACGCGCCTTGCGCGAGGTCAAATGCCTTTCGCATGACTGTGGGTAAGGCGGCAGGTCGAAACGCCTGATGCGCCACAAATGCCCCGCGATTTGGCACAGCCCCCAGCGGAACCTGCGCCACGCGCAAGGCCAAACGCAGATGAAAATGCGTAAACGTGTGCCGCACCTCGGCACCGGGATCTAGCCATTGAGCGTCCAAGGGCGCCGCCTCTTGTGCTGCTGCTTCGCGCCACTCGGTGCCCGGCCACCCCAGCATTCCGCCCAATAGCCCGGTTTCAGCCCGTGTTTCCAACAGCCACGCCCCATCTGTGCGCCGCACGACATAGGCTATTCCCTGCCGCACTGGTTTTTGCGCCTTGGGCGTTTTCCGTGGCAAGCCCGCCATCGTGCCCCGTGCTCGGGCCAAACACCCTTGCGACCAAGGGCAAAGCCCGCAGACAGGCCCGCGCGGCGTACAAATTGTCGCCCCCAAATCCATCACTGCTTGCGCGTAATCGCCGGGCCGCCGTTCGGGTGTCAGCGCGGCGGCGGCTTTTGTTAACTCTGGTTTGGCGGCTGGCAGCGGGGTGTGAATGTCAAACAGCCGCGCCATAACGCGCTCGACATTCCCATCCACCACCACCTCTGGCAGATCATAGGCAATCGCCGAAATCGCCGCCGCCGTGTAAGGGCCGATGCCGGGCAATTCCAACAGCCCTGCGCGCGTCTGCGGAAACTGCCCCCCATGATCACGCGCCACAACCCGCGCACATTTCAACAGGTTGCGCGCCCGCGCATAATATCCCAGCCCGGCCCACTCGGCCATGACCTCTGCATCCTCGGCGGCTGCCAAATCCGATACCGTCGGCCAGCGTTCGGTAAATCGCATGAAATAAGCCCGGACTGCGGCCACTGTGGTCTGCTGGAGCATCACCTCCGACAGCCAGATGCGGTAGGGGTCAGGGCGCACGCCTGCGCGCCGCGCCTCGGGCGCGACCCGCCACGGCATCACCCGCGCATGGCGATCATACCAAGCGAGCAACGCCTCTGGGTCCGCATGTGGTAACAGCCCTGCCTCACGCATTGTTTATCCACTTTTCCAATTCGCGCTGGTGCCCGCGCGCCCGCCGCATAGAATAGCGCCCAACGCCGGGAGGCAAGGATGGCTCGAGCAGAAAAAACCCGTGAGGGACGACGCGGATTTTCCCGCGCAGGCGCGCTGCTTCAAGGGCAGATCCGCAGCGCGGGCGAATCCCGTGGTTTTGCTGTGTCGCGCGTGCTGACGCATTGGGCCGAAATCGTCGGCGCGGATCTGGCATCGCTCGCGCGCCCTGTTGACGTAAAATATGGCCGCGAAGGCGGTTTGGGGGCCACGCTTACCGTGCTGACCACAGGCGCGCAGGCTCCGATCATGGAAATGCGAAAAGAGGAGCTGCGCGACCGGGTCAATGCCGCCTATGGCTATAATGCCATCGCCCGCGTCCGTGTCACTCAAACCGCCGCAACAGGCTTTGCCGAAGGGCAGGTTGCCTTTGACGCAAAACCGAAAGCCGCCGCACCACTTTCCCCCGAACTCACCGCCAAAGCCCATGAGAGCGCAGCCCCGATTGGCGACGCCAATTTACGCGCTGCGCTTGAAACCTTGGCAAAGAACGTTTTATCCCGCGAGGGACAGTCTAGAAAGGACAAGCCATGAACCGCAGAACCGTGCTGCTCACAGGGGCCGCAGCCCTCGTAACCGTTGGCGGGTTTTACTTCACCCGGAGCCGCGCGCCGCTTGCTCTGCCAGAGATCGGCGCGGCCCAAGCCCAAACCAGCACCGGGGCGGAACAGCCCGCCAGCGACATTTTGGAAATGACCCTAGGGGCGGCGGATGCGCCGATCACTTTGGTTGAATACGCCTCATTCACCTGCCCCCATTGTGCGAATTTCCATGACACCGTGCTGCCGGGCCTCAAGTCCGAATATATCGATACAGGTAAGGTGAAATTCATCTACCGCGACGTCTTTTTTGATCGCTTCGGTCTGTGGGCATCGATGATCGCGCGCTGCGAGCCTACCCGCTTCTTCGGTATATCCGACATGCTCTATTCGCAGCAAAAAGAGTGGATCGGCTCTGGCGATCCCGCGATGATCGCTGACAATCTCAAGAAGATGGGCAAGGTTGCCGGGCTGACCGACGCCCAGCTTGACACCTGCCTGACCGATGGGGCCAAGGCCGAAGCGCTGGTGGCGTGGTATCAGAAAAACGCCGAAGCCGATGGGATCAACTCGACCCCGTCACTGGTCATCGACGGCAAGAAATTCTCCAACATGTCCTTCGCTGATTTGCAGGCCATCCTCGACAAGAAGCTCGCGCAATAATGGCGGCCCCGCTCTCCGGTGTGAAAGTCGTTGAATTGGCGCGGATCTTGGCCGGGCCTTGGGCGGGTCAAACGCTGGCCGATCTTGGTGCCGAGGTCATCAAGATCGAAGCGCCCGAGGGCGATGACACCCGGCAATGGGGGCCGCCCTTCATCGAGCGGAACGGCGATAAATCTGCTGCCTATTTCCACTCCTGCAATCGGGGCAAGAAATCGATCACCCTCGATTTTCGCACATCTGAGGGCCAAGAGGCCGTGCGGGCGCTGGTCAAGGATGCGGATATCTTGATCGAGAACTTCAAGGTTGGCGGGCTAAAGAAATACGGCCTCGATTATGCCAGTCTTGCGGCGCTCAATCCCGGCTTGATCTATTGCTCGATCACCGGGTTTGGCCAAGATGGCCCCTATGCCCATCGCGCGGGCTATGACTACATCATCCAAGGCATGTCTGGCCTGATGTCGATTACAGGCGAGCCAGATGGCCAACCGCAACGCGCAGGCGTGGCGGTTACTGATATATTCACCGGGGTCTATTCGGTTGCGGGTGTGCTTGCGGCGCTGCATCAACGCCACAGCACGGGCAAGGGGCAGCACCTTGACATGGCGCTGCTCGACACCGCCGTTTCTGTTACCGCGAACCAGGCGATGAACTACCTCGCCACAGGCACGCCGCCCGGTCGCACTGGCAACTACCACCCGAATTTGACGCCTTATCAAGTGTTTGACTGTGCCGATGGGCATATCATCATCGCCAC
>DOOI01000004.1:3216-5509 GCA_003512825.1 Paracoccaceae bacterium | reverse complement strand
ACAGAGCCGACCCCACCAGCCGCCCCAGTAACCAGAACAGGACCTGTGCCCGGTTTGAGACCATGGTCTTCCAAGGCCATAACGGCCAGCATCGATGTGAGGCCTGCTGTCCCCACCGCCATTGCCTGACGGGTCGTGAGGCCTTTGGGCAAAGGAACAAGCCAGTCAGCTTTGACCCGGGCCTTTTGTGCATAGCCCCCCCAGTGGACTTCACCCACACGCCAACCCGTCAACACAACCTCATCACCGGGCTTATAACGCGGATCTTTTGACGTCTCGACTGTACCTGCGAAATCGATGCCCGGGTTATGGGGCCACGCGCGCACCAGCCCCCCGCCATTCGGCGAGAGGCAGAGGCCGTCTTTGTAATTGACCGTGGAATGGGCAACGGCGACCGTCACATCCCCCTCGGGCAGTCTGCTTTCATCGATTTTTTGAATCGATGCGATGCTTTTGCCTTCGGTGTCTTTATCGACAATCAGCGCGTTGAACATTGAGGTCTCCCTTAGATCCAGAACTTTTCTTGGACGACGGCGCGGCGCATGCCGTCCGGCGTTTCAACTTCGACTGCGGTGCCCGGATCCCAATGCGTCATGCGGACCATGCCGATAGCGACATTGGTGCCATAATCAGGGGATCGAGCCGCCGAGGTAACTTGCCCCACCTTCTTGCCACCCGCAAGCAATGGCCACGGACGATCGCATGGCGCAATGTCCCCCTCAATCGCTAGAGCACGGATCTGCTGCACAGGGCCCTCTTTGGCTACGCGCAAAAGCGCATCACGGCCAATGCAGCCAATCGCTGAGGTGGTGTTGCAGAATTTACCCAAGCCCGCTTCGTGGGGGGTATTATCGCGCGTCATATCATTGCCGTAGGACAAGAGACCGCCTTCAATTCGCTCAATCAAGTTGGGGCAACCTGCACGAACCTGTAAATCTTCGCCCGCTTTAAAGAGGGCATCCCAAAGGGGCATACCGATGTCACCGCCTTCGACGTAAATCTCATAACCGCCCTGCTTTGAGTAACCAGAGCGCGCGATTGGCAGCATACGTCCTTCAAAATTGAACAAACCGAACCGGAAAAAACGCACGGCGCGGATTTCATCGCCGAAGACACGCGCCATCAGCGCGTCTGCTTGCGGACCCTGAATAGCCAAAGGCGAGACATCAGGTTCATCAACCAAGACATCCAAGCGATAGCCAAGCGCCACCGCTTTGACCCAGAGCAGCAGATCGCTGTCGGCGATTGAAATCCAAAACCGATCTTCGGCAAGTTTCACTGCCACTGGGTCGTTCAGCATTCCGCCGGTTTCATCGACCATAGGCACATAGTAGCACTGACCAACCTCCATACGCGTCAGGTCGCGCGGCGTGAGCATTTGCATAAGGCGTGCGGCATCGGGACCCCGGACTTGGACCTGACGCTCACAGGCGACGTCCCAGACTTGCACATGATTTTTCAGGTGGTGGTAATCTGCGACGACGCTTTCGAAAAACGTGGGCAAGAGCATACGGTTATAGACTGTATAGCCTTTGACGCCTGCAGCTTCTACGCCGGGGGTAAAGGGGGTCCGGCGCACGCGGCGCGACGGGGAAATGATCGCCATGGGTTACTCCTCAGGCATGAAGAACAGGTCAGACACCGGCGCTCCAACACCCGCCGCGGTCAGCATGGCATGAATCTGGCCTCGGTGGTGAGTTTGATGATTGAACATATGTAACACCATCGGCGCGACGGGTTTCGTCACTTCGCGGTTCAAGACCGACGAAAAGAACGTCCTGTCGCCAGCAAGCGCAACGGAAGGCACTTTGTCGGCCCAAAGTCGAATGCGGCCATCCATGCGAAAACGCGCAGCAGACCATGTGGCCAATGTTGGATGCGTGGAGGGGCTGTCATGGATCCCAATGTCGGGCTTGGGCCCATGATCGAAGCGATGCATCCACATGGCATCGCCCCAGAGCAAGTGATTTGCCGTGCCGAGAATCGAACGGAAAAATGCACCTCTATCAAGCAAGAGCTCTTCTATGGAGAGGTGCTCCATCGAAGCCAACATTTGGCTGTTTTGCCACGCATTATAACGGGCCAACATTCGAACGGTGTCGCGTGTTATCATCAGATCCTCCCCTGCCCCAAGATGTCGCGGACGTTGCCAGTTTACAAATCACTTGCAAAGCCTCTTCCCATCGGCGCCCCGGCTGCCTATATCTGCAGTGTTCTCGCAAGGGAACTATGGGCATAAACGCGCATGGAATAAGCGGATCGGACCCGGGGGCGGTACCCGGCGACTCCACCA
>DOOI01000004.1:682-2938 GCA_003512825.1 Paracoccaceae bacterium | reverse complement strand
GGCGGTACCCGGCGACTCCACCAAAACCCCCTTCATTTGAGGGCAGATGGGGTCGAAACAGGATCGACGAACGTGTAAAGATGTAGCTTTGCTTCGGTGAGCCACCACCGTTATCGGTGCAAATCGTACAGTTGCAAATGACAACCGTGCTCCGGTCGCTCTCGCCGCTTAATGCGGTGCGAAGATCGAAACTTAAGCCCTTACGCTTAGCCGCGTAAGGCGGGGTTCGCAGGCACCTGGCAACAGAAGCCTGCACTTTCATCACCTGACACGGCCTACCCCGCTTGACCAATATAGTCAGAGCGCATAGCCTTCTCTGCATGGGGGCCGCGAACTCCCCGTGAGGCTTTGGCCCAAGTGTCGCATCCCTGCCTCATGCAAAGGATGCATCCCATGCCTCAATTCGGCCAGATCACCCCACTTCAAACCATGCGCCTGATCGGAACGCCTGACTGTCCAACCATTTTTGACGTCCGATTGGCAGAAGATATTGACGCCCTGCCCGCCTCCATTCCCGGTGCCGTCTTCTTGCCCTATGAACGCTTTTCAGATTTTCCGACACCGCCCGGTTCGGCGATTGTGGTTTGCATGAAGGGTCGCAAGTTATCAGAAGGGGTGGCGGCGCTTTTGCGAACCAAAGGCTGGAAGGCAGAAATACTTGCGGGCGGAGCCGCAGCATGGGCCGAAGCCGGGCTGTCGCGCATGTTTCGCGATGATCTGCAACAACTTGAGGTCGGAATGACGCTTTACGACGCGCTGTATCGCTGGGCCCGAGATGGCTTTGAAGAAGGTCACGAGTCCCCCTCTTGGAGAGCGGAATGAGCATGTCATGGCGAGACCTGTTCTTTGTGTTCGCGCGGATCGGGATTTTGAGTTTTGGTGGGCCTGCGGCGCAAATCGCCCTGATGCAGCGGGTTTTGGTTGAGGAAAAGCAGTGGGTGGCCGCGAAAGATTATTTGGCGGCCTTGTCATTCTGCATGCTTTTGCCGGGGCCGGAGGCGATGCAATTGGCCACCTATTGTGGCTGGAAATTGCGTGGAGTGGCCGGGGGAATTCTGGCTGGGCTGCTCTTTGTTCTGCCGGGTGCTTTGGTGGTTTTGGGGCTGGCGGCGCTTTATGTCACACTCGGGCAAGCGCCCTTGGTGCAAGCGGCCTTTTTCGGGGTTCAGGCCGCCGTTGTCGTGATTGTCGTCGAAGCTTTGTGGAAAGTCTCGAAACGCGCATTGGGCACGGCGGAAAGCTATTGGATTGCGGCGCTGTCGTTTCTGGCAATTTATGCGCTGGGACTGCCCTTTCCCGCCATCATTTTGCTCGCTGGGCTCTGGGGCGCATGGCGCGTTTCTGAACTAAACGTTCAAACAATCGCGCTCCCAAAACCTTCAGGCACCGTCCGAACGATCGTGATTTGGGGCGGGCTGTGGTGGGGGCCTTTGCTGGCGCTTTGGGTCGGAGGGCAAGATTTTCTATGGGAGATTGCGCTATTTTTCTCGCAGCTTGCCGTCGTAACCTTTGGGGGAGCCTATGCCGTCTTGGCTTGGATGTCGCAATGGGCGGTGGACACCAAAGGCTGGCTCGATGCCAACCAGATGCTGGATGCCTTAGGGCTGGCAGAGACCACACCGGGCCCATTGATCCTTGTGACTGAGTTTGTGGCGTTTGTTGCGGGCTGGGGCACTGGTGGCTGGAGCATGGCCTTGGCCGCGGCTTTGGTCAGTCTTTGGGCCACCTTCTTGCCCTGCTTTTTATGGATATTCGTGGCTGCCCCCTATCTGGAGTGGATAACCGCCCAGCCTCGCCTGAAAGGCGCGCTGAACGCGATTATCGCAGCTGTCGTCGGCGTTATCTTGAATCTCTCGCTCTGGTTTGGGTTGCATGTGCTTTTTGAAGAGGTTCAACAAACCCCATTTGGCGCTGTGCCCGACTTTGGGACGTTTAACGCAAGCGCTGCACTGCTGATCGTCATCGCAGCGATCTGGAGCTTCAAACTGCACCGCGGCATGTTGGAAACACTATGCCTTTCTGCCCTCATCGCCTTGGGAATGGTCATGGTTTTCTAGCGCGTTTTGCGCGGTCCTGCTCTTTCGTTTCGGAAAGAATCCCTTATGCTATCCGAAAAATGGAGCGTTTCATGGCCCGCACGATTGATTACGGCAAGCTGATGCACCGCGCTATGCGGAGCCTGATCCAGAATGTGTTGCATGATATCGAAGCAAACGGCCTTCCGGGTGCACATCATTTTTTCATCACCTTCGACAC
>DOOI01000004.1:0-407 GCA_003512825.1 Paracoccaceae bacterium | reverse complement strand
TCATTTTTTCATCACCTTCGACACAAAAAACCCGCTGGTCCAAATCGCGGATTGGTTGAAAACCCGTTATCCAGATGAAATGACAGTGGTCATGCAACATTGGTTTGATGGCTTGAAGGTAACGGATGACGGTTTCTTCATCACGTTGAATTTCGGCGACCAGCCTGAGCCGCTTTATATTCCCTATGACGCGATCAAGACCTTTGTTGACCCCTCTGTGGAATTTGGTCTGCGGTTTGAGACCCATGACAGTGACGAAGAGGATGACAGCGATGAGGATGATGATCCGCCCCCCTCCTCGCCCACCGACAAGACCAAAGGCGATGGTCAGGTCGTCCAATTGGATCGCTTTCGCAAATCCTAAGCGCCGGGGCGAAATGTCGCTCTGCGATGAATTGTATTCAACG
>DOOI01000166.1:9266-9503 GCA_003512825.1 Paracoccaceae bacterium | reverse complement strand
GGCGATCTGGCCATGGGATTGGGCGCGGCCATGCCCCAAGGTTGGAGGGGATACGCCACAAAAAAGGCCCGCCGTCGGGGCGGGCCTTTCGAGAGATATGGTCCCGTCGATTATTGCGGGATGTCGCCTTCGATGCCTTCGACATAGAAGTTCATGCCTGCGAGTGTGCCGTCATCGGCGGTCTCGCCTTCTTTCAGCCAGTCGGAGCCATCTTGCTTTTTCAGCGGGCCGGTGAAG
>DOOI01000166.1:8633-8977 GCA_003512825.1 Paracoccaceae bacterium | reverse complement strand
GGTGGTAGGCGCCGGATGCGATGGCATCCTTGAGAGCCAGTGCTTCTGCCTTCACGTCCTCGGGAACCTCGGAGGAGATTTCACCGATGCCGACCATACCAGGGCCGATGCCGTCCCATGTGTCGGTCGAGGTCCAGGTGCCATCCATCACGGCTTTGGTGCGCGCGATGTAATAGGGTGCCCAGTCGTCGATGATCGAGGAGATCCGTGGCTTGGGTCCGTACTCGGCCATGTCGGAAGCCTGACCGAAGGTGTAGACGTTTCCTGCGGCTTGTGCTGCGGCTTGCGGTGCTGTCGAGTCTGTGTGTTGCAGAACGATGTCTGCGCCTTGCTCGATCAGAACT
>DOOI01000166.1:5644-8356 GCA_003512825.1 Paracoccaceae bacterium | reverse complement strand
TCTGCGCCTTGCTCGATCAGAACTTTGGCTGCGTCGGCTTCTTTGGCGGGGTCAAACCAGGTGTAGGCCCAGACGATCTTGAATTGCACGTCGGGGTTTACTTTGCGGGCGTGGATGAAGGCGGAGTTGATGCCGCGAATGACTTCGGGGATCGGGTAGGAGCCGATGTAGCCGACGATGTTCGACTTGGTCATCTTGCCAGCGATATGGCCCTGAATCGCACGGCCTTCGTAGAAGCGTGCGGAATAGGTCGAGACGTTGTCGGCGCGCTTGTAGCCCGTGGCGTGTTCGAATTTCACGTTGGGGAATTTCGCGGCGACGTTGATCGTCGGGTCCATGTAGCCAAAGGAGGTTGTGAAGATCAGATCGGCGCCTTCGAGGGCCATCTGGGTCATCACGCGCTCGGCGTCGGGGCCTTCGGGCACGGATTCGACGAAGACGGTTTCGACCTTGTCGCCGAATTCCTTTTCGAGAGCCAGACGGCCTTTGTTGTGCTCATAGGTCCAGCCGCCGTCGCCGATGGGGCCGACGTAAACGAATCCGACTTTGGTTTTGTCTTGGGCCATCGCTGTGGTGGCGAGACCCAGTGCCACGGCAGCTGTGGCAAGGAGTTTTGAGAGTTTCATTCAGGTTTCCCCCTGTTATTCACTCGGTTGTGCCGCACTTAATGTGAGGCGTGGAAAGACCGACCGAGAGAGGCAGGTGCCCCGGATCGGTCGGCGGACATGATGACCAGCACGAGGATGGTGATCAGATAGGGTGACATTGCCAATATCTCGACCGGGATAGCAACGCCTGCGGCTTGCAGGTTGAGTTGAACAACCTCCAATCCGCCAAAAAGAAAGGCACCCAGAGCCACGCGGAGTGGTTTCCAGGCACCAAAGACCACGAGCGCGAGGGCGATCCAGCCGATTCCGGCAGTCATGCCTTCGGTCCATTGCGGCACGCGGATCAGCGAGAGATAGGCGCCGCCCAATCCGGCGAGAGCGCCGCCGAAGAGGATGGCGAGGGTGCGGATGCGGATGACCTTGTAACCCAGCGCATGGGCTGCGTCGTGGTTTTCGCCGACGGCGCGCAAAATGAGGCCCGCACGCGAGTATTTGAGAAAGGCCCATGTGGCGAGGGTGAGCGCAAGGGCGAGATAGACCACTGGGTCTTGGCGGAAGAAGATCGGCCCCAAGATCGGGATATCGGCGAGTAACGGGATATCGAGGCGGGGGAAGCTGGGCGGTTTGATGCCCTGATAATTCTGGCCGATGAGTGCAGAGAGGCCAAGGCCAAAGAGCGTCAGGGCGAGGCCAGAGGCGACTTGATTGGCCAAGGCGACTTGGGTGAGGAAGGCGAAGATCAGGCTCAGTCCTGCGCCGCCGATTGCGGCGGCGAGCAGTCCCGTCACGGGGGAGCCGGTGTTGACGCAGATGGCAAAGCCGCAGATTGCGCCGGTGATCATCATGCCTTCTAGGCCCAAGTTCAGCACACCTGCGCGCTCGACGATGGTTTCGCCGATGGCGGCGAGGAGGAGGGGGGTGGCTGCGACGAGGAGCGAGGCGAGAAGGAGGATGGGGTTGATGCCGCTCAGATCCATTACACACGCTCCTTCATGGCCCATTTCAGGCGGTAATTTGTGAAGAGATCGACGGCGAGCAGGAAAAAGAGGAGCATGCCTTGGAACATCTGGATGGCGGCTTTGGGCAGGCCGAGTTTGGATTGAGCGATGTCGCCGCCCACATAGGTGAGGGCCATCAGGAGACCCGCCAAAAGGATGCCCCAAGGATTGAGGCGGCCGAGGAAGGCGACGATGATGGCGGTGAAGCCATAGCCTGCGTTGAAATCGATAGAGACGACACCGGCGGGGCCTGAGACTTCGAAGAGGCCTGCCAGACCTGCGAGTGCCCCAGAGGTGCCGAGGCAAAAGAGGGTGAGGCGAGTCGGGTTGACACCCGCAAAGCGCGCGGCGCGTGGGGCTTGGCCCGCGAGTTGGATTTGGAAGCCGAGGATATGGCGCGAGAGCAGCACATAGGCGGCGATCACGGCGCCCAAGGCCATCAGGACGCCCCAGTGCAGGCCTGCGTTCTGGTCGATCCAAGAGGTGGCGGAGGGGTATTGCTGGAGGTTGCGCGAGCCGGGAAAGCCGTAGCCTTCGGGGTTTTTCATCAGGCCCAAGGCCATGGCGGCAAGGAGTTTCTCGGCCACATAGACCAGCATGAGGGAGACGAGGATTTCATTGGCGCCAAAGCGGGTTTTGAGCAGGCCGGGGATCATGGCCCAGGCCCAGCCGCCCAATGCGCCTGCGAGGACCATGCAGGGGAAGAGCCACCATGCCTCTAGCGGATAAAGCGCGAGGGCCACACCCGCGCCTGTCAGTGCGCCTATGATATACTGGCCTTCGGCGCCGATGTTCCAGATGCCTGCGCGAAACCCAAGGGAAAGGCCGATTGCGATAAGCACAAGAGGCGCGCCTTTGATCAGCAGTTGGGGGCGGTAATAGAAGGCAAATTCAGAGAAGAGTGGCTCCCAGAAGATGGTGCGGATGGCGGCGATCGGGTCTTTGCCCAAGAAGGCGAAGAGCAGGCCGCCGGCGACCATGGTGGCCAGCACGGCCACGAGCGGAGCGGCATAGGACCATGCGCGCGAGGGTTCGGGGCGTTTTTCGAGCCGGATCATGGGCGGGCCTCTGCGGGGAAGGGAGCCAGATTTTTGCAAAAATCTGGG
>DOOI01000166.1:5135-5384 GCA_003512825.1 Paracoccaceae bacterium | reverse complement strand
CAGATTTTTGCAAAAATCTGGGGCAAGGCGTTTGCAAACGCCTGCGGCAAGATCCTTGCAAGGATCTTTGGGGCGGGGCGGGTTACACATGTGCGACCTCCATGCCGTGCGCGCCGCCCATCATCAGGCCGATTTCGTCGACGGTGAGGCCTTGGGTGGGGCGGGCTTCGGAGAGACGGCCTTCGTTGAGGGCTGCAAAACGGTCGGCGATTTCCATAAGCTCGTCGAGGTCTTGGCTGATCCCCACCA
>DOOI01000166.1:869-4879 GCA_003512825.1 Paracoccaceae bacterium | reverse complement strand
CGTCGAGGTCTTGGCTGATCACCACCAGCGCGGCCCCGCCTGCGGCGAGGTCGAGCAGCGCTTGGCGAATGGCGGCGGCGGCGGCGGCGTCGACCCCCCAGGTGGGTTGGTTGACCACCAAGACCAAGGGCGTTTGCAGCACTTCGCGGCCAATGACGAATTTTTGCAAATTGCCCCCGGAGAGGGCGCGGGCCGCTGTATGCGCGCCCGGCGTGCGAACGTCGAAAGCTTTGATGACGCGTTCCGCGAAAAGGCGGGCTTTCTTCCAATCGACAAAACCGCGTTGCAGCATGCCTTGGCGCGCGGCGGCGGTGAGGGCGGCATTTTCGGTGAGGCTCATATCGGGGGCTGCGGCATGGCCCAGACGCTCTTCGGGGGCGCAAAGCAGGCCAGCTGCGCGGCGCTTCACGGGCCCATGGCGCGAAATGTCTTGGCCTTCCAATGCCACGCTGCCCGGGCGTGCCAGCAATTCGCCCGAAAGAGCGCCCAGCAATTCGTCTTGCCCATTGCCCGCAACGCCGCCGATGCCCAGCACTTCGCCGGGGCGCACGGAAAAACTTACGTCTTTCAGGGCTGTGCCGAAGTGAGAGGGCGACGGCAGCGACAGGTGCGTGACCGCAAGGAGCGGTGCGCCGGAGGGTTTTGCGTGGCGCTCTGGTGTTTTGAGCGTGGTGCCCACCATCATCTCGGCGAGTTCCCGCGCGGATTTCTCGGAGGGTGTGCAGGTGGCGACCTTTTTGCCCAAGCGCAAGATGGTGGCAGTGTCGCAAAGGCTGCGGATTTCTTCGAGTTTATGAGAGATGTAAAGGATCGATACGCCTTCGGATTTCAGTTTTCGCAGCGTCTCGAAGAGGATGGCAACTTCTTGCGGGGTGAGCACGGAGGTGGGTTCGTCCATGATCAGGAGTTTGGGCGATTGCAGCAGGCACCGGATGATTTCGACGCGCTGGCGCTCGCCAGCTGAAAGGTCGCCCACAATGCGACCGGGATCGAGCGGCAGGCCATAGGTGTGCGAGACCGTACGGATCCGGGTGGCGAGATCGCGCAGAGCGGGCGGATTTTCCATGCCAAGCGCGATATTTTCCGCCACGGTGAGCGCATCGAAAAGCGAAAAATGCTGAAAGACCATTGCCACTCCGGCGGCGCGCGCGGCGCGGGGCTCGGCTGGGGTGTAGGGCGTTCCCGCCATATGCATCTGGCCGTGATCCGGGGTGACGAGGCCATAGATCATCTTGACCAGCGTCGATTTGCCCGCACCGTTTTCGCCCAAAAGCGCATGGACCTCGCCTGCGCCGATCTCAAAGGAGACGTCGCTATTGGCGACCACGCCGGGGTAGGCTTTGGTCAGGCCTTTGATGGAGAGTAGTGTGCCTGTCACGCGGTTTGTTCCTCTTGGGCAAAGGGGCGAGCCAATTGGGTGAGTAGCCGATGGCCGACCCCGAGGGCAATGGCTTGTGGGTGTTTGCCCAAGCCGGGATCGCCGATTGGGCAGGTAATGCGGCTTAAAGTGGCAGGGCTATGGCCCATTGCACTCAGCCGGGTGCGAAAGCGCGCCCATTTGGTGGCCGAGCCAATCAGACCGATGGAGGCCGCCCCACGGCGCAAGAGCGCATCGCAAAGCGCCAGATCGATGGCATGGGAGTAGGTCAGGATCAGGTGATGTGCATCGGTTGGGGCATGAGTGGCAAGGCGGGCGGGATCGCTGGCCCAGAGACGGCTGACCTCTGGGGGGGGTGTATCGGGGAAGCGGGTGGCGTCCGTGTCGATCCAGGTGATCGCGAGATCCGGAAGGGGGGTCAAAGTGGTCACGAGTGCGCGCCCGACATGGCCTGCGCCCCAAATCCAAAGCGAATGTTTGGGGTGAAACAGTGGTTCGGTGAACCAGCCGTCCTTGAGGGCGGTCCCGCCGCGCATGGCTTGGGCGCGTCGAGTGGCGCGCGCTTGTGCCAGCGCGTGCGGGTGATCCGGGGGTGCGAGTGCAATTGGGCCTGCGGGTGCGATGGGGCGGGTAAAGCTGCCCGTTTCGGGGATGGCCGCAAGGGAGGAGGCCGTGAAGGGCTCGAGCACAAGGGTGACCCGCCCCCCGCAGCATTGGCCGAGGTCGGGCCCCAAGGCGCGATTTATCAGGGTGGGGGCCGTGATGCGCCGTGCGGCGGCGATGGCCTCATGTTCCAAGGCACCGCCACCGATGGTGCCGGATTGCCCGTCTGACCACACCAGCATCGACGCGCCCACCTCGCGCGGCGCAGAGCCATGCACTTCGGCGAGGGCAATGCGGATGACGCGGCCATGGGTGGCGATTGCGGCGGCGAGGGCGGCGCGGTGCAGGGTCATGGTGCTGACCTTTGGCGATGATGCGTCATCAACAGCCGTTCTGGTGTCGCGGGTGCATCCAGAGCGGGATAGGGCCCCGGCGCGGCCGCTGCCAAGGCATCGGAGAGAGCGAGAAAGGCGGAGATGCCCAAGACGAAGGGGGGTTCGCCGACAGCTTTCGAGCGGCGCACTGTGGCTTCGCGGTTGGGGCTGTTCCAGAGCGTTACGTTGAACACCTCGGGCGTGTCGGCCACGGCGGGGATCTTGTAGGTGGAGGGCGCGTGGGTGCGAAGGCGGCCAAGGTCGTCCCAGACCAATTCTTCCATGGTCAGCCATCCCGCGCCCTGCACGTATCCTCCTTCGATCTGACCGATATCGAGGGCGGGGTTCAGGCTTGCTCCGGTGTCATGCAAAATGTCGGCGCGCAAAATGCGGCTCTCGCCTGTCAATGTGTCGAGCACGACTTCGGTTACGGCTGCGCCTTGGGCGAAGTAGTAAAACGGCCGACCTTGGCCTTTGAGGCGATCCCAGGAAATGTCTGGTGTCTTGTAAAACCCTGTTGCGGACAGGCTGACCCGTGCCTGATAGGTGAGCGCGGCGGCCTCGGCGAAGGACATCTCGCTTGCGCCCGCCCGGACGCGACCTGCCTCAAAATGCACCTCGTCGGGTGCACAGTCTTTGAGCCCGGCCAAACAGGTGATCATGCGCCCGCGCAGGGTTTCACAGGCGGCCAGAACCGCCATCCCATTCAGATCAGACCCGGAGGAGGCGGCTGTTGCAGAGGTATTGGGCACTTTTGCGGTATCTGTTGCGGTGATCTTGACGAAAGACAGCGGCACGTCGAAGGCGCCAGCCGCCACCTGCGCCACTTTTTGGAACAAGCCTTGGCCCATCTCGGTGCCGCCATGGTTGAGATGGATCGAGCCGTCTTGATAGATATGCACCAAAGCGCCGGCCTGATTGAGATGCGTGAGCGTGAAGGAAATTCCGAATTTCACGGGCACCAGCGCTATTCCGCGTTTCAAGAGGGGTTCGGTGGCGTTCCAGCGCGCAATGGCGTCGCGACGGGCCAGATAGTCGGATGATTGGGCCAAGGACGCGACCATGGCGGGCACGGCGAAATCGCGCACCTGCTGACCGTAGGGCGTGGTGTTACGCTCGGGGGGGGAGGATGCTTGGGGGGCGGGCGGCGCTGTGTCGTACGGATTGGTCGCTTGGTCGGCCGCGTAAAAGTTGCGCTGGCGCACAGTCAGGGGATCAAGGTGCAGGTCGTGGGCGATGTGATCCATCACCCGCTCGATGCCCAAAATCCCCTGCGGCCCGCCAAAGCCGCGATAGGCCGTGGCGGAGGCCATATTGGTTCGCAGGCGATGGCTTTCGATCCGCACTGCGGGAAGAAAATAGGCGTTATCCGCGTGCAGCATCGCGCGGTCGGCAACGGGGAGGGAGAGGTCCATGCTCCAGCCGCAGCGGGTGAAATGGGTGAAATCGACAGCCAAGAGCCGCCCTTCGGCGTCGAAGCCGACGTGATACTCGATGCGGAAATCGTGGCGCTTGCCAGTGATTTGCATATCATCGTCGCGGTCATAGCGCATTTTGGCCGGGCGGCCTGTGCGGGAGGCGACAACGGCGCAGGCAATCGCAAGGGCGTTGCCTTGGCTTTCCTTGCCGCCAAAGCCGCCGCCCATGCGCCTGCA
>DOOI01000166.1:421-619 GCA_003512825.1 Paracoccaceae bacterium | reverse complement strand
GCCTTGGCTTTCCTTGCCGCCAAACCCACCGCCCATACGGCGGCATTCGACACGCACGGCATGCATTGGCACATTCAAAGCATGGGCCACTTTATGCTGGATTTCGGTTGGATGCTGCGTGGACGAGATCACATGCATCTCGTCACCTTCGCCGGGCAGGGCGAGGGCCGCTTGGCCTTCGAGATAGAAATGCTCCTG
>DOOI01000166.1:0-156 GCA_003512825.1 Paracoccaceae bacterium | reverse complement strand
GCCTTCGAGATAGAAATGCTCCTGCCCGCCCATTTCGATCCGACCGCGGAGTGTTCTGGGGGCTTGCGCGAGGGCTTGGGCGGGATCGCCGCGCGACCAGATGCGGGGGCCTTCCTCGAAGCGGCTGTTTGCTGCGAGGGCGGCCTCGATGGTGAG
>DOOI01000030.1:17797-53468 GCA_003512825.1 Paracoccaceae bacterium | reverse complement strand
GACCACTCGATGGGGGCAGTCCACGTCGCTGCCTAAGAAGATGCCAGCGATAGATCGCGGGGGCCAGAACGTGATCGTAGGTGACATTTGCGAATTGGCGCACGCCCGGTGCGCCGACAAGGCGCGCGAGAAGCCGATACCGCGGCATTTGTGCCCATAAAATCAGGAATGCCGGGATACCAGATGTAAGGACGCCATCATGAGTGACATAGAGCCGACGCGCAGCTGTGTCGGCATCGAGCCCCCATTGGTCCCGCGCCTCGGAATTCAGGTCATCAAATCGAATGGGCAAGCCTGACTTGTCCGCATAACGCGCATAATGGCTGATCTCGAAGTTACAGATCGGACAATTGGCGTTGTATAGCACGCGCGTGGGCAAATTTTTTTCCATGTTGGCGATTTAGAGCGCCAAAGAACCGTGTCCAGTTTGACTTCCGCGAGCCTATTTCAGAGGAACGGAGACGCGCAGTGCGATGGTTTCCAGACCAGGATTTGTCGATGAAATCCCTGCGTTGGATCTGTGATCGAACGAAAGGCCAACACGCAGGCCATTGCGGGCCTGGTAGCCTGCTTCAAACCCGGAGCGGAATTCGACGGCGTGGCCGAGATCGGGACCATTGCCCCGGGCATAAACGCCCGGCATCAAGTGCAGCTGAGTGTAAATACGTCCGCCTGCAAATGTAGACGTAAACGCGGCGCCGATACCGACCCAAGCCGTTCCCTGATCGCTGGCCGAGACGCCAATCATGGGCTGGAATGGCCCATAGGCCTTGCCCAACTCGTATCTTGCATAGACCTCTTTGCCGACTGTGTTGTTTTGAAAAATCACGTTGCCGAATGACAGATCGGCGCGCGATTGCATCGGGCGTTCCGCCAAGCAGCCTTGGTTAGGGCAATGATTGAAGCCCATATCTGCCAATCCTGCGAGAAGGAAGGCGACTGCCATTGTTCCATCCATGATGCAACTCCCTGAAAATAATCTTCGTCTGTTTACAAGAGACGCGTCTAAAAGTCATTCACCCCGAAGTGGGCTGTTTCTATCTGTCACAGATAAGTTGCACCTTTGCTCGATTAGGGAAGAACTTTGCCCGGGTTGAGGAGTCCATTGGGATCGAGTGCCGCTTTGATCGCGCGCATTGTTGCCAATGCGACCGGGTCTTTGCGACGCCGCATTGAGGCGAGTTTTGATACGCCGATACCGTGTTCCGCGCTGAAGCTACCGCCCAAGCGGAGCGCTTCGTCTTCGACGGCTTCGAGGATTTGATCGTGCACGGCGGGGTCTTGGGATTTGGGCCAGACTGAGTAGTGAACATTGCCATCGCCTAAGTGGCTTACGAGGTTCGGCATGAAGCCGGGATCGATCTCGGGGAGGATGGCGTTCATGCGATTGATGAAAGTGGGGACTTTGTCGAGGGGCACCGCGACATCGGTGTTAATAGAGGGGACACGGGTGGAGATCATCATCCCAGCAGCCTCGCGTCGTGACCACATTTCCTGACGCTGAGCCTGATTTTGCGCCACGACTGCGTCGAGTACATGGCCCGTTTCAAAGAGTTGGCCAAGGACGGTTTCCAGTGTGGCCCCCAGAGGGATTGTGCCATCCGCGAGTGGCGTGCATTCGTCAATCATAGTCGAGGCAATCTCGACGAGGATATTGACCTCATAGGGTTGATCGAAAGGCTCCTTGGCCTCCTTAAACACTTGGCGGTGATATTCCACGTAGTGGCGCGGCATATACTCAAAGGCCTCTACACGACCGCCCGTTGCTTCTTGCAAGCGATTGAGCAGCTCGAGAGCCCCTTCGAGCGAGGGCGCGGCGACCATCGCGGTGGCATAGGCTTTGGGTTTCGGAAACAGTTTGAGGACCGCAGCGGTGATGATGCCCAACGTACCCTCTGCGCCGATCAGGAGGTGCTTAAGGTTATAGCCCGTGTTGTCTTTGTGCAGTTCCGTCATCAGATTGAGAATTTCACCCGTGGGTAGGACAGCTTCCAGCCCGAGTACCAAATCACGAGTATTGCCGTAGCGCAGAACGTTTGAGCCACCTGCATTGGTGGACAAGACGCCACCGATCATGCACGAGCCACGCGCGCCGAAGGTGAGCGGGAAAATCAAGTCGTGCGCGCCCACGCTTTGGTGGACTTGATCCAGGATGACGCCCGCTTCGACAATCGCGATCCGCGATGCGGGCCGGACTTCGCGGATGCGATTCATCCGGTCGGTGGAGATCATCAAAGAGCCATCGGACTTCGTTCCGCCTGAAAGCCCTGTGTTCCCGGAAACAGGCACGATTTTCGTCTTTGTATCATTGGCCCATTTGAGAATTTCCGAGACTTCTTTAGCATTGGCAGGGCGAGCGACCGCGAGTGGATTAGAGGTGTAATTCCCGGTCCAGTCCCTGCTCCATTTGCCCGCTTCGGCGCCGGTGGCCAAGTTTTGCGCCCCGATGATGTTTGCGACGATGTCGAGCATACTGGGTTCCTCTATGAGCGGCGTCTTGCCATTGAGTTGTTGCCATTTGCGGGAGGCAGTGGACGCGGGTTAGATTGCCCCTACATTTCACAGGCACCTCTTTTGGAGAGTTTGACTATGCTGACCATCCTTCGCAAGCCTAATGTCTTTCTGTTGCTGGGAGTTTTAATCCTCACGGGATGGGGAGGCGTGCCGCAAAGGGTAGAGGCGGCGGAACCTTTCGTCTTTGAGGCGATCGAGGGCGGTACCTTGTCTTTGGAAGAATGGCGGGGTCGGCCGATTTTGGTGGTAAACACCGCGTCGCGGTGCGGATTTACGCCCCAGTATGACGAGTTGCAGGCGTTGCAAGATCGCTATTCGGCTCTAGGTTTGGTTGTATTGGCGGTGCCCTCGAACGACTTTCGCCAAGAGTTGGCATCGGAGGCTGACGTTAAGGAGTTTTGTGAGACAAACTTCAACCTTACGCTTCCGATGACAGAAATAACTCATGTAAAGGGACCGGAGGCGCATCCGTTTTACCGTTGGGTTCAGGCAAGCACAGGCTTTGTTCCGGGATGGAACTTCAACAAAATCCTATTGGCACCGGATGGCAGCGTTGCAGGTACTTTCGGCTCAACAGTAAAGCCTTTGGCAGGGAAAATTACCACGCCGATAGAGGCGATGCTGGGTGGGTCCTGAGCCGCGCTTTATCGGGTCAGAGATTTACCGAAGGTCGTCCTACGGTGGCTGGCACCCGCTTCGCATACCAAGGGTGAGCACGGCCTTGGATTTGAGCCGTGCGATGGGGTGGTTATCGCATGAGGCCTATGTTCCGTCGCCGCGCGCGAAAGCCGAGGCGCTGACCATTTGGCATGACCCGACCTATTTAGCGGCGTTGCAGCGGGCTGAAGCCGAGGGGGCGGTTGATGAGCTAACGCGTGTGCGCCACAATATTGGCACCCATTCCAATCCAGTTTTCCCCGAGATTTGGAAGCGGCCTGCAACATCGGCAGGAGCGGCGCTTTTGGCTGGGGAATTGTTGCGTGAGCCGGGCGTGATTTATGCCCCTGCCTGCGGGACGCATCACGGCATGCCTGATCATGCGAACGGATTTTGCTATTTGAACGACCCAGTCTTGGCGATCTTGGCGCTGCGGCGGCAGGGGCTACACAGGATCGCCTATGTGGATATTGACGCGCATCATTGTGACGGTGTGGCGCATGCCTTTTCAAATGACGCGGACGTGTTGTTGATTTCAACACACGAGGAAAACCGATGGCCGCGCACTGGGGCGATTGAAGAAGAGGGAGCGGGAGCGGAGTTCAATATACCGTTGCCAAAGGGGCTGAACGACGACGAGTTTGCCTTGATCCGTGATCGGGTGATTTTGCCAGCAGTTGCGGCATTTCGCCCGGACGCCGTAGTGTTGCAATGTGGATCGGATGCGGTGGGAGATGATCCTCAGTCGGGGTTGGCATTATCGAATGGGGCCTTATGGGCGGTGGTGACCGCCTTGAAAGCTATGACATCGCGGTTTTTGGTGACTGGCGGTGGGGGATATAACCCGTGGAGTGTGGGTAGAGCATGGGCCGGAGTTTGGGCGGCTCTCTGTGATAGGGATATACCGGACGTCTTGCCCACAGAGGCGGAGGCTGTTTTGCGGGCATTGGTATGGCCCAATGCACGGCGTGGGCGCAACCCGCCTGAGCATTGGTTCACCACACTGCGGGATGCCCCGCATCATGGAGACATTCGTGAAAACGTTCGGGCGCGGGTAGCACGGCTTGAGGCGCGGTTACGACCTTGGGTTTGAGCAAAAACATTGCTGCAAAAGATTTGATTTTTCCTGCCCTTTCCGCGCCTCAGACCTTGACGCAGCCACGGAGTTTCCATACTCAGCGGCACGGATTGGCGGAGTAGCTCAGTTGGTTAGAGCAGCGGAATCATAATCCGCGTGTCGGGGGTTCGAGTCCCTCCTCCGCTACCAGTTCCCCTGAAAACAAAACGTGGCAAGATCAGAGGCCTTGGGCTTATAGGACTTCCGCTCGCTTCAAATCTGGCTGGCAGGAAAGCGCAGGGTGAATTCAGAGCCTTTGCCGAGCACTGACGCAACGGTGATGGTGCCGCCAGCACGCTCGACGATGTCGCGGGTGATGGAGAGTCCCAGCCCAGTGCCGTCGCGGCCCTTGGTCGTGAAGAAGGGGTCAAAGATTCGGTGGGCAATGTCGTCTGACATGCCGATGCCATTGTCCTTGAGAATGATTTCTGCAGTCGGTGTGCCGGTGTTCTCGGCTTGCCGGGTGATTAGGCTGAGCAACCCACCCTCTGGCATGGCTTGAATCGCATTGACGCAAAGGTTCACCAAGACTTGTTGAAGCTCAGTCTTGTTAATGACGATCTGCGGGGTAGGTCCGAAATTGAGGCTGACATCTATCCCATTGCTTTGCAGCAGATGTTGGACAAGCGGGATTGTATCACGTGCTGTCTGTGCCGGGTCCAAAGACTGGTCGCTATCGGCGAACTCTTCAGGGCGAGCGAAGCGCAGTAGTTTGCCAATGAGCACGTGTATCGCATGAACACGGTCTTGGATCAGCGTGAATTCAGTTTTGAAGGGTTGAGCGGCTGAGCCAAGTTCCGATTGGATGACGTCGAGATTACCCTGAATTACAGTCAGCGGATTGTTGATTTCATGTGCGACGCCTGCGGTGATTTCCCCGATGGCGGCAAGCTTCTCGGACAAGATGAGCTGGCGGGTGGTTTGGTCGAGTTGTTTGTTGGCATGTTCCAGTTCTTGCGTGCGTTCGGCAACGCGATGTTCCAGCACGTCAGCCCATTCGCGCAATTTTCGATCGCGTTCTTGCAACTGGTCGAAGAGACCATCCAAGTGATGCGCGACCCGACCGATTTCATTGTCGGCAGCATGGCGCCCTACGCGCGCGCCAAATTGTCCGGCCTCTACTTGGCCGATGACTGCGTTCATCTTTTCAAGAGGTCGGAAAATGCTGCGTGCCCAGAGTAAGAGGATCGGCACGAAGATGAGCACAATAATGAGAAAGGTGAGGCCCAACTGCCAAAGGGTGCGGGATTTGGCTTGGGCGAAGTCGCGTTCGAGAAAGCCAACATAGAGCATTCCAACAATATGGTCGAAGCTATCAGGAAGCGGGTGGTAGCCGGAGACATACCAATCGTTGACCACGAAGGCGCGATCAAGCCATGTGCGGCCCTCGTCAAGAACGGTGGAGCGCACAGCCGACGACACTCGGGTACCCAAGGCGCGGACATCTTCAAAAAGACGGACATTGGTGGAGATGCGGACATCTTCCAAAAAGAGTGTCGCTGTGCCCTGGCCGCCACCAGAGAGACTGCCGGCCGGATAGACCAGCGCATTGATGTCATCAATGAAGCTGAGGTTGCGATTCAATAAAACGCCCCCGACGATCGCCCCGCCGGGAGCATGGGCGGCGGCGTGGATCACCATCCCCCGAGTTTCAGCTGTGCGCTCGGTAGGAAGGGCGGCCTTTGTCGAGACCAGCGGAATACGCGCGCGAAACGCGAGGTGAGGCGAGAGGGCTTGCAGCTGAGCCTCGGTGAAGACGTCGATGGCGGTGGTGGTTGTACCTCTGATCGCTCGCGCAACGATGGGCCACTCGAGTGGTGTTGGTGGCGTGCCAAGGCTGGAGGCCATGACGGCACGGCCTGAGGCATTCACGTAGTAAAGGAAATCGAGATCGAGTCGTTTGCGTTGGTTTTCAAGATAGGTCCCGACAGCGGAGTCTTCTGTAAGCGCTGCAATCAAAGCCGCGGACTGACCGATGGATTCAACTGCCGCCCCACGGCTCGAAAGCAGGCCGCCCAAATGCTGACGCGCGATGGTGAGTTCACTGTGCACTTTGGCTATGAGCACTTCATCCAGTCGATCGGACCAGGTTTTCACGGAGGTGAGCAAAAGGAGTGGCAAGAGGATCAGCAAGGGCAGCAGCGCGATCAGCAGCAAGCGGGACCGAACCGAGCGGCGTGGAGGGAGGCTCAGGGGCTCAAACATTCCAAACCGCACATTTGCGGTCGATCGTTTTGCGGGAAACCCCCAATCGGCGGGCGGCTTCAGCGCGGTTGCCGCCGCAGGCTTCCAAGATCGACAATATATGACGGCGCTCGACGGCCAACAGGCTGTCTGCGGCCTCTTCATCCGCAGCCTCGCGTTCCGCTGCGAATTCGGGAGGAAAGCTGCCCAAAATCAGCGAACGCTCAATGAGGTTTCGCAATTCGCGGACATTGCCGGGCCAATCGTAGCCTGCGAGATTAACCAGCACGCCCTCGGAGATGGGCAGAGGCGGGACGCCCAATTGACGGGCGAATTGGGTCATGAATATAGCCGCGAGTTCGGCAATATCGGGGACTCGTTCGCGCAGGAGCGGCATTTCAAGATGCACCACGTTGATGCGGTGAAAAAGATCGCGACGAAACTTCCCTTGGGCAACAGCGGTATCGAGATTGCTATTCGTTGCGAAGACAAAGCGCAGATTGAGCGGTAGTTCTCGCTCGGCACCGACGGGGCGCATGCGACTATCTTCGATAACGCGCAGAAGCGTGCCCTGAACCGAGAGGGGCAGCTCGCTAATTTCGTCAAGAAACAGCGTGCCTCCAGAGGCTTGGACCAAGAGGCCGTCGCGCCCCTGACCAAGCTCACCGAAAAGATCGGCGGCAATGCGATCAGGCGATGTTGAGGCGCAGTTGACAGGCACAAAGGGTTTTTCGGCGCGTTCTGAGAGTGCGTGCAGGGTGCGGGCGGCAACTTCTTTGCCAGTACCGCTCTCGCCTGTGATGAGGACCGGCGCCGGAGTGGGGGCGGCGCGCTCAAGGGCGGTGCGGATGGTTGAGATCGCCGGGGAATTCCCCATCAGGCGGCCACGTGCTGTTTGGGTCTCGGCCCTCAGCTCGTATTTCAGCAAAAAGTTTTCGCGGCGAAGGTAGCGTTGATCCATGCAGCGCGAAATAGCGTTTAGGATTTGATTGGAGCGGAAGGGCTTGAGCACGAAATCGGCCGCACCTACGCGCATTGCGTGGATGGCGGTGTCGAGATCGGCATAGGCGGTCATCAAGATGGCTTCGGCAAAGAGACCGACGCGACGTTGTTCGGCAAGCCAGTCCAGACCGGACTGACCGGGCATGACGTTGTCGAGCAAGACAAGGTCGTAGTTCCGCTCATCAAGCAGGCGCGAGGCCTCTTCGGCGTTTGCAGCTTCCTCGACGCGTTTACAACGCGGCTGCAGCGTGCGGACTAGGAAATTTCGGATGCCGGGCTCGTCATCGACGACAAGAATTGAAACATGTTGAAGCACCGCGTCGATGGCGCGCGGTGCTTCTCCCGGTTCGTTCGGGTCTGTTTCAGACATTTCCGCGTCGGGCCTTCCGCTATTCAAGGCGGACGTTACCCGCGCTGGACGTCTGTTCTGCGGCGGAATAGCCTATTTGGTCAAGGCCCACGTCGGCCGCAACTGCGATCAGGATTGTGGCCAGAAAAGCCAGATACATGCTTTTCATATCAAGTTCCCCATTGGGTTTAGTGGGAGGCGATGCATGATTGCATCACTCCGCGGGGGTTGCATCGTGAGGGCCATGGGCTTTTTCGCCTGTGACCTCTTCATACCAAAGACCGTGGTGTTCCTTGGCCCATTGCACCTCAACCTCGCCCGAGCCCATGGCATCAAATGCGCCCTCCATACCGACGGAGCCGATATAGATATGGCCAATGATGATGGCCATAAAGACAAAGCTGATGATCGCGTGCCAAAGCTGCGAAAGCTGCATTTCGGCATGAGGGCCGAGATCAGTCGCCAATTCGCCAAAGCCAAGCGCTTGGGGTAACCCGAGTGCATTAAGCTTGGCAAAGGTCGGGCCAAAGAGATGGAATTCAAAGGGGAAGAGCAGCGAGATGCCGGAGACCGAAATCGAGATGCCAAGCACGACAACCGACCAGAAAATCAACTTTTGACCTGCGTTGAATTTGCGTGCTGGGGGATGAACGCCTTTGGAAAACAGGCCACCACCAACAGCGAGCCATTTCAGATCGTGCTTGTTGGGAATGTTGTGAGCAATCCAGAAGACCGTGACCAGAGCAAGACCAAGCATGAAAGCCCACGACAGGTTATTGTGCGCCCATTTGCCTGCGATGATCACTGGGGCGTAGGCTTCGTGACCAATAAGCGGGATAATGGCGACGCGGCCAAAAAGCAGGGCGAGACCTGTAATCCCCAAGACAACGAATGAGCCAGCGAGAAGCCAATGGCCGAAGCGCTCGACCGCTGAAAACCGCGTTATGGTTTTTCCGGTTTTCTCGCCATCGATGCGGATTTTGCCCCGGAGCGCATAAAAGAGAGCCAGAACGCCAAACATACCAAGAAGAAGCCAACCGCCATAGGTGCGGAGCGGTCCGTCGCGGAACTGGAGCCATGCCATGCCACCATCTTGGACCAAAACGGCAGAGGCGGGGCTGCGTGAGGAGGTGCTTACCTCGGCCTTATCGTAGCGCAAAGCGCGCCAGAAATCTGAATCAGACACGCCGCCAAGGGTGCCGAGTTGCTCGGTTGTAGCCTTCGCAGCCTCGGGGTTGCCGAGGTTTTCGCTGCGGAAGCTATCGTCGAGTTTGAGTTTGTTTTGCCGCGCCATGATGTCATCGAGGGTTTGAGCCCCCCCGGTCGCGCTGCGGTCCGCGGCGGATGCGTCTTGTGCTGCTGCGGGCGCTGGCGCATTTGCCAACGTAAGGAGCAGCATCGGGAGCAAGAGGAGGAGCTTTTTCAGGGGCATCGCCTTCACCGGATGATCGCGTTTCAAGGAATTTTAATGAGAGAGTCCATGGCGCCTTTGAGGGCGCCATGGAAAGGTCTGGGCTGGCCTAGATGGCCAAGACCCTGATCAGTTTGCCTTTTTCTCGTAGGCAGTGCCCCAGCCCCAAGCACCAGAGCCAAAGCCGCGTGCAACAACACGTTCGCGGTAGATGTCAGAGACCATATCGCCGTCCCCTGCGAGGAGGGCCTTGGTCGAGCACATCTCAGCGCAGATCGGCAATTTGCCTTCTGCGATCCGGTTGCGGCCGTATTTGGCGAACTCGGCAGTGGAGTGGTCCTCTTCCGGGCCTCCGGCGCAGAAGGTGCATTTGTCCATCTTGCCGCGCGAACCAAAGTTTCCGGCTTGCGGATACTGCGGAGCGCCGAAGGGGCAGGCGTAGAAGCAGTAACCGCAACCAATGCAAAGATCTTTGGAGTGCAGAACAATGCCGTCATCGGTCTGGTAGAAGCAGTCCGTTGGGCAGACGGCCATGCAAGGCGCGTCAGAGCAATGCATGCAGGCGACCGAAATGGAGCGTTCGCCCGGGCTTCCGTCGTTGATGGTTACCACGCGGCGGCGGTTGATGCCCCATGGAACCTCGTGCTCGTTCTTACAAGCGGTGACGCAGGCGTTGCACTCGATGCAGCGCTCGGCGTCGCAGAGAAATTTTGCGCGTGCCATATCTGTCGTCTCCTCAGGCTGCTGAAATTTTGCAGAGTGTGGCCTTGGTCTCCTGCATTTGCGTCACGGAGTCGTAGCCATAAGTCTGCGCGGTGTTTGTAGATTCACCCAGTACGATGGGGTCTGCCCCTTCTGGGTATTTCGAGCGACGATCTTCGCCTTGGAAGTGACCACCGAAGTGGAAGGGCATGAAGGCAACTCCAGCGCCAACGCGTTGAGTAATCATCGCCTTCACTTTGACCTTACCACCTTCCGGACCTTCAACCCAGACCATCCCGCCATCCCGAACGCCCAAGTTATTGGCGTCGCGTGGATTGATCTCGACGAACATGTCTTGCTGAAGTTCGGCAAGCCATGGGTTCGAGCGGGTTTCGTCACCACCGCCTTCGTATTCAACCAATCGACCCGAGGTGAGAATGATCGGGTAATCTTGGCTGAAATCCTTGGCTTGGATCGACGCATAAAGCGTTGGCAAGCGGTAGAACTTGCGGTCTGCGTAGGTTGGGTAATCGGCCACGAGGTCGCGACGGTTTGTGTAGAGCGGTTCGCGATGGAGCGGCACCGGATCGGGGAACGTCCAGACCACACAGCGGGCTTTTGCGTTCCCGAAGGGCGCGCAGCCATGCTTGATGGCCACCCGTTGGATCCCGCCGGAAAGATCGATCTTCCAGTTGGCCTTGGGGCCTCCCGCCTTTTCGATCGCGGCGCGTTCGGCTTCGGTGAGATCTTTGTCCCAGCCGAGATCCATAAGCATCTGCATGGTGAATTCGGGGTATCCATCTTGGATCTCCGAGCCGACCGAGTAGACGCCTTCTGCCAGAAGGTTCTGACCATCGCGCTCCACGCCAAAGCGAGCACGGAAGGTGAGGCCGCCATCAGCAATGGATTTAGACATATCATAGAGGTTGGGTGTACCCGGATGCTTCATCTCGGGGGTGCCCCAGCATGGCCACGGCAGGCCATAATAGTCACCATCGCAAGGTCCGCCATCGGCGCGCAACGACGTTTTGTCAAACGTATGCTGATTGGCCATATGCAGTTTGATACGCTCGGGCGACTGTCCCGTGTAGCCGACCGTCCACATCCCACTGTTAAATTCACGGGTGATGTCCTCGATCATCGGTACATTCTCGGATTCCATCGAGATGTTCCGCAAGAGACGGTCTGCGAAATCGAACTTCTTTGCGAAGAGCGTGATGATCTCGTGGTCAGTCTTCGATTCGAAGAGCGGTGCCATGATCTGATCGCGCCATTGCAGCGAGCGGTTCGACGCGGTGACGGACCCACGGGTTTCAAACTGCGTCGTTGCCGGCAGCAGGTAAACCCCATCAGTGCGATCGTGCAGAACAGCGGAAACAGTGGGGAAGGGATCGATCACGACAAGCGTTTCCAGCTTTTCCATCGCTGTTTTCATTTCAGTCATACGAGTCTGAGAGTTGGGCGCGTGGCCCCAGAGCACCATGACTTTGATGTTATCGTTCTGGTCGATGTTGCCAGCCTCTTCGAGCACGCCATCGATCCAGCGCGACACTGGGATACCGTTCTCGTTCATCAAGCTGCGCTCTTTGCCGTCTTTATCAACTGCGGGCTGACCATCTGGCCCTCTGAGCGTATCGAACCGACCTTTCAGCCAATCGAGATCTTCGCCCCACACTTTAGACCAATGCGACCATGCGCCGGGAGCCAGGCCGTAATAGCCGGGAAGGTCGTGCGACAGTACGCCGAGATCGGTGGCACCTTGCACGTTGTCGTGACCGCGGAAAATGTTCGTCCCGCCGCCTTCCGTGCCCATATTTCCCAATGCGAGCTGAAGCACGCAATAGGCGCGGGTGTTGTTGTTACCGTTGGTGTGCTGGGTGCCACCCATGCACCAGATCAAGGTGCCGGGACGGTTGTTGGCCAAGGTGCGTGCGACGCGCTCCAATTGGGCGCCCGGAACGCCTGTAACGCGCTCTGTCTCTTCGGGGTTCCATTTTTTCACTTCGTCGCGAATTTGATCCATGCCCCAGACGCGGGTGCGGATGAACTCCTGATCTTCCCAGCCATTTTCAAAGATATGCCAAAGAATACCCCAGATCAGTGCAACGTCCGAACCGGGACGGAAGCGCACGTATTCATCTGCGTGAGCGGCCGTACGGGTAAAGCGCGGGTCGCAGACGATGAGAGGTGCGTTGTTCTCTTCTTTGGCTTTCAGCATGTGCAGCAGCGACACAGGGTGTGCTTCTGCTGGGTTGCCGCCGATCAAGAAGATCGCTTTCGACTTGTGGATGTCGTTATAGGAGTTGGTCATTGCACCATAACCCCAAGTGTTCGCCACGCCCGACACGGTGGTCGAGTGGCAGATACGCGCTTGGTGGTCGACGTTATTGGTGCCCCAATAGGCCGCGAACTTGCGGAACAGGTAGGCCTGTTCGTTGTTGTGCTTGGCGGAGCCGAGCCAGTAGACGGCGTCTGGGCCACTCTTCTCGCGTACATCGAGCATCTTGTCCCCGATTTCGTTGATCGCTTGATCCCACGAAATCCGCTTCCAGACACCACCCTCTTTTTTCATCGGGTACTTTAGGCGACGCTCGCCATGGGCGTGCTCCCGCACCGCCGCACCTTTGGCGCAATGTGCGCCGAGGTTGAATGGGCTGTCATAGCCGGGCTCTTGACCGATCCATACGCCATTATCGACCTCTGCAATCACAGTGCAGCCAACGGAGCAGTGGGTGCAGACCGATTTCACAGTATCAACGGCGCGCGCGACGGCCGCTTGAGCATGGGCGCGTGTCACGGTGCCGCCGGTCATGCCAAGTGCGGTCAGGCCGCCGATGGCAAGACCGGTGCCGCGCAGGAAGCTACGGCGGTCAACAGATTTTTCCGTAACGGCTTGGAGCAAAGGCGACCGACCTGCGGTGCGCGCTACTCCATTTGTTTTTCTTTTCAGCATTGTTTTCTCCCTCGTAGGGTCGGGCTGTGATGAGCGAGTGGCGCTTAGAACCGGGCCAACTGGTAATAGGTGCGTGTATGGGCGTTGTCCTGCAAACCGTTGGTGGGTTGAGGCGCTGCGGCCTCGGCGGTGTCTGTGCCTGCGGTAACGGCAACAAGTGCTGCCGGGGCAGCGGTGCCCGCCAGCTTCAAGAAGTCCCGCCGTTTGACGGCTTCTTTGGTGTCATTGGAACGTGTCATGTTCGTCTCCTCTCCCGTATTCAATCTCTTCGGTGGATGCCCACCCATGTCTGCCCCGGCTGCTGCCGGGAATGGGATTTTCATGTGCCTCCCAAGCGAAAGGCCTCCCGTTCGATGTCGATGAAGATGCGGCCCAAAGTGCCCACAGGCAGGAAAAAGACAGAGCCGCGCGCCTTTTCGAGGTCGCTGTAGAAATGCCCGGCCCAAGGCGCGATGTGCCGGTTAAAGAATTCTCGTTGCTTTTCGAGTGATGCAGGCGCGCCGAAACGCCCATCAATCAGCCCGGCCATCATCTCCATCAGGGAGGCAATATTGTCTTCGGGCTCATAGACATTTGGTGCACGTGCAATCGAAAGGTCGGCCATGTCCTTGCGAAGCGTCGCGAGGGGCTTCTCGTTGAGAAAGCCAGTCAGGTAGTAGCTGGCGAAGGGCAGCAATTCGCCCCGTCCGATGCCGATAAACAGGTCGTTGAACTCGCGCTCGACAGTGGCGGCGGATGTCGCGCGAGCAAGTTTGGCCAGCGTATCAACAGCAGTGCCGAAAGGGGTCGTGTCGCCAACCAAGCGACCCAAAGCGCGCAACCGCTCTTTAGAGGGGGGATCTGCCAATAGAGCTGCCAAAAGATCGTAGACCTCAACGCGGAGGCGGTCTTCTTCGGCGATCCGGATGTCCTGTGCGGCGTCGGTCATCTTATCCTCAACTCTCGAAAGAAAAGCGCATGTGGCGGCGCGAAAGGGCGGGCGGCTCCGCGGGTTCCGGGTCTGCTAATGCCAAAACAGGTTCGTCGACCGCGAGATATTCGTCGTCGCTGAGCTCGCCGTCCTCGCTCTCGTCATTGACAGAAGGATCAGAGGCGGCCGGCGTGGCCGGCGCATTCTTTGCGGCTTCTTGTTCCGCTAATGCCAAGACGTGTTTTAAAAGACCCTTGCCCACTTGGTAGCTGGTCTTGAGGTCGGGTATCACTGTTGCCGCGTCAGAGTAATCTTCGCCGTGGTCTACAAGCCCGTCCAAATTTGCGAGCACGGGATTGCTGACCCAAAGTTTGCGAAGCGCGCGACGGCGCAGGCGCTCTGGAACTGCGGTTTGCATGAAAGCGGAAAAGTCGTCGCCCATTTCCATCAAGTCAGGGTCTTTAAGGTCCAACTCAACGAGCAGTTCTTTGTCAGTTTTTTCCTCTTGAATGCGAGCCAGCTCTTCGGCTTTGAGGCGCTGTTCATTGGCGCTCAGGGCCGCCTCTTCGGCTTTGACCCCGGCGCGACGACGCGCCCAGAAAGAGGTTTCTGACTGGGTCATGATGGCTCCCCCTGACGAAGGGAGGACGGCGAGCGGAACACATCAGCGGTCTGCCGAACGCGGGCATCGCCTTTGCCGTCTTCGACGAAATCAATGCGCTTCTTGTCACGCTGACGTTTGATGAACGGCTCTTCTTTGTGATGCTCTTCGATGAAGTCCCGCACCCAAGCGATGAGGCTGAGAGGCATTGGGACTTGTTCGATCAGTCCCTCTCCACTGTCCATGTAGTCCTGCCCCTCATAGGGCGATGCAGTGATGTGCGTGGCGATCCAAGGCATGTCAGAAGTGCCTTCGCGGTCTTCTTGGAGAACAACGATCAGCCCCGGTGTCTTGCCGCTCAGGCCGACTTGATACGCCTCCGTATCGGAGGACCAGAGATCGAGGGTAAGAGTAGCGGCGTGGTATTCGGCCACGTCACCTTCCGACCGCAGCTCGTGCCAATTGGCGGGGCCAGCTCCGGGAAGAACAGCTACCACTTTCCATGACCACTTCGCCCAACGGGTTACACCCGGCGAGCGTCGGACAACGATTCCGACCGGCAATGATGCGCGGACGAGTGGCATTGACTGGTTCCCTCCCTCGGACTTTCCGTCCCTTTGGAGACAAGCATGAGGGCGAGGCAAGGCCGATCGCAAAGTAAAAATGCGCGAATCACCTGATTATTTTTGAAGCACTCAGGCGAGTGGACATTTTGTCCACTAATGCCAGAAGGTCGGATTCGGGGTTGGACACAATGTCCCGCGCGCTTTTTCAGAGTGAAATAGTCGGAATATAAATGGCCGCTTTCCGGCGCGAATCACCTACAAACATGTGTGGAGGCCTTTACGGAACCGCGGAAATCGTGCCTAGCTGACATCCGCTCGGGGGGGGATGTCGAGCGAGTTTTGCGCGCCGGAGAGGGAGAGTGATGTCTAAGCAATTGATATTGTGCGACTGTTTGGGGAGCCAGAAGCTTGACCCTTCGGCGCTTTCTGCCGCTACCGGGTTGCGGTGTTCGAAAGTGCACAAAGCGCTCTGTACGACGGAGATTGCATCGGCTGCGGCTGCCATTGAAGCAGGAGATGCCTTGATCGCCTGCGCCCAAGAGACGCAGCGCTTTTCCGAGGTTGCGGAGGAGTTGGAGGTTGACACACCACTTTTTGTCGATCTCCGCGACAGGGCCGGATGGAGCGACGCGAAAGTTTCGACACCCAAGATGGCGGCTTTGATTGCGGACGCGCTTTTGCCTGCGCCGCAAATCAAAACAGTCGATGTAGCGTCTGAGGGGCGCTGCCTGATCTTGGGGTCGGCTGCGGTGACATTGCCGGCTGCAGAGCGGCTCGCCGAGACGCTAACGGTGACGGTGCTGTTAGAGGAGGACGAAGACCTGCCGCTGTCGCGCGCCTTCGAGACCGTACGTGGACGGATGGTGGGCGCTGAGGGAACGTTAGGTGCCTTTACTGTCAAAATTGATGCGCTGCAATTGCTGGAGCCCGGTGGACGGGGAGCCTTTAGCCTGTCCTTGCCAAGAGATGGGGCGCGGACGGAATGCGATATAATCCTTGATCTTTCAGGGCGCTCATCGCTGTTTCCCGCGCCTCACAAGCGCGACGGTTATTTGCGTGCTGATCCAGGGAGCATGCCTGCGGTCGCTGAGGCCGTGTTTCAGGCAGCGCAGCATGTGGGTACTTTTGAAAAGCCGCTATTTTTGCGATTGGAGAGCCATTTGTGCGCCCATTCACGGGCGTCTCAAACAGGATGTTCGCGCTGTATCGATATTTGCCCAACGGGCGCGATCCAGCCGGATGGTGACCACGTTGCACTCGATCCGATGGTCTGTGCCGGATGCGGAGCCTGTTCATCGCTTTGCCCGTCCGGGGCAATTTTATATGATGCACCGCCCGTCGATCATCTGCTGACGCGGATGCGGGCGATGCTCGAAGCCTATCGGAACGCAGAGGGCGCCACGCCGCGTGTCTTGGTGCATGATCTGGAGCACGGCGCAGAGATGATCGCGCTGTCGGCGCGGTTTTCGCGGGGGTTGCCGGGCGATGTTTTGCCACTGGGCGTGTCCGCGCTGGTTGGCTTTGGGCATGCCGAGGCTTTGGCGGCATTGGCGATGGGCTTTGCCTGTGTCGATGTATTGGTATCGCCGAAAACCGAGCGTGACCCGTTAGAGCGCGAAATGCGGTTGGCAGAAGCAATGGGCGGTGCGGGCAAAATACGCCTGTTGGATCCGAACGAGCCGGATCAGCTTTGTGAGGCACTTTATGGGGTAACGGTTCAAGCGACGTTGGCAGAAACTGTTTTGCCGATGGGTGGGCGGCGGCAAGTGGCGCGGCTTTCTGCGAAGGCGCTGATGGTCGGTGTCGAGGCCCCGGTCGCTCTCCCTCAAGGGGCACCCTATGGTGCGGTTTTGGTTAATGCGGAGAGCTGTTCGCTTTGCCTTTCATGTGTTTCGCTTTGTCCCTCAGGTGCCTTGCTCGATAATCCCGATCGGCCTGAACTGCGCTTCCAAGAGGATGCCTGTTTGCAATGTGGGATCTGCGCGAAAGCCTGCCCTGAGAAGGCTATTACTCTGGAGCCCCAATTTGATCCCACAGAGGCGGCGTTGAAGCAGCGGGTTCTGAATGAAGAAGAGCCGTTTTGCTGTGTTGAATGCGGTGCGGCGTTTGGGGTGAAATCCACGATTGAAAAGATCATGGAAAAGCTTGCTGGGAAGCATTCGATGTTCCTTAGCGAAGGTGCTGGGCGGCTCATTCAGATGTGTGACAATTGCCGGGTGACTGCTCAGGCGCATGGTAAGGACAATCCCTTTACGATGGGGGATCGCCCGAAGCCCCGCACGACCGATGATTACCTGTCCAAGCGCCGGGACCACTAACCGCCAGACGACCGATATCAAAGCCGCAGCGTCCCATGGCGGCCGCCGCAAAGAGGAGAAGAAGAGATGGATGACGAATTCAACATGTCCTTGCGGAAGTTCCTCAAGCAGGTGGGGGTGACCTCTCAGCAAGCTATTGAAGAGGCTATGCGCGCAGCGGGGCCTGCGGTTACAGGCAAAGAGGTGACGGCGCGCATGGTGCTGACAATTGACGGTGTGGGGTTGACCCACACAGTTGAAGGCAAAATTAAAGGACCAACAGAATGAGCCTGACGCGCGACGGAGTTTTAGAACTTCTCAAAAGTGTCACAGATCCAGTGACGGGCAAGGATATCGTGACGGCTGGTTTGGTGAAGGCGCTGACGGTTGAACCGGACGCTGTACGGTTCGTGATGGAGATTGATCCAGCCTATTCGAAGCGAATGGAAGCGGCGCGGTCCGAAGCCGAGGCGCTTTTGAAGGCTGCTCCAGGAGTGGCACGCGTTTCTGTAGCAATGACGGCGCATAGCGCTGCGGCACCGCCTCCGAGCTTGAAGGGGGGCGGCCATGGTCATGATCATTCGCATGGGCATTCACACGGCGCAAAGGCGCAGGGTCCAGAGCAGATCCCGGGCGTAGCTCATGTGATTGCAATTGCTTCGGGCAAGGGTGGGGTCGGGAAATCCACCGTATCGGCCAATATTGCCGCGGCGTTCGCGGCCGAGGGCAAGCGCGTTGGACTCTTGGATGCCGATGTTTACGGGCCTTCGCAGCCGCGTATGTTGGGGGTCTCGGGCCGTCCTGCAAGCCCTGATGGCAAGACAATCCTGCCATTGCGAAACCATGGCGTGACATTGATGTCGCTCGGTCTTTTGACGCAGGAAGATGAAGCGGTGGTTTGGCGCGGTCCCATGCTTATGGGGGCGTTGCAGCAGATGCTTTTTCAGGTGCAATGGGGCGCGTTGGATGTGTTGATTGTGGACCTGCCGCCCGGGACGGGCGACGTCCAGATGACGCTTTGTCAGAAGGCGAAGATTGACGGAGCGGTCATCGTTTCGACCCCACAGGATATTGCGCTGCTCGATGCTCGAAAAGGCATTGATATGTTTAAGAAACTTGGAACGCCAATTCTGGGGCTGATCGAGAACATGTCGACGCATATTTGCTCGAACTGTGGGCATGAAGAACATATCTTCGGTCATGGCGGCGTGGCGCGTGAAGCGGAGAAACTTGGGGTGCCGCTCTTGGCAGAAATCCCTCTCCATCTCGATATCCGAACCGCGGCAGATGGCGGCGCGCCTATTGTGGTGTCAAAGCCCCAAAGCGCTCAGGCGAAGGCGTTTAGAGACTTGGCGCGACAGCTGATCGCGCAGGGTGTGGCATGAGCCAATTGCCGGTGTTTCCGCCCCTTTTGACAGGCTTGGCGGCGGGACCGGCCAACCCAGTGGCGATTGCTGTCGCGCAAGCTGAGCGCGGCGTTGAGGCAGGTTTGCTCGTATGGTCGCAGACGGAAGAGCGGCTGCGCGCTGCTTTGGTGTTGGCACCGGAAACGCATTTGGAAGAGGCAATGGCCGGGATCGTGGCCTGTGCCGTCGCCATGCAAAATGCGCTGGGCGTTCTGGCACCGCCAGAGACTTCGGTTCATCTCGATTGGACCGGAGAGTTACGGCTCAACGGGGCGCATGTGGGTGGATTGCGGATGATCTGCCCGGAGACAGATGCAAAGGCAGAGCCGCTTTGGATGGTGGTCGCATTAGACCTAACTTTGCGCTTGCCGGACAATCTTGAGCCGGGACAGACGCCAAATTGGACTGCACTCAATCAGGAAGGTTGCGGCGAGGTTGATGGTATCACGCTGTTGGAGACATGGGCGCGTCACTCGCTCCTGTGGCTTAACGGGCTGGATGACCCGGCTGGTCGCAGCGCGCTTTACCGTGAGTGGAAAGGGTTGGTGTGGAACCTTGGCAAGGAAACCTCCGTTGCTTTGCCGGGGGAGACATTACGAGGCATGTTCCTTGGGGTGGATCAGAATTTCGGCATGATCCTCAAAACCGGAGACGATACCCGATTGCTGCCTCTGACGCGAATATTGGAAAGGAACTGAGATGCTTTTGGCGCGCGCGATCCATTTCGATGAAAGTGATACGTTCGTTTTCCATAACCCGGCGCGCACCGGGGAATGGGCCATTTCAGGGGGCTTTGAGTTTTCCAACTGGACTGACGGCGACTTGACGGGAAAGGCGCGTCAAGCGTTCTCAAACGGCTGGCTCGGGGTGGAAACATTTGGACGAGTGACTTTCGTTGCCGTCACGCGCATTGAAACTGGAGAGCTGGACTGGCTCACAGAGCGGCTAACAGAGCATTTTATGACAATTTACGGTGCGCCATCAATCGAAGTGGCGCGACCTGTCGCTGAGGAAGAGTTACGCCAGATGATGGAGATTTGTGCCGATCACGCGCCAAATACGTTGCTTACGGTGATGCGAGAGCTGACCGAGGCCGGAGTGAAGGAGCAATATCGTTTCATCGAGGCGTCAGATGCAGGACTGGATCAATTCGCGATCCACTCGGTTCCGGAGGAATAAGAAAAGGGCTTCTGGACACCCTTTTCTTCGTGAAAAAATTCGGGATTATTTTGTTGAGGCGTTGAAAACAAAGAGTTGTTGGCCACCTATTTGATAGTTCTCGATCAATTCCTTGGCCCTTGGGGAGGTGAGCCATGCTTCGAGTTTCGCGGCTGCATCTGCTTTGACATGGGCGTGTTTTTCCGGGTTTACCGGCATGTAAGCGTATTGGTTGAAAAGCACTGGGTCGCCTTCGAACGCAATAGCGAGATCGGCCTTGTTGGCGAAGTTTAACCAGCTAGCCCGGTCTGCGAGGATATAGGCGTTCATCCCGGCCGCCGTATTTAGGGCAGCGCCCATGCCTTGACCTACAGAGGCATACCAGTCGCCTTCGGCGGTAACGCCTGCGTTTTGCCAAAGAGCCAATTCCATTTTGTGGGTTCCGCTATCGTCGCCTCGGCTGACAAACTTTGACTTGGTCGCCTCGATGGCTTTGAGAGCATCAGCGGCTGTCGCGCTTGTTTTTATCCCTGCAGGATCAACAGAAGGTCCAATAATGACAAAGTCATTGTACATAATCTCGCGACGGTGAGTCCCGTTGCCCTCAGCCAGCCACTTTTCTTCGGCTTTTCGGGAATGCACGAGCACGGCATCGACGTCACCATTCGCCCCCAATTCGAGCGCCTGACCTGTGCCAACGATCAAGAGCTGAACGTTCAGGTCTATGTCTTTTGCAATTTCGGGCAGAAGCACTTCGGCAAGGCCAGAGTTGGCAAAAGAGGTGGTGACCGACAGCTTTATATTCTCGGCCGCAGCGAATGTCGCAGTCAGGGCAAGTGATGTAGCAATCAGAAAAGCTTTTGGTGTCATGGCAACAAGTCTCCTTTGAGATATGCGCGCGCCATTGCTGATTGAGGCGCGTCAAAAAATTGAGTTTTTGGAGTAGACTCGATCAGTTTTCCGGCGTGCAGAAACCATATTTCATCGGCAAGCCTGCGGGCTTGGCCATGGTCATGGGTGGCCATTACGATCCGGGTGCCTCGGTCGCGCGCATCGCAAAGGATCGCTTCTATGTCGCGGGTTGCTCGGCTGTCTAGATTGGCGCAGGGTTCATCAAGAAAGAGCACATCTGGCGCAAGAATGAGGGCCCGTGCGAGGGCAAGTTTTTGCTTTTCGCCGCCGGACAGAACCATGGCTGACTGCTGGAGCACTTTACCTAGCCCTACCTTTTCGCCCAGTTCGGCGGCTGTGGTCTGGGCTGATTTGCGAGGTACACCGCGCAAGAGCAGGGGAAAAGCTATATTGTCGAGCACGCTGCGACGTAGGATGGTTGGAGTTTGAAAGACGAAAGCCTGCCGAAGGCGGGCCTCTTCTGCGGTGATTTGCCAATCAATTTGCCCGCGCGTGGGGCGTTCGATCCCATGCATGGTTTTGAGCAGCGTGGTTTTGCCTGACCCATTTGGACCCATGAGAATGGAAATTCCGCGCCCCTCCAAGCGGTGTGAGAGCGGACCAAGGATGGTGCGACCTGATCGGCGCACTTCGATTGACGTTAGATTAAGTGGGAGGATTGGCGCTACCATCTGCTGCCCCGTTCCGTGCGCGAGAGGCCATGGACCGCAAGATTGACCAAGATCGCCATTCCTATCAGTACGAAACCCAAAGCGAGCGCGAGGCCAAACTCCCCTTTGCCCGTTTCAAGAGCGATGGCGGTTGTGAGCACGCGGGTGACATGATCGATATTTCCACCCACGATCATGATCGCGCCGACCTCACCTATGGCGCGCCCAAATCCTGCGAGCGCAGCTGTCAAAAGTGCGCGACGACCGTCCTTGATAAGGGTCATGACGCGTTGGAGGCGCGTTGCATTGAGAGAGATCAGCAGATCATGGTAATCAGCCCAGAGTTCGCGGATCGCCTGATGCGATATCGAAACGATGATCGGCGTGATAATGATCACCTGCGCGATGATCATAGCGGTGGGCGTGAAGAGCAAACCCAAGACGCCGAAAGGACCGGAGCGCGACAGCATAATATAAACGAAAAGGCCAACGACCACCGGGGGCAAGCCCATCAGAGCGTTAATGATAGCAATAACAATCCGGCGATAGCGAAAGCGGTTTACAACGAGCCAGGCACCAAGTGGCAGTCCGATTGCCGAGGCAATCAATGTGGCGGTAACTGTGACTTGCAATGAGAGCAAAGTTATTTCGACCAAATCCGGGTCAAACCCGAAGATCAGACGTGCAGCCTGATACAGTGCCTCCCAGATTTTATCCATCTTATCCGTCCGTTGTGCCGGCTCTACCTGCGTTCAATGTGGGGTTACACGCTGCGCTGCGTGGAGAAAATGGTCATTTTGGGGGTTTGTAGAAGCAAAGATGGACATTTTGTCCCGATTGTTTTTGTGAAGACTAGAGCTTCTTTTGTGCATGACACCATTTGAGGACGGAATCGAAATCAGCTGGGATTTCTTCGCCAAAACCGTCGACAAAGAAATTGAAGGCGCCGAGATTACCGCGACTGACGGAGGTGAGCACAGGAATGTCGCGCGCAATGGCTTCTGCAATCACCGACCGAAATCCTTTGCCGTCTACTTCGGTTTTGCCAAACTTGTTCACGACACAAAGATGCGGGGATTTTGAAAGAGCAGTTTCAGCAAGGCCAACTGCGGTTTCGAGCGAAGCAGGGTCGAGACGACAGCCCGTTGAGTGCATGCCGAGATTTTGACTGATCCGCACAACGCGATCAGCGGCTAGAACGTGCAGGTCCATATCGCAACGTGACATTGGCTGGCCTTCAGAGTTGGCTTGCACTGCTCCGGCGAGAAACCATCCGTCCGCAAGTAGGTGCTCGGCAACGGAAAAGAGCAAGCGATCCGCAGCGCCTTGGCCTTCCGCGACAAGATAGCCCAACATAGCCGTTTCCTCTTCGAATTTGAGGTCTGATGCCCCTTGTCTGCCTTCGGGGCTTCTCCCACTATGCAGCAAACCGTGAAAGAACACAGATGACGCGCGCGAACAAGACAGACCAAACTCCGCTTTTACCCGATCCTTCGCTGCCGGGGCTAACCCGAAAGATTGGAGGAACCGATCATCTTGGTAAGGCGGTGGAACTATCGGTTGTCGAAGAGAGGCCTTTGACCATCTATCTGAATTCGCAAGAAATAGTGACGGCGATGACCATTGGTGATTATCCCGATTATCTGGCAGTGGGTTTTTTGAAGAACCAAGGCATGCTGCGGGCTGATGATGTGATCACACAAGTGGACTATGATGATGATCTGGAGGTCGTAGTCGTCCGGACCGAGCGGAAAACCAGTTATGAAGAGAAGGTCAAGAAAAAGACCCGCACCTCTGGCTGTGCAGTCGGCACGGTATTTGGTGATATGATGGAAGGGTTGGAAGGGCTGACACTGCCAGATGCGACGGTAAAGACCTCGTCGCTTTATACGTTAGCGAAAGAGATCAATACGCTGCCGTCTCTCTACCTTGAAGCTGGCGCGATTCATGGCACGGTCTTGTGCGAAGGGGATCGGGTTTTGGTCTATATGGAAGATGTTGGGCGACATAATGCCGTGGATAAAATCGCAGGTTGGATGTTTCAGCACGGGGTCTCATCACAAGGAAAGTTGCTTTACACGACGGGCAGGCTGACCTCGGAGATGGTGATCAAAGCCGCCTTGATGGGCGTTCCAGTCCTGGCCAGCCGCTCGGGTTTTACAGCTTGGGGGGTTGAAATTGCGCGTCAGGTTGATCTGACTCTGATCGGTCGGATGCGGGGACAGCGCTTCGTTTGCTTAGCTGGGGAACATCGTTTGCAGCGCGATGCGGCGGTTGCCGGGGAAGAAGAGGATCGCCGTCATCGGCGCAAGGGAGCGATGGATGACTGAACTGTTAAAGACGCGGGTCGGTGGGGTGATCCTTGCAGGTGGAAAAGCCACGCGCATGGGCGGTGGTGACAAAGGGATGCGCGCAGTTGGTGATCGGCGACTGATCGATCATGTGATCACGCGAATTACGCCACAGGTGGCGCAGGTTGCATTGAATGCCAATGGCGACGCTGCACGGTTCTCCGAGTTTGGCCTGCCGGTGCTGGCGGATGGTTTGCCGGACTACCCTGGGCCATTGGCCGGAGTTTTGGCTGGAATGGATTGGGCGGCGGAACAAGGTTTTGACGCCGTTGTTTCGGTGGCGGCAGATACGCCATTTTTCCCGATGAATTTGGTGAAGGACTTGTCCCAACATGCGGGGCCGTCTGGTCTGTGTTTGGCGGCAAGTCCGGACGAGACGGGACGCATACAGCGTCAGCCTACTTTTGGGCTTTGGCCTGTCGCGTTGCGACATGATTTGCGCGCAGCTTTGGTGGATGGGCTTCGCAAGATCGTGATCTGGACCGAGCGGCATAAAGCGGGTCAGGCTGTATTCGTTGAGACTGCGAACCCGTTTTTCAACGTGAATACGCCTGATGAGCTTTTGCAGGCAGAAGCGATAGCGAGGCGTTTAGGATGAGGGTGTATGGCGTCACAGGCTGGAAAAACACAGGAAAGACCGGGCTTGTCGAGCGTTTGGTCACAGAAATAACGGCACGTGGGTATTCGGTTTCGACGCTAAAACATGCTCATCACGCCACGGATGTGGATCATCCCGGACGGGATAGTTATCGGCACCGGGAAGCTGGGGCGCAGGAAGTGATTGTTTCGTCCCCAAATCGTTGGGCAGTGATGCATGAGTTGCGCGGGGAGGCCGAGCCAAGCATGATGGAGTTGATTGCCAAACTTGCGCCAGTGGACTTGATTTTGGTCGAAGGCTACAAGCGCGAAACCCATCCGAAAGTGGAATGCTTTCGGGAGGCTGCGGGCCGCCCATTGATGGCGCTCGAAAACTCGACAATCCGTGCCGTTGCATCAGACACCGCACATGGCGGTCTGTCGGTTCCATTGATGCAGCTCGATGACACGCGTGGGATTGCCGATTTTATTCTGCAAGAGGTTGGTTTGTGAACTTCGACGAGATCATCATCGTAGATTGGTCTGCTGCGTCGAAGCCCGGGCGCGGCAAGGATTCGATCTGGATTGGTCAAGCGGGCGGATCTCGATTGGCTCCGGTCAATCCAGCCACGCGTACAGAGGCTATGGAGATTTTACGTGACCGTATCGCCGCAGCTCGAAGTGCTGGGCGAAAGGTCTTGATTGGGGCGGACTTTCCATTTGGGTATCCTAAGGGGTTTGCCGAAGCCTTGACTGGAAAATCGGGGGCTCTCGCTGTTTGGGAATGGCTGGAGGCTTCGGTTGAGGATGGGGCCGATAATGCCAACAACCGTTTTGCATTGGCAGATCAGATCAATCAAAAAATGGGCAAAAACGCTCCATTTTGGGGGCGGCCTAGGTCTTTGAGATTGGCGCATCTTCCAGAAAGAGGTCGCGACCGGGGAGAGATGAGATTTGCCGAGCGGCGGCGTGTAGAAGCGCACGAACCCGGTACGCAACCTGTTTGGAAGCTCTACACGACGGGGTCAGTTGGCAGTCAAGCGCTGACGGGGATTGCAAGATTTGCCAAGCTTAGGGCGGAATTGGGTGCCATCTGCGCGGTTTGGCCGTTTGAGAACATTGAGGCTGCGGAGGTGGTTTTTGCGGAGGTTTGGCCGTCACTCATGCGCTCGGAGGTCAAAGCCGTTGAGGGGCTTTATCCGTGTCGAGATGCCGCGCAAGTCGATGTTTTGGCGCGCGCTTTAGCTGCTGCGCCTTTGGCGCCGCTTTTTGAGACAGGAGAGTCACCGGAAGTCTTGGCAGAAGAAGGTTGGATTTTGGCGGCGGGCAAAGCCGAGCTGTTATGTTTAGGGATTGAGGAGCCCTCAATGCTAACCCCACCTCGGCTGCGGAATGACTGTTTTGCCATGCCACAGGGGGTGGAGTGGATACCTGTTGACGCCGCCCAAGAACGATTGCGTATGGCGCTCGTTCCCTTGGCGACAACAGAAGTTTTACCTGTTGCACAAGCCGGTGGACGAGCTTTGGCGGCAGATGTAGTCGCGCGTCGATCAAACCCTGCACGCGCAAACTCAGCGGTAGATGGCTATGCTTTCGCAAAGAATAGTTTGCTCGGCGAAGGGCCCTATACCTTACCGCTTGTGTCTGGTCGTGCTGCGGCTGGGCAACCATTTGCCGGGGTTGTTGGCATAGGACAAGCCGTTCGCATTTTGACAGGGGCAATTCTGCCTGAAGGGGTGGACACTGTTGTTTTGGAAGAGGATTGCGCCATTGATGCCCGGCGTGTGGCGTTTGATGGACCAATCAAGGCGCGGATTAACACCCGCAAGGCCGGCGAAGATGTGGCCGAAGGGGAGATCGCATTAAGTGCGGGGCGCAGGCTCGCGCCGTCCGATTTGGCACTTTTGGCGGCATTGGGGATTGGTGAGGTTGTTGTTCGTCGGCCCTTAAGGGTGGCGGTTTTGTCGACAGGCGATGAGATCGTAGCGGAAGCGGGTGCCCCGGCTTTGGCGCACCAGATCCATGATGCCAACCGACCGATGCTTCTGGAGATGGCGCGGCGCTGGGGGTTCGCCCCGGTGGACCTAGGCCATGTTGTGGATGATCCTGAGCAGATTGCAGCGCGGTTGGACGTCGGAGCACGCACGGCGGATGTCGTGTTGACCTCTGGCGGAGCTTCGGCAGGAGACGAGGACCATGTGAGCCATTTGCTTCAGACGCGGGGCCAGCTTTCCAGTTGGCGGATCGCAATGAAACCAGGGCGACCCTTGGCAATGGCCCTTTGGCAAGGTGTGCCTGTACTGGGCTTGCCCGGGAACCCTGTGGCGGCCTTTGTGTGCGCGCTGATCTTTGGCTATCCCGCACTATCAAAAATGGCGGGCGTGGGGTGGCGTAAACCTCAGGCTTTCATGGTGCCCGCTGCTTTTTCCAAGCAAAAAAAGGCTGGGCGACGAGAGTACTTGCGCGCACGGATGACGCATGATGGTCACGCCGAGGTCTTTGCGTCCGAGGGGTCCGGTCGGATTTCAGGCTTGAGTTGGGCGGAAGGTTTGGTCGAATTACCCGATGACGCAATGGACATTGTGCCCGGCATGCCTGTGCACTTTCTGCCATTTGGCAGTTTTGGGCTTTAGACTTTGCGTATCAAATAAGCTGTCGCGTCTTCCAGATCGAAAGTATCCACCAATTCATTGCCAGATTCGGCGCAATAATGCGGGACGTCGATTACAGCGGCAGGATCGGTTGCGACCAGCCGAAGCACTTGGCCGTTTCCCATAGTGGACAGGCGTTTCCGTGCTTTCAGCACTGGGAGGGGACAAAGCAGTCCTCTTGCGTCGATTTCAAAGTTCCAGGGGCTATCATCGGTCATGGCGCAAGATGTAAGTGGATGGTCGGGAACTGTCCACTCTCAGAAGAGCGAGCGTGACAGAGTGCGCGCACCTTCTGCTCTTTTTGGAGCGGGACAGCAAGACAGGACGGGATATATCGATGACGGCGGATCAGAACGGCATCTGGAAATCGGGCCGCGGCAAGGGTCGCAAAACGCCCAAAGGTCGGCAGTTTGACGATGCTGCCATGGCGGAGGTTCAGGCTCTCTTGGGCGATGCGCCGCGCCGTCGAGATCTGCTGATAGAGTTCCTGCATTTAATCCAAGATGAGTTTGGGCATTTGTCTGCGGCGCATTTGCGCGCATTGGCGGAAGAGATGCGCCTTTCCATGGCCGAAGTTTGGGAAGTGGCGACGTTTTACGCCCATTTCGACCCACGCCGTGAGGCAGACGCGCTGCCGCCTGATTTGACCATCCGCGTTTGCGACTCGCTTTCATGCGAATTGGCAGGCTCAGAGGCGCTCTTGAAGGCTTTGCAAGCTGGGCATGATCCGGCGCGGGTGCGTGTATTGCGTGCGCCCTGCATGGGACGTTGTGATACGGCGCCTGTGGCAGAGGTTGGTCACCGTCACGTGGATCACGCGACACCTGATTTGATCTCGGCAGTGATCGCGTCGGGCGACTTTCATCCTGAGATACCCAACTATGAGACCTTCGCGGCCTATCGGGCAAAGGATGGCTACAGAAAGCTCTTGTCGCTGCGGCAGACGGGTGATTGGGAGCAGGTGCAAGAAGAAGTCTTGGCCGCCGGACTGCGTGGACTTGGCGGGGCCGGTTTTCCGTCAGGTAAGAAATGGGGTTTCGTGCGCGCCAATTCAGGGACGCGTTATCTGGCGGTGAACGGCGACGAGGGTGAACCTGGTACATTCAAGGATCGCTTCTATCTTGAGCGGCAACCGCATCTGTTTCTTGAAGGGATGTTGATCGCGGCCTGGGCTGTGGAAGCCGAGAAGTGCTTCATTTATATGCGCGATGAGTATCCAGCTGTTCTGACGATCCTTCGGTCCGAGATCGCGGCATTGGAGGATGCAGGTATCGTGGCGCGCGGTTACATCGATCTTCGGCGCGGCGCAGGTGCATATATCTGTGGCGAAGAAAGCGCGATGATCGAGTCCATAGAAGGTAAGCGAGGCATTCCGCGACTTCGTCCACCTTTCGTGGCGCAGGTCGGGATTTTTGAACGGCCAACGTTGGTGCATAACGTCGAGACGCTGATTTGGGTAGCGCGGATCTGCCGCGAAGGTGCGGCGGTCTTGAACGCCACAGAGAAGAATGGGCGCAAGGGGCTGCGCTCTTATTCCGTCTCGGGTCGTGTCGCAAAGGCGGGTGTTTATCTGCTGCCTGCAGGGTCGACGATCACGGATATCATTGCAGCGGCCGGTGGCATGGCCGAGGGGCATCGTTTCAAGGCATATCAGCCGGGTGGACCATCATCCGGGCTATTGCCCGCCTCGATGGCCGATGTTGTGCTCGATTTCGATACACTTCAGCCGCACGGCACATTTATCGGGTCAGCAGCAGTTGTCGTGCTGTCAGATCATGACAGTGCAAAGGCTGCTGCACTGAACATGCTAAAGTTTTTTGAGAGCGAGAGCTGTGGACAGTGCACGCCTTGCCGGGTGGGCTGCGAGAAGGCTGTGAAGCTTATGCAAGCACCGAAGTGGGATCGGGAGTTGCTGAACGAACTCTGCACAGTCATGGCGGACGCCTCGATTTGTGGCTTGGGCCAAGCAGCACCCAACCCGATTAAACTCGTTATGAAGCATTTTCCGGAAGAGGTTTGAACGATGACCGAAATGATCACATTCTCCCTCGACGGACGCGATGTGGCGGCAAAGCCCGGCGAGACGATTTGGGATGTTGCAAAGCGGCACGGCACGGATATTCCACATCTGTGTCATAAGGACCAAACGGGCTACCGAGCTGATGGCAATTGCCGCGCTTGTGTGGTGGAGGTTGATGGGGAGCGCACGCTGGCGGCATCATGCTGCCGGAACCCAGCAAACGGCATGGTGGTGAAGACTGCAAGCGAGCGGGCGACCAAGGCGCGAGCTATGGTGGTGGAACTGCTATTGGCTGATCAGCCGACGCGGCTTGAGGCCCATGATTACTCGTCGCATTTGTGGGATATGGCTGACGCGAGTGGAGTTTCAGAAAGCCGTTTTCCCAAATTAGCAGAAGGGCATATCCCGCTTCTCGATGATAGCCACGTCGCGATGCGGGTAAACTTGGACGCTTGCATCCAATGTGGCCTATGCGTTAGAGCTTGCCGCGAAGTGCAGGTCAATGATGTGATTGGTATGGCGGGACGGGGGCATGATGCTTACCCGACTTTTGATTTCGCAGATCCAATGGGCGACTCAACCTGTGTGGCTTGTGGCGAATGCGTGCAGGCCTGCCCGACAGGGGCATTGATGCCGGCCACAGTGTTGGATGCGGATCAGCGCGGTGATCGCGCAGATATTGATCGCGAAGTGACGTCTGTTTGCCCGTTTTGTGGCGTGGGTTGTCAGGTCAGCTTAAAGATCAAAGACGGTAAGGTGAAATATGTGGAAGGGATCAATGGTCCCGCCAACGAGGGTCGCCTGTGCGTGAAAGGGCGATTTGGGTTTGACTACATCCATCACCCACATCGCCTCACCAAGCCGTTGATCCGTAAGGAAGGCGCGCCAAAAGGGTTGAACGTGGACCCAGCCAATGCGCTGACGCATTTCCGCGAAGCGACTTGGGATGAGGCGCTGGATTTCGCGGCGAAAGGATTTTCATCGCTTAAGGATAAAGACGGTGGGCGGGCTGTGGCGGGGTTTGGTTCGGCGAAGTGCTCGAATGAAGAAGCCTATCTCTTTCAAAAGCTGATCCGCCAAGGCTTTGGTCACAACAACGTTGATCACTGCACGAGGCTTTGTCATGCGTCATCGGTCGCAGCTTTGATGGAGAATGTGGGTTCGGCGGCGGTGACTGCGACCTTCAATCAGATTGAGCATGCGGATGTAGCTATCGTGATTGGGGCTAATCCAACCGAGAACCATCCTGTGGCGGCGACATATTTCAAGCAATTCGCCAAACGAGGCGGAAAGCTGATCATCATGGATCCACGCGGAACTGCGATGAAGCGGCACGCCGCTCATATGTTACAGTTCAAGCCAGGCGCAGACGTGTCGATGCTCAACGCGATCATGCATGTGATTGTCGAAGAGGAACTTTACGATCCTGCCTATATCGAGCAATTCACCGAGAATTGGGACGCCGAGAAAGAACATCTAAAGGCTTTTAGCCCGGAGGCGATGGAGCCGATTTGTGGTATCCCGGCCGAAACTTTGCGTGCGGTCGCCCGCGACTTCGCCAAGGCCAAAGCCGGGATGATCTTTTGGGGTATGGGCATTTCGCAGCATATCCACGGCACGGATAATTCACGTTGCTTGATCGCATTGGCCCTGATGACTGGCAATGTGGGCAAGCCCGGTTCTGGTCTGCACCCGCTGCGTGGGCAAAACAATGTGCAAGGTGCGTCGGATGCAGGTCTAATCCCGATGTTCCTGCCAGACTACCAGAGCGTGACAGATGATGGCGTGCGCTCGGCATTTTCTGAGATATGGGGCTCGGGGGATTGGTCCAACGAAAAGGGGCTGACCGTCACCGAGATCCTTGACGCAGTGCACGCGGGTCAGATCAAGGGAATGTATATTCTCGGCGAAAATCCGGCAATGTCAGACCCTGACGTCACCCATGCGCGCGATGCTTTGGCATCGCTGGCGCATTTGGTGGTTCAGGATATTTTCTTGACCGAGACTGCGAATTACGCGGATGTGATCCTGCCTGCGGCGGCCTTTTATGAGAAATCTGGCACGGTGACCAACACGAACCGTCAAGTGCAAATGGGACGTCCCGCGGTTTCGCCTCCGGGTGAGGCGCGCGAAGACTGGGAAATCACGGTAGAGTTGGCCAATCGCCTTGGTTTGGGGTGGAGCTACTCTCACCCTTCTGAGGTTTTCGCTGAAATGGCGCGCGGTATGAAATCGCTTCGCAACATAACATGGGAACGCTTGGAAGCGCAGGGTGCGGTTACGTATCCGTCGCTTACTCCCGAAGATCCGGGCCAGCCGATTGTCTTTGCGGATGGGTTTCCGCGGGCCAATGGGCGGGCGAAATTCACGCCGGCGAGCGTGATTGCGCCAGACGAAATGCCAGATGCGGAATATCCAATGGTGATGACCACGGGGCGACAGTTGGAGCATTGGCACACAGGATCAATGACGCGGCGGTCGCATGTGTTGGATACCGTCGAGCCAGAAGCAAACTGCTCGCTACATCCCGCGACGCTGTCACGGCTTGGTGTGCCAGCGGGTGGGCGCGTAACTTTGGAGACACGTCGAGGACAGGTGACAATGCTTGCACGCGCGGATCGCGCAGTGGCTGAGAATATGGTGTTCGTGCCTTTTGCCTTTGTTGAAGCTGCGGCCAATATCCTGACCAATCCGGCCCTTGATCCCTATGGCAAGATCCCCGAATTCAAGTTCGCCGCTGTCAGAGTCGTGGCGGAAAACATCTGAGGTTTATCAGCGAACGCTACTGCTACGAGCGTTAATAGCAGTCTCGTTTATCTCGGCGACGTGGAATAAAAAAAGGGCGGTCAATTGACCGCCCTTTTATTTTGGTTTCGAGCCGTTTTAGAAGTTCAGCGACAAGTTGCGGTGACCCGCGTTGCACGAGGCGACAAAGAGTGCCTGATCCTCGGTCAACTGAGACAGCGCACGTGCGCCAAGTGTCGGCAAGATCGCGGCGACATAAGCTTGCAGCTCTGGCTTGACGGATGTCTCCGCCTTGGTCCGCCATTCTTTCTGCGCGGCCAGTTCTGCTAGGGACATGTCGATGGCGCCGAGCGCCTTGGCCCGATCATCTGGGGTCTTCTCCAACACACGACGTGCATCGGTAAGGCCTTTGCGAACGTCTCCAGAGCCTTCGATATCACGAACGCGCTTGCTCAGATCGTCAAGCTTTTCTGCCGTAGCGGCAGCGTCACCTGTTTCGACTTCGCTTCGCATGCCAGTGATTTCGGCTTCGAGCGCAAGAAGAGCTGGTGTGCCATTCAGCACAGCCAGAACAGTAGCGGCATCCTCATAGGCGCTGTCTGCGGCACGACGATGAGTGTTGCGCGCTTCGTCTTCGGCCTTTGTCAGCTTTTCGAAGGCTTTGTGAACCTCGTCCCAATTTGCAGGAATGGCTTTTTCCATCTCTGCGATCTGGGCCTCCAGTTCGGCCTTTTCTGCCTCCAATACGCCACGGCGGGCGAGGCTTTCCTCGTCTGAACCACGAATGCGGCTAATCCGAGTGGCAAGCGAGTTCACTTCCTTCTGCTTGCGGTTCACCTGCTTTTGAACGGCACGCACCCCCTTCAGGACCGGACGATAGTCGTCCGCTGCGGTTTGTACGACCTTCTCTGCTTCATGGACTTGAGGCACGATCGCCAATGCGGTGTCTGCGTTATCGAAAGATTTCGTCAGATCACCCTGCAAATCTTTTGGCAAATCGGCCAAATTGAGCGTGCGGATTTTTGCCAAGGCACTTGGCACGTCTCCGATCCCATTGTCCAATTGGTAGAAGACGTGGCTATCTATGCAATATTGTAGTTTCGGGTTTCGTGGTGGTGGCGCCGTTTCCGACATGTAGTTCACACGGTTGGGCAAGTAGTTCACCAGCTGAGGATAAAGGCCGGTGATCCCAAGTGCGATAAGTTGCAACGTAATGAAGGCAATAACACCTTTGTACATCATCACAGTCTTGACCGAGGCCGGGGCCACGCCGCGCAAGTAGAAAAGCGCGAAGCCGAAGGGCGGCGTCAAGAATGAGGTTTGGATGTTAAGGCCGATCATCACACCGAGCCAAACAGCGGTGATATTTGCTGTTGGGTCTGCCAGCAGGATTGGAGCCACGATAGGCACGACAACCACGGCGATCTCGATAAAGTCTAGGAAGAAGCCGAGGACAAAGATCACGCCCATGACAATGATGAACTGCATCCAGAAACCACCCGGAAGACCGAGTAGGAATTCACGCACCAGTTCTTCACCTCCGAAAGCACGGAAGGCGGCGGTGAGCATTGCCGCCCCAAGAAGAATGATGAAGACCAGAGATGTGGTTTTTGCGGTTTCCAACATGACGCCGTTCAGGGTGTCTTCTAGTTTGAAGATACGCCATCCTGACCACGCGATCGAGATAATGACCAACGTTGAACCCACAAAACCTGTGGCAATCCCGACCCAATCGCTTGCCGTGGATGCGGCCTTTAGGTTCATCGGGAAGAAGGTCAGCGCGAGTGTAATGATCCCGATACCGATCCCAGCCATGAGGGCGGGGAGATAGGTGCCGCGGTGGTTCGGACCAAGCCTGTAGCCAGCCATGACCATCGCGCCTGCAGCACCAATGGCGCCCGCTTGGTTAACCGTTGCGATGCCCGCGATGATCGAGCCCAGAACGAGGAAGATCAGTGCCAGCGGGGGAACAAGTGTGAAGAAGATATTACGCCAGAACACAGCATCACGGCGACCGTCATAAGGAACGGCAGGAGCCCGTTTTGGGTTCAAGATCGCATAGATCAGGATGTAGAGCATATAGATGCCGACGAGCATCAAGCCCGGCACAAATGCGCCAAGGAACATTTCGCCTGCGGATGTGGAACCCACGTCAAAGGGCGAGGGCATTGTCAGTTCGCCAGTTGCTTCTTTGTAGAGGGCCTTCCGTGCCGTCGACGCTTGGTCGGTTGCTGAGGCCAATTGGTCAGCCAAGATAATCAACACGATAGAGGGTGGAATGATCTGCCCCAGAGTACCCGAAGCCGCAATTGTCCCTGTCGCCAGTGAAGGCGAGTAGTTGTTCCGCAGCATGGCCGGAAGAGAGATAAGACCCATGGCAACCACGGTTGCGCCCACGATCCCTGTTGTGGCGGCCAAAAGCGCGCCCACGAAAACCACAGAGATACCCAAGCCACCGGGCACCGGGCCAAACAGTTGCGCCATGGCCACCAAGAGGTCTTCAGCAATTTTTGAACGCTGAAGCATGATGCCCATAAAGATGAAGAGTGGAATCGCGATAAGCGTATCCCTCTCAACTTCCCAATAGACGCCACGAAGGTTTGTCACCCCAGCCGTCAGCCATTGGGATGGTCCACCAGAGTGGAAAAACGCGTCGACCGATCCACCAAAGAAATAACCGGAAGCGGCAGCAAGGCCGATGGTGATAATTGCAGAGCCAGGAAGCGCAAAAGCGACGGGAAAACCCGAGCCTAAGGCCGCGCCCATGATGATCATTAGGACTACGAGAAAGAAAAGTTCCATCCGGGGGTCACCTCAATGAGCGGCCGCGACATTGTCGCGTTTGCCGGGTTCGTCGCGAGAGTCTGCGACGGCTTCAAATAAAGATGACACGAATTGGATGATCATCGTCGCTGCAAAAATGGCAAGGAAGGCAGCCATTTGATACTTGATGAACATCCCGTTCGCGCCGGTTTGCGTGATTTCAAGGTTCACGATCGGAGCGTTGATGATCGATGTTTTCCCGCTCATCCCGATAATGAGGATGGTCCACACGGTGACCAAACCCAACATGATCGAGCCAATCGCATTCAGCTTGCCCTTGGTACGGCTGGAGCGCCCGGCGTAGATGATGTCTACGCGAACGTGGCCGTCGTCATAAAGGGTGTAGGCGGATGCAAAGAGAAAGAGAGCTGCGTACCAATACCGCACCAAATCTCCCATGAGCGCCTGCTCGTATGAAAAGATAAATCGTGTGAACACGATCAGCAATTCAGAGGCCACGATGAGAAGCGCAAGCCATGTGAAACCGAGTGTTCGCGTAAAGGCGGCGATCACAAAGCCTGAAACGATCAATGGGAAGTGGAAGATTGGGGCTACAAACGCTGATCGGGTAAATTCACGTACCGTGGCTTGTTCGAAGAAAAACCCGAGAAGTCCTTCAACACGCATAACCGCAAGAGTTGCGTCAACGATGCCAGTCAGGAAAACGATCCAGAACAGGGCCCGCACGATGTAGAGATTGAATCCATGTATCTTTGCAGCATCGGCGCGTAGCCCGGCATTTGGCCGTGAAAGCGCGAATGCAATGCCTGCTCCGACGCAAAGGATGTAAATCAACAAAGGCTGCATAGCAGCGCCTACGCCGTCCGAGAACATTGTTGAAAGGCCTGGGCTGCCCCAGCCAACATTCAATGCGTTGTTGATAAGAAACGCCGCGAGTGCTCCGAGCACTCCCCAGCCGAACCCTCGCGCGAGCGGAGCGGGTTGGCCTTGCATGGGAACGGCGGCAATACCGACCTGATTGGTCATGACTCCCCCTAAGTGGTAAATTGGCAAGAATTTCTAACCGATTTGACCCGATTATCAGGCGTGTCATGCCGTCGCAGGCAAACACACAGCCCGAAACTCCCCGAATAAGCAGCAAGCGGGGCCGTAGCT
>DOOI01000030.1:17124-17539 GCA_003512825.1 Paracoccaceae bacterium | reverse complement strand
GCAGCAAGCGGGGCCGTAGCCCCGCTTGCAAGTCATTAATTGAACCGAGCGATCAGCCGATTCCCAGAACGCGGTTCCGCTGCTTCAAGAAGGTACCCTCGAGAGCATTGATAGATCCGCCGATCTCACGCAGAGCTTTCTGGAAGTGATCGTCGATCTTCGTCGAGAGTGCCGAATGCGCGCGGACTTCTTCGAAGACTTCGACCGAAGCCACGCCGAATGCATCCCAGATTTCGTCAGAGAAGGCACGAACCTGAACGCCTTGCTCGTTGACGAGCTTGGCCAGGTATTCGCCATTGCGCGCTTGCGTCTCGTGGTGTGCCGCTTGGTGCTCTTCGTTGCACGCCGCTCTGAGCACGTTCTTTTCCCACTCGTTCAAGCCGCCCCACCAGGACGCGTTCATGCCAAAGCCGAG
>DOOI01000030.1:8575-16766 GCA_003512825.1 Paracoccaceae bacterium | reverse complement strand
CACTCGGTTGCTTCAATCGCGCCCGATACGAGGTTTTCGTAGATCTGTCCGCCGGGAAGCGACACAGTCGAAGCGCCAAGCTTGGTCAGAACCTGACCGCCAAGGCCTGGAATACGCATTTTCAGACCTTTGAAGTCGTCTGCGGTTTCCATTTCTTTGTTGAACCAGCCGCCGGCCTGTGTGCCGGTCGAGCCGCAGGTCAGTGCCTTGAGGCCAAATTCGCCCGAGAGCTCGTCCCAGAGTTCCTGACCGCCGCCATACATGACCCAAGCGGTCCATTCCTGAGTGGACATGCCAAATGGAACTGCTGTGAAGTAGTTGAAGCCGGCATGCTTGCCGCCCCAATAATATTCTGCGCCGATATAGGCTTGGCTGTTGCCGGAAGCGACTTCGTCGAACACGTCGAACGCGCCAACGCGCTCGCCCGCAGCAAAATACTCGACAGCGAAGTGGCCGTCAGAGATTTCGCCAATACGTTTGGCAAGGCGCTGAGCCGAAAGGCCGAGACCGGGGAAGTCCCGTGGCCAAGTCGACACGATAACCAGCTGCTTGCGATCTTGTGCGATTGCGGGTGCGGCCAATGCGGCGCCAGTGCCGGCAATTGCTGCACCCTTTAGAAACTTACGACGATCCATTAATGGAACTCCTCTCCGTTGTCGTTCATCTGAAAAGCCATTCTTCTCGCGGCTCCTTGGACAGGTTAGCGGGGGTAAGGGCGGTGCCGCAACATCTTTATGCGGCCTTACCCCTCAAATTGGGAAGAAAACCCGACCAATTTCCCCGATTTATGCTGTGGTTGCCGCCGAAATCTCTGCAGCATAGGCGATAAACCTATCAAAACTGCCCGGATTCGCCATCGAGTCCCGATTCACCACTTTTGTCGGGTCGCCCCCAAGAAGTAGCTTTTTGACCGGAACCTCGAGTTTTTTTCCCGATAATGTGCGGGGAACGGCGTCGATTTGAACAATCTCATTGGGAACGAATCGCGCTGATAGACTTTCGCGAATGGCATCATTGATGCGGTCTTTCAGCACCTTATCTAAAACCACGCCCGGCTTTAGGACCACGAAGAGTGGCATGAAACTGTCGCGTCCCAAGAATTCGAGGTCGATCACCAAGCTGTCGAGAATCTCGTCAAGCGCTTCAACGGCGCGGTAAATCTCTGACGAGCCCATCCGTAGCCCTTTACGATTGATGGTCGCATCAGAGCGACCATAGATCACAGACCCACCTTCTGGTGTGATTTCGATCCAGTCTCCATGGGTCCAGACACCGGGGAAGGTTTCGAAATAAGATGACCTCAGTCGCGCGCCATCGGCATCGCCCCAAAAATATAGAGGCATTGAGGGGAGTGGCTCGGTGCAGACCAATTCTCCGACTTGGTCAAAAATTTCGCATCCATCCGGATCGAATGCCCGGGTCGCATTCCCAAGAGCGCGACACTGCATCTCTCCGGCACGTACGGGCAACATAGGGTTGCCGCAAACGAAAGCTCCGGCAAGGTCGGTGCCGCCAGAAATTGGTGCAAGCCAGATGTCAGGTGCGACATCTTGGTAAGTCCAGTCATAGGCTTCTGGTGAAAGCGGTGACCCCGTCGAACCAATTGCGGAAAGATTTGAGAGATTGAGCGTACTCGGTTTGATTCCCGCCTTTTGACAGGCAGAGAAATAGGCAGCCCCTGCGCCAAAGAAGCTGAGCCGCTCTTCTTTTACTAAACGCCAAACCGCCATCATATCGGGATAGTGCGGGGCGCAATCGAGACAGAGCAACGTTGCGCCTTGCATCAGCGCGTGCCATTGCGAGTTCCACATGATCCAACCTGAAGATGTCAGCCATGCAAAGCGCGTTTCCGGGCCAATATCCGTGTGCAGCGTTTGCTTGGTGAACTCCAACAAGACGCCACCATGCCCATGCACGATAGGTTTGGGATTTCCTGTGGTGCCCGAGGAATAAACGATCCAAAGTGGTTGGTCAAAGTCAACCTGTTCGGTTTCGATCGGGGCATCACCTGCGGTTAACCCATTCCAAGAGATTGCGCCTTCTGGCACTTCGCCCAGGACCGGAACGACAATATAGCTTTTTACAGAGGGTAGTCCCGCTCGGATCCTAGCATTAATTTCGCGCCGATCGATGGTCTTGCCCGCATGAACATAGCTGTCCTGCGCCATCAAGACCTTTGGCGCGATCTGTTGAAAACGATCCAAAATTGCCACGTGCCCCATATCAGGCGCGCATAATGACCAAATCGCTCCCAAGCGGATGGTTGCCAGAAAGCCAATCAAGGCCGCTTCATCATTGGGTAAGATTGCGACCACGCGATCGCCTTTGGTAACTCCCATTTTCTTTAGCTGGCTCGCAAATGCGGCAGAGCGCTGTGCCAGATCGCGCCATGTCAGCGTCTTTCGCCCGAAAGTCTCAGATCGGAAGATGACGGCATCCTCGTCGGGCTTTGTTTCGGCATGGCGAAGAATTTGATCCGCAAGGTTCAGTCGCGCGCCGGGAAACCATTGTGCCCCCGGCATTTGTCGAGAGGCTAAAACCCGCTCGTGAGGATGAGATGCCCTGAGATCAAAGTAGTCCCAGATTGATTGCCAAAAGGGCTCAAGATTATCGACGGACCACTGCCAAAGTGCCGGATAGTCATCGAACGACAGCCCCTTTTGCTGGGCGAGCCATTTTTGATAATCGGCCATGCGACTGGCGGCGGCGCGATCTTCTGTGGGTTCCCAGAGGATTGGCCGGCTCATGCGATTAGCGCTCCATGAACGAGGGCCTTGAGCTGTGCGCGCGCGGGGTAGCTTGAAGATGGGGTAAGCTGAGTAAAGAACACGACGCTCATATCGTGCACGGGATCGATCCAGAAGAATGTCGAAGCCATGCCACCCCAAGAAAAGTCACCGACAGACCCAGCGGCGCGCACACGGCCAGGATTGAGGACAACAGACCCGCCAAGCCCAAAGCCCATTCCTTCCATCGGTTGTTCGGCAAAGCTTGTCGGGCCCATGGAGGCAATGTCACCGGGCAAATGGTTTCGCATCATGAAGTTAAGTGTCTTGGGAGATAGAAGGCGTCCCTCTTTCCCTGCGCCTCCAGAGCGGAGCATTTCGCAAAACATCATGTAGTCATCGATCGTGCCAACAAGCCCGCCGCCGCCAGAATGCATCGTGGCGTTCAGCCAAGGTGAGCCATCCTGACCGTCTACACGCCGCATGATCGGCCCACCGGCGCGTTTGGCATTCAGCGCCATCGCATTACCTTCGAGAGAGGAATAAAGCGCAGCAAATCGGTCTTTTCCACCCTCGGGCACCGAAAATCCGGTTTGTGTCATGCCGAGCGGCGCAAAGATCTCGCGTTGAAAGAAGTCGCCAAGGCTCATGCCTGATACAACTTCAACAATACGTCCCAAAATGTCGATCGAAACGGAATATTCCCAGCGCGTTCCGGGAGCAAAGGCGAGAGGTAGCATTGCGACTTGGCGCACTTGTTCGGCTAATGCACCGGAATCGGACCGAAAAATGATGCCTTGGCGATCCATTTCCTGCGGCAGGATGCCGGGGTTGAAAGGGTAGCTGAGGCCTGCTGTATGCGTGAGCAGGTGATGCACCGTTGGGGTCGCGCATGGCTCCGTCTGGTCGATATGGGTTGCTCCGGGGATCAAGGCCCTGCACGCGCTGAATTCGGGGATAAAGTCCGAAACTGGCGCGTCGAGATGAAAAAGCCCTTTTTCCACCAACATCATGATCGCCACAGAGGTGATCGGTTTACTCATCGAGTAGATGCGGACGATGGTGTCGCGCGTCATCGGATGATTGGCTTCGACATCACGTTGGCCGCGCGCTCCAAAATAGACTTCGCGGCCACCCCGCGCAATGAGCACGGAGCCGCCGGGATAGCGGCCACGGTCAACGTAAGACTGCATCCAATCATCGATACGATTAAGGCGCGTGGCGTCAAAGCCCGCCAACTCCGGCGTGACACGGTCCATGAAAATCTCCCTCTTTTCCCTCGCGGAAAGACTATCCGCATGTCGGAACAAGGCAAGAGGCGAAGCACTCATCTCTCAAAGCGGTTAGCTTCGAGGATCAGACACAAGAAAGACCCTCGTCGAGTGCCGATAGAATCGTTGTGACGTCCGCCGAAGCAAGGATCAGCGGCGGCGAGAAGATGATGTTGGGGCCGGAAACACGCACCATTGCTCCGGACTGATAAGTAACCTCTTGGATCTTGGCAATTATACCCTTGTCGATTGGCTTTTTGGTGGCGCGGTCCGCAACCAGCTCAAGCGCCAACATGAGGCCGTGCCCGCCTCTGACATCTCCAATCACCTCGTGCTTTTCTTGCAGCGAGAGAAGGCCCGTGTGCAATTCCGCACCCCGTATTGCAGCATTCTCGTTCACTTTAAGGCGCCGTGTTTCATTCATGCAGGCAATAGCGGCGGCGGCACCGACTGGATGGCCTGAATAGGTGTACCCGTGACCAATTGCGGCTGCGCCTGAAGTGTCTTGTTCAAAAGTCTCCGCAACCTGCGCGCCAATCATGACAGCACCAAAAGGGAAATACCCGTTGGTGATTGCTTTTGCGGTGCACATGAAGTCTGGCTGCACACCCCAATGTCGCGAGCCCGACCAAGAGCCAGTCCGGCCAAAAGCAGTGATCACTTCGTCAGCAATTAAAAGAATGCCATTCTTTCGGCAAATTGCCGCGACGCCGGGCATGAAAGACGCATGCGGCGGGATCACACCGCCAGCGCCCAAGATCGGCTCCATAATGAAGGCCGCGATCGTATTTGCTCCTTGAAAGGCTATTTCATCCTCAAGAGCTTGCAAGCAAAGCTGCGCCAGCTTGGCTGGATCGCTCTCATTGAAGGGGTTGCGATACGTGTAGGGCGCGGGGATATGATGGCATCCGGGCAAAAGCGGTTCATATTGTGTGCGGAAATTCGCGTTTCCATTCACAGAAGCGCCGCCAAAATGTGTGCCGTGATACCCCTTTTTCAGCGATAAAAACTTGGTGCGCGACGCCTCGCCGCGGATTTTGTGATATTGTCTCGAGAGACGCAGCGCTGTTTCTACCGAGTCTGAACCGCCGGAAGTATAGAATGCGCGCGTCGCGCCATCTGGGGCAAAAAACTCCGACAGCATTTCCGACAACTCGATAACGGCGTCATTCGTGGTGCCACGGAACGTGGAGTAATAGGGCAGGCGGTTGAGCTGGGTGGTGATTGCATCCTTAACCGGCTGACAGGAAAACCCGAGGTTTACGTTCCATAGCCCACCCACGGCATCGACCACAGAATGCCCATCAACATCCTTAATCCGCACGCCTTCGGCTTCGGTAATGATTGTGGGCGGGTTCATCAAACTATCCGCAGGCGCCGTCATGGGATGCCACATTGACCGCGCGTTGCGTTCTTTCAGCCAGTTTTGGTCTTTCATTGTGGTCTCCTATTGTGTCAGGCCGCGCGGTGCCAGTTCGCGGGAGGAAATCCGCCGAGGCGGGTCGTCAAGTCGAGAGCTGCATCAACCAAAGAGACGCGAGCTGCTGAAGACAACTGCGGTGTCATTCGAGCCACAGGAGTAGCGACCGCGATCGCTCCAACGATCTGTGACTCTGATCCAAAGATTGGCGCTGCGTGCGAGTGGACGTCTTTTTCGAAACCGCCGATGCTCTCCGCGATCCCGCTTGCGCGAATGTCAACCAAGAGGGCGCGAATGTGCTCGGGATCAGTTATGGTATCAGGGGTAAAGGCGCGCAAAGGCGCCGAAAGGGCCGCGTTGATGTCGGCTTCGGGCAAGAAAGCAAGGGTTGCCAGCCCCGAACTTGTTGCATGTAGCGCCAAGACGGCGGCATCGTCCATGGTAACGCGTGTTCCATGCCGAGAAGACAGGGCGTGCGCCATAGTAATGAGACGGCCACCTTGTATCAGCGACATATGAGCAGTTTCGCCCGTCTTGTCTGCCAAGCCGCGTAAGACGGTATACGCACTTTCTCGCATCGGAACCGCAGCCTCACGCAAGCTTGCCAAACGCAGTATTGCAGCTCCTAGACGATATTCTCGCGCGCTGCCTGCTTGTTCAACAAAGCCTGCCGCTTGCAGTTCTGCCAAAAGCCGATAGGCCGTCGCTTTATTCACACCTGCCAGTCGCGCCATGTCGCTTAGCCCAATCATTGGGCGGGCGAGCGTGAAATGATCCAGCAATGTCAGGGCTTTCGTCACAGTTCCCATATGTTTGGCCTTGGTTCCTTTTGCACGAAGGTGATGAATTTTCAGGCAGGCATACTCGATCTCATGCAATTCTGTTGACAGACTCGCTATGGGCCTGTCAATCTGAATTAGAACCGATGGTTCAAATAATGAACCGACGCCAAGAGCGTCTGGACGTCAGGGAGATATAAGATGAAATTTAAATCCATTCTTGGGGGCGCGGTTGCCATCGCGATGGCCGCAACAGCTGGCGCGGCATTGGCAGATTACCCCGAAAAACCTGTAACCTTCATCGTTCCATGGCCTCCCGGCGATTTGGAAGATGTGCTGACACGGATGATCGCGGAAGAATTACAAAAAGAAACCGGAGCGCCTGCCGCAGTCGTGAACAAGCCCGGGGGCGGTGGCGTCGTCGGAGGCGTTGAAGTGGCCAATGCCGCACCGGATGGTTACACGATTGGATCGTTTACGGTGGGCATTCCGACGGTGAAAACCATGGGTGCTGATGCTCAAATCGCACCAGACGCACTTGAACCGGTTGGGATTTTCCTCACCTATCCCTTCTTGATCGCTGCAAAGGCCGACGCGCCTTATGGCAATATGGCGGAGTTGGCCGAACATTCCAAAACTAACGGTGTTCGCCTCGGGCACTTCGGTTACGGCATCGAACCAACGATGATGACCTTTTTTGGCATGGCTGAACTTGGGGGGAAATTCTCTGCCGAAGCAGCGTTTGACGCAGTCGATTGCTCGACATTGGCCAATGGCGATGCGGATGTCATCAACACAACCGCACAGCTGGTGCTGCCTTGCCTGAACGAGATCAAGGTTCTGGCCACCATCACGGGAGAGCGCACAGCTGTAACCGCAGATGTGGCGACACTTGGCGAGCAAGTGCCTGCATTGGCGGGGGCGTCGCTGTGGAACGGGCTCTTTGTTCCGAAAGGCACCCCACAAGAGGTCAAAGACAAGATCGCAGCCGCCGCGCAGGCCGTCATTGCGTCGGATGCCGCGCAAGAGATCGCCAAGACAACGGGCGCGCTCGTGTATTGGCAAGATCAAGCCGCGTCTGTCGAGCAAGTGGCGAAGGATATGAAGGACCTTGCCGCCTTGCGTGAAAAGCTCGGCGTGAACTGATCGAAAAGCTTGTTGGGCGTCCGGCGCGATTGCGCTGGACGCCCATTCTATTGATGACTGACCGGGAGTAGGTGCATGTCTGCTGAGACGGAAAAAGCGGCCAATCGCCTCGAAAGCCTTGTTTTGACCCTGCTCTTTACGGTGATTTCGTCCTGCCTCTTTGCCATCCTCACAGATGTGACCCGCTCAAACGCGCGGGGTGGCTGGTGGACGCAACCATGGCTCATGCCCGCCTTGGCGCTCGGGGTTTTGGCGCTTTCCAACGTCCTGACATTGGCGCGCACCTTGGCGGATCTGCGCGCCAATCCTTTAAGCCTTGAAGAGCGCACTGAGGGTTTGGCAGCCCTATGGAGCTGGTTAAAGCCCCTCGAGTTTCTGATTTATTTCGGCGGCTACGTCTGGATCATCCAACACACTGGATATGCTGTGGGTACGGCGCTTTATGTTGCTTTGCTTCTCTGGCGATCTGGTCTGACCCAACTGCGTTGGATCCTTGCTGGCATAGGTTTGGTCGTCTTCATGATTTTGGTGTTCCGCGTCGGGCTTGGGGTGTGGATGCCCGCACCTGAAATTTATGATCTCTTCCCCAAGGCTATTCGCAGTGCCTTGATGCGTTGGTTTTGAGGAGAGCGGATATGGATTTCTTGATCGCTGGTCTTTGGCAGCTTGCGGATCCTGCCGTTTTTGCCGCTATGGTTTTTGGTGCCATCTTGGGTGTGATCGTTGGGGCCATCCCGGGTGCAGGGGCGGCGGTGACCATATCCATCCTTTTGCCAACGACTTTTGGTATGGAGCCTCTCACAGGGATGACACTCTTGTTGGGGGTCTATTGTGGCTCGGCCTACGGCT
>DOOI01000030.1:7556-8293 GCA_003512825.1 Paracoccaceae bacterium | reverse complement strand
CTGGCTCGGCCTACGGCTCGGCCATTCCTGCCATTATGATCAATACGCCCGGCTCCCCCGTTGCGGTTTTGACGGCACTTGAGGCCAAGCCCTTTGTAGAGCGAGGTGAAGCGCGGCGCGCAATGAGTTTAGCCTATTCGGCGTCGTTTGTCGGCGGTGTGCTGGCGGTCTTGGCATTGATGCTGCTGACCCTGCCATTGGCCAATGTCGCCAAAAATTTCGGTTCGGCGGAATTTGCGATGTTGGCTTTGGCGGCATTGGTGCTGGTCGTTGTTGGCCACGGCGGGCGCAGGGTGGAAGCGACGGCGGCGATGGCTTTTGGTTTGTTTCTGGCGACGATCGGTATTGAAACGGCATTCTCGACCCAGCGTTATACCTTTGGGCTGACATCCCTATTGGGAGGTATTCCGCTCGTGCCTTTGGTCATCGGCTTGTTCGCGATGTCCGAGGCGCTTGTGCAGTTGACGGCAAAAGATGTCCCCCGTCCAATCGTTCAATTGGGCGGCAAGTTTTTTCAAGGTTTCGCCGAGGTCTTCAAATATAAACGCACCCTTTTCGGCTCGTCTATTTTTGGCATTATTTGCGGGATCATGCCGGGCGTAGGGGAATTTTTAGCCCAACAAGTCAACTATGTATGGGCGCGCAAATTCTCTTCTGACGGACATAATTTTGGCAAAGGCGCTCCGGAAGGGATCATCGTCTCAGAGGCCACGAACAATTCGGTGCCCCCTGCCGAG
>DOOI01000030.1:0-7298 GCA_003512825.1 Paracoccaceae bacterium | reverse complement strand
CAATTCGGTGCCCCCTGCCGCGCTGATCCCCATGCTCGCCTTGGGGATCCCCGGTGAAGAACTGACTGCGATGATGCTGGCCGTATTTTTGGTGCATAACGTCATTCCGGGACCAGATCTTTTTTTAAATAGGCCGGAATTTGTAGCGGGGCTGTATTGGACGCTGCTGCTAATGAATTTTGTGGTGATCTTGTTCCTTTTAGTGGCGACCAACACGATCGCACGTGCCGCCTTGGTGAATAAGCGCTTCTTGGGCGTTGCCATCATGACGCTCAGCTTGATAGGCACCTACGCCTCCAATTATCGTTTTTCTGACGTGGGCATTGCAATTGTTTTCGCCATGCTGGGTTATGTGCTGCGCTCCCATCGATGGCCGCTGACGCCCATTCTTTTGGGTTTGGTAATGGGGCCGATCCTTGAAGGCCGTCTACGCCAAGCCTTGGGCGGGGCGAATGGCGATTTGACGATCTTTATCACACGTCCGATTTCGGCCGTCATGGTTGCAGCGATGGCCTTGATGGTGGTGATGACGTTCCGTGGATGGCTGAAAAGCCGCAAACCCAGAGAGGATTGGCAGGTCAATGACACTTGATCAGGCTCAAATCAACGGGCTGCGCGCCCTTCCAGTGGCCCCACAAAAGCTTCTGATTGATGGAGAGTGGAGCATCGGTGAAGGCGGCGAGGCAGACGTGCTTTCGCCGATTGATGGTTCGCGGTTAACCACGCTTGCGGCGGCCTCAGCCAATGACGTGGCACGCGCCTGCCGAGGAGCGCGGGCGGCTTATGACGACGGGCGCTGGGCCCGTTTGGCACCTGCAGCCCGAAAAAAGGTGTTGCACAAAATCGCGGACCGGATTGACGCAGAGGCTGTGGCCTTGACGGTATTGGGTGTGCGCGACAATGGCACCGAATTCAACATGGCGTTGAAAGCAGAAGCAGGCTCCGCCGCCGGAACGTTTCGCTATTATGCGGAGGCGATCGACAAGCTTTATGGGGAAATTGCGCCGACATCACCGGATATTTTGGGACTGATCCATCGCGAGCCAGTGGGTGTGGTTGGGGCAATTGTACCTTGGAATTTCCCTTTGATGATTGGCGCATGGAAGATCGCACCAGCGCTGGCTGCGGGAAATTCTGTCGTGTTGAAACCTGCTGAAACCGCTTCGCTGTCATTGTTGCGCTTGGCCGAGATTTGCCTTGAGTGCGGGGTGCCGCCGGGTGTGTTCAATGTCGTCACAGGCCCGGGTCGAGTGACAGGGGAAGCCTTGGCTTTGTCGCATGATGTGGATGTGCTCGTTTTCACAGGCTCTGGTGCGACGGGGCGGCGGCTTTTGAATTATGCGGCGCAATCTAATCTAAAGCGGGTCTATCTTGAGCTGGGGGGGAAATCGCCCAACATCATTTTTGCGGACGCACCTGATCTGCGACAGGCCGCAAAGGTTTCGGCGGCTGGTATCTTCCGTAATTCGGGGCAGGTTTGCGTTGCAGGATCACGGCTATTGATCGAGCGATCGGTGCATGACGTGTTTGTTGATCTGCTTTCTGAGGAGGCTCAAAAGCTCAAGGTGGGCGATCCTTTAGCCTTGGACTCTCATATTGGTGCAATCAATTCCGAGGCGCAACTACAGGGAAACCTTGGGTTCATTGAGGACGCAAAAACTGAGGGAAATACGATTGCCTTGGGCGGTCAGCGGATCTTGGAAGAGACCGGCGGATATTACATGGCGCCGACGATCGTGACCGACGTGCGCCCGGAAAACCGGCTGTTTCGTGAAGAGGTCTTTGGCCCTGTGCTGGCGGTGAGTGCGTTTGATGACGAGGCACAGGCGCTCCGTTTGGCCAATGCTACGGAGTTTGGATTGGCGGCCGGTGTCTGGACCAACAACTTATCGCGGGCGCACCGCATGGTTGCGGGTATTCGGGCAGGGGTTGTGCATGTGAACACCTATGGTGGCGCTGACAACACAGTACCCCTTGGCGGGGTCAAGCAATCGGGCAATGGTCACGACAAGTCGTTGCATGCCTTCGATAAATATCATGACCTCAAGACCGCTTGGATACAACTATGAGTGAAAGCCTCCTCGACCGCCGCGCCCGCCTTTTGGGGCCCAATATGTCCACATTCTACGAAGAGCCTGTGCATCTGGTGCGCGGCGCGGGCGTATGGCTATGGGATGCTGACGGGCGCAAGTATCTGGATTGCTATAATAACGTACCACACGTTGGCCATTGCCACCCCAAGGTGGTACAGGCGATTTGCGAACAGGCCGCGACGCTGAACACGCATACGCGCTACCTCCATGAGGGGATTTTAGACTATGTCGAGAAACTGACCGCGCAATTTGCGCCAAAGTTTGACACCGCCTTGATGTGCTGCACGGGGTCTGAGGCCAATGATGTGGCGCTACGGATGGCCCAGGCATTGACCAAAAAAACAGGGGTGATCGCGACCGATCATACCTATCATGGCAACACAACAGCCGTACACCAACTGTCACGATCCAACCCTCCGCCCGGTGGATATTGGGATAACGTGGCCTTCGTGCCTGCACCCGATAGCTACCGCCCCTTGGGTGGTGACGCTGGATTGCCCCATGCATTGGCCTTTGCGGCCGAAGTGGAACGGCAGATCGCTGTTTTGGAAGAGCGAGGACATGGGTTTTCGGCGCTGATGCTGTGTGCCTTCTTTGCCAATGAGGGTTTTCCGGATCTGCCCAAAGGATGGCTCGATCCGACTGTGGCAGTGGTCCACAAGGCTGGTGGGGTGATCATTGCCGATGAGGTGCAGCCCGGGTTTGGGCGTTTGGGCACTGATTTTTGGGGCTATGAAAAGCTGGGGTTTCTGCCGGATATCATCACTATCGGTAAACCGATGGCGAATGGGCATCCGGTGGCCGCAGTGATTGCGCCACGCGAAACGATGTATGAGTTCAGAAACAACTTTCGATATTTCAATACGTTCGGAGGAAACCCGGTCTCTTGTGCGGCGGCTATGGCCACATTGAACGTGGTGCTTGAAGAGAGGTTGCAGGCGAATGCAGCAGACGTTGGGGCCTATGCGAAGAACGGCCTAAAGGAATTGGCCTCACGACATGAGGCGATTGGTGACGTGCGGGGATCGGGGCTGTTTTTCGGGATCGAGCTGGTGACAGACCGCCAACAGAAAACCCCTGCCACCGCGTATACCAAGAAAATTGCCAATGGCATGCGGCAGCGCGGTGTTTTGCTGAATTTTCTTGGACGGCACTACAACGTGTTAAAAATGCGCCCGCCAATGGTGTTTTCGCGCGCTCATGTCGATCAGGTGATCGAGACCCTCGACATCGTTTTGGCGGAAACCCCGCTGATATGAGCGAGGCGGTTGCAAAAGCTGCGGCGCGTCTTTGGGGATTGCCCGAGCACCGTGTGCAGTTGGCCGCGCGGCGAGAGAATAGCGTCTATCACGTTGACCATGACGCGGGATACGCATTGCGGCTTCATCGAGAGGGCTACCGATCAGACGCGCAATTGGTGTCGGAGCTGCGATGGATGGCCGCATTGGAGGCGCAGGGCATGCAAGTGCCGCGCCCGATACCGTCGCGTTCGGGCCTGTTGGTGGAGCGGGTAGAAGGGGTCCAGGTTGATGTGCTGACGTGGTTGCCGGGGCAGATGTTGGGCAAGCAAGGCGCGCTTGATGGGGTGCGTGATCGAGGTGCGTTAGTGCATCAATTGGGTGGTTTGCTGGCACAGCTACATGACATTTCGGATGCATGGGTGCCTGACGCTGGCTTTACTCGGCCCCGCTGGGATGCGGCGGGTCTGGTTGGTGACCAGCCCCTTTGGGACCGCTTTTGGCTGCATCCTGATCTGACCGCCTCAGAAACCGCCCTTTTCCTCGCGGCACGTGATCAGGCCCGTCTTGATCTGGCAGCTTTGCAAGCCCCGGATTTTGGACTGATCCATGCAGATGCGATCACGGAAAACCTGATGCTGCACGAGGGGCGACTTTCGTTGATCGATTTTGACGATGGCGGCTTTGGCTACCGCGATTTTGATGTGGCGACGTTTCTTTTCCGTCAGATTGCTGCGCCGGACTATGTCGAATTGCGTACCGCGTTGCTCGACGGCTATAGCCCGCGCCGTCACATTGACGCGCAAAGCCTTGATCTCTTCTTAATGCTGCGGTCCTTGACCTATCCGGGTTGGATCATTGCACGCCTGCATGAACCTGGCGGCGCAGAGCGATCAGCTCGCGCTATCGCCCAAGCCCTGCCCCTGGCGCGGGCCTATTTGGAGGGAAGCACATGATTGAAAAGGCAATTTTGGTGGTCGGCACCTATGACACCAAAGACGACGAGCTGAATTACCTTGCTCAGTGTATCCGTGGCCAAGGGGGGCGGGTGGTCAGCATGGACGTCAGCGTTTTGGGCGACCCCAAGGCGGCCTGCGACATCTCCAAACATAATGTTGCGGCTGCTGCAGGTGCCTCGATTGCCCAAGCGATTGCGGCCGATGACGAGAATACCGCGATGCAAATCATGGCACGTGGAGCCGCGAGCGAGGCGCTAAGGCTCTGGAAAGATGGCAAGATCGACGGAGTGATTGTTCTTGGCGGCACGATGGGAACAGATCTGGGGCTTGATGTTTGCGCCGCACTTCCCTTGGGTGTGCCCAAATATGTGGTCTCGACGGTGAGCTTTTCCGCGATGTTGCCGCCCGAGCGTTTGGCCGCGGATATTCAAATGATCCTTTGGGCGGGCGGTCTTTATGGGCTCAATTCGGTCTGTAAGTCCTCTCTGAGCCAAGCGGCGGGCGCCGTATTGGGCGCAGCGCGTGCCGTAGAGGCGCCCAAACGGGATAAGCCTCTGATTGGTATGACAAGTTTTGGCAAGACGATCCTGCGCTACATGGTGCATTTAAAGCCTGCTTTGGAAGAACGCGGCTATGAGGTGGCTGTGTTCCACGCCACGGGTATGGGCGGGCGTGCCTTTGAGGCGCTTGCTGCGGAAGGGGCGTTTGTATGTGTGATGGATTTTGCTCCGCAGGAAGTGGTGAATTTCATGATGGGGTCAGGCATTTCTGCGGGGGCGGATCGACTTGAAAACGCTGGGAAAAATGGGATTCCACAACTCGTGGCGCCCGCCTGCTATGATCTGGTGGACCTGATTGGCTGGCAAGCCATCCCGCCGCATTTGGCGGATCGTCCGGCACATGCTCATAATCGCTTGCTCACCTCTGTTGTGCTGACGCCAACAGAGCGCCGCGCAGTCGCCGCAGAGCTGGCGAGGAAGTTGAAAACAGCCCAAGGACCAGTGCATTTTCTCTTACCAACAAAGGGTTGCAATGAATGGGATCGTGAAGGCGGCCCCTTGCATGATGCGGAAGGGCTTGCGGCGTTTTGCACGGAGTTTCAAAAGGAGGCCCCGGCGAATATCTCGCTTGAAACCCTCGATTGCCATATCAACGACGCGCCTTTCGTGGCCGCGGTACTCACACAATTTGATGCATGGGTCTCGTCAGGCGTGGTGCCCAAAGGCGCAAAATAGGCGTTTTCCCAAGGTATGATTTGCGTATGTTTGGCGTATGGTTTGCGTCATGACGCAAATCTGACCATGCGGTTGGAAATAACCGGGCTCAAGCGAAGAGGCGACCGATGAAAATCATACCTGCCTTGCCTGCTGCCCCGCTTACCCAAACTGTGATCGATATGATCCGCGCCCGTGCGCCTATGCACCCCACGCGCGATGCCGTGATTTGCGGCACGACACGCCGCTCATGGCGTGATTTTTCGACCTGCACCAACCAAGCCGCTCAAGCGCTCATGGCTTTGGGTGTGAAAAAGGGTAGCCGCGTGGCGATGCTGTCGCCCAATTCGGTTGCAATGGCTGAACTCTTCATTGCAACGCTCAAAGCCGGTGCCATTGCGGTGCCGTTGTCTTCCATGGCCTCACCCGAAGCCTTGGCCGGAATGCTCACCGATTGCGAAGCCGAGGTCTTCTTTCTGGCGTCAAGCTATGCCGAACTTGGCGCGCAGGCCGTCGCACGCGCGCCCCGTGTCTTTGATCCAGAAGGCCAGGAATGGCAGTCCCTATGTGAGAAACAACCCGATCTCGATCCCAATGTCGCCGTCGAAATGGAGGATGGGTTCAATATTATCTATTCTTCCGGCACCACAGGTGTGCCCAAAGGCATCTTGCACAGCCATGCCATGCGTGCTGCCCAGATGGATCGCATCACACCCAATGGCTACGATGCGGAAGCGCGCACGCTCTTGAGCACGCCTTTGTGCTCAAACACCACCCTTGTTTCCTTCCTGCCCACTTTGGCAGGCGGCTCAACGGCGATCTTGATGGCCAAATTCGATGCGAAAACTTGGCTCGAACTGGCTGAAAGAGAAGCCGTCACCCATACAATGCTGGTGCCTGTGCTCTTCCGTCGCCTGCTCGATCATCCTGCCTTTGCTGAAACCGACCTGAGCCATCTTCAGCGAAAGTTCTGCACCTCCGCCCCATTGCGCGACAGCGTCAAACGCGAAGTGCTGGCACGCATGCCGGGCAAGCTGATGGAAGTCTACGGGCTGACCGAAGGCGGAGGCGTTTGTATCTTGGTCGCGGATGAATATCCTGAAAAACTCCACACCGTGGGCCGTCCGGCGCCGGGAGTGGAAATCCGGATCCTCAATGAGAACGGCGACCCTGTCCCGACAGGAGAGCCGGGTGAAATCATCGGACGCGGCCCGGCCATGATGGCTGGCTATTGGCGCCGTCCCGAGCAAACCCGCGATAGCCTCTGGTACGCACCCGATGGCACAGTCTTTTTCAGGTCCGGTGACATTGGCCGCTTCGACGAAGATGGTTTTCTCATTCTCTCTGACCGCAAAAAAGACGTGATCATCACCGGAGGCTTTAACGTCTATGCTGATGATATTGAAAGAATCCTCCTCAGCCTTCCTGACGTGGTAGACGCCGCAGTCATTGGAGTGCCCTCCGAGGAATGGGGGGAAACTCCATTGGCCTTTGTCGTGCTCCACTCAAACGCTGGAACGCGCCAGGCAGAAGAAATCCGTCAACTGGCCAATGCCCGCCTTGGCAAAGCGCAACGCCTTGCCGAAGTGCGCCTCCGCAACGACTTGCCGCGTTCCGAAATAGGCAAAATCCTCAAACGCGAACTTCGATCAGAGGCATAGGGCATGCTCGAATAACCCTATGAGGTCTCATTGCAAAAAATATCCCGGGGGGCGGCGAAGCCGGGGGGCAGAGCCCCCTCTCTCGGCCAACACACCGCAGGCGGTCCTCTTGGTCAGGACAGCCCGCGCGCAG